>SBBL01000099.1 GCA_005239745.1 Candidatus Troglogloeales bacterium | reverse complement strand
GGGCTGTATGGGTAGGGGGTTTCTTCGAAAAAGTCGGGGAGCCGACTGCAGTCGGGGGTGCAGGTCGGGACTCCGATTGTGGCCGGGGGGCCAACGATGGGCGGCCCTGGGGCTTGCCGGCGTACTTGTGTTTGGTCCGTTGGGGGGGCCGCTGTACGCTGCCGCGCCGCCTGCCGGCATAACTATCCAAAACATCTCTACAATGACCTACACCTCTGCCGGGCAAAGGCACGAGCTGCGCTCTAATGTATTTAAGACGACCGTGCTTCAGGTCAGAGCGCTTATCTTAACGGCCAACCAGACCAAATCGGTTGCACCCGGTGGGTCTGTCTCCTTCCCGCACATCCTGATTAACACGGGAAATGGCGAGGATACGATCTCTCTTTCCTTGGCACAAGGGACTGGCGATCAGTTTAATTTTTCCAACTTAGGTATTTTCCCAGATGTGAACGGGGATGGCGTGGCCGATGCTGGGGCCGCCGCTATTACCACCGTTACCGGATTGGCATCCGGTGCAACGTTTAACTTTGTTGTCTCTGGCACAGTACCTTCGACTGCCGTTGCCGGAGACGTGGGGATCGTGGAGGTATTGGCCGAGACCTTTGACCGTTCTATGAGGGTGAAAAACACGGACACGGTACAGGTTACGGAGGGTGCCATTATCAATGTGACCAAGGCCGTTTCATCCTCTTCCGGCCTACCGGGATCTGGCCCACACACCTATACCCTGACTTATAAGAATGTCGGGGCAAGACCGGCCCGTGATTTTAAGATTACTGATAGCATCCCGGCCGGGATGAACTACGTCCCAGGTAGTGGTCGGTGGAGTCTTTCCGGGGGCACCGTGCTAACGGATGCGGCAGGAGATGAGCAGGGGAATACGCCGGACACCCTCTCCTACGACTTCAATGCGGGGACCCAGACCCTTACAGTCATGATTTTCTCTGTCCCATCGTCCGGTGTATCCTCTACGGGGACTATCACTTTCCGCGTTACCGTGGACGGGGGTGTTGGTCCGAGAGTCCTTTTGAACACGGCTGAGTATGCCTATGATAGTCTCGGAGGATTTCTTAGCAATACGGCCGATTTCCAGGTGCTCAAGCGGGTAGGGGGGGAATTTAGTCTGGATCCTGTTGATGGCAAGGCGAAGGGCGACACCATCTTGTCTGCAACGGTTGGCAGAACCATCCATTTTGATAATGTCTTTACGAACGAGGGGAATACTTCTAACACGTTTGACATCGAGCAAGGGAAGCAGAGTTTTCCTCCAGGGACAACGTTCCGCCTCTTTAGGGACGGTGGCGGTGGCGAGCTGATAGAGCTATTTGATACCGATGGAAACGGCAAACCGGATACCGGACTATTGGCGCCGGGGGAGTCATTTACCGTCTATATCAAGGTGACCCTTCCCCTCAAAGGTAGCGGGGGACCTTTTAGTATGGAACTAAAGGCGACCAGTACAACCAAGGGGCCAAGCGGTGAGGATGTGACGGATACGGCCATTAATACCCTTGTTAAGATTGGCGACCCGGTACTTAAGTACTATACCCCCGACTATAAGGTGCCTATTACCCATACAAGGCTTGGAAATCCGCTTTTCTTGCAGACGGATGCCCTTGGGTGCAATGTCTCTCCAACGCAGATAGATGCGGGGAACACGACCATCAGGGATGGCGTCATTATCCTAACGTCTAAGCTGACCGGTGACACGGAAGAGTTTGTGGCCACCGAGTCCGGCCCCAACACAGGGCTTTTCCGGATACTACCGTTTGTTGAGACGGAAGACTCTGCCGTCCCCAAGCCAGGCGACAAGAAGATGCAGCTCGTGAAAAACGATAAAATCCTTGCAAAGCTGCAGGGGTGTGAGACGACGGGCGTTGAGGCGGAGGTTCTCATTGATCCAGCCGGTATCGTTTTCGACAGCAAGACCAACGCACCGATTCCTGGGGTAACCGTTACGCTGATTGACGTGACAGGTGCCGGCAATGGCGGGCTTGCGGGTCAGCCGGCGATAGTAAAGAAGAGTCTTGCCGACGGGAGTATCGTTCCGGCGCCCAGTACGGTGGTTACCGGGGTGGACGGGCTATTCGAGTTCCCGCTGGTTGAGGCAAGCCGGTATAAACTCGTTATTATTGCGCCCAACGGCCACCGCTTTCCCTCAACCGTACCGATTGGGGAGCTTCCTGCAGGTAGGCGGATAGACCCTTCCGGGTCATACGGAGGTGAGTTTGCGGTTACCGAGGCGACGGGGCCGGTTTTTCTGGATGTACCTCTCGATCCGATACCGGCTAGCGGTTTGTTTATTGATAAAAAGGCCTCTCGTACCGTGGCGGAGATCGCGGATTTGATTGACTACACCGTTGCTGTAAAAAATGATACGGGGGTCGCGACTCCACTGACGCTGCTGCATGTGGACGACGTCCTGCCGGCCGGGTTTACGTACCAGACCGGGACGGCCCGTCGAAATGGTGTTGCGATTGCTGACCCGACGGGTGGTGCAGGGCCTAAGCTTTCGTTCTCGCTGGGTTCCATTGCCAACGGCGAGACGGTCACCCTGACTTATCGGGTAGGTGTGGGGCCGGGGGCGCTGCAAGGCGATGGCACCAATAAAGCACAGGCGTTCAGTGGGGTGACCGAGTCGAATCGGGCACAGGCAGTTGTAAAAGTACAAGGAGGGGTTTTTAGCAGCGAGGGCTACATTGTCGGTAAGGTCTTTCTGGACTGTAACCGGAACCGTCGTCAAGAACCTAGCGAGCTTGGCATCCCCGGGGTAAGGGTCTTTTTGGAAGACGGGACATCGGCGATATCAGATAGTGAGGGGAAATATAGCTTCTATGGCATACGTTCAAAAACGCATGTCTTGAAACTTGACTATACTTCCATGCCGCGTGGGTCAGAGCTGATTGATCTGTCTCATCGGAACGCGCTTGATGCGGGTAGCCAGTTTGTTGATCTAAAGGACGGACAAATTAACAAGGCCAATTTTGCCGAAGGGTCGTGCGGTGAAGGGGTTGTGAAGGAAGTCAAACGACGTCGTGACGGTGGAGAGGTCTTTGTTGCAGAGACGGATCGTGGGCTTTCTGCGAAAATGCCAACGGAGGTAGACCGTCCGGTCCCGGCCGATCCAAAGTCATTGCCCGCAAGTGGTGTTTTAGGTGAAGGGACACGGTCGAGCCGTTTCGAGTCCGTCGTGCCGGAGCCTGTACATGAGACTCTAACGGATCGCAACTCACTTCTGCCCAAGCAACCGATCCGGGAGGCCCCCACATTCACCCCGTCCCTTGAGGAGATCATGGCCGGCCTGACATCTGAGGTCGGTTTTATCAACCTACGAGATAAAGATATCCTGCCGGTCAGTCAGACACAGGTTCGGGTAAAGGGGAGTTCTGAATTTCCGTTCCGGTTAACCCTCAATGGAGACGAAATTCCCGTCACACGCGTTGGCAAGCGTATTGCCTCGGAACAGGAACACATTGCGGTCTTGGAGTATATCGGGGTAGACCTGAAGGCGGGTGAAAATCTTCTTGAGGTCAGTCAGAGTGATGGAGAGAAGATCGTTGGTAGCCAGGCGATTCGAGTGATCGCACCGGGGCAGTTGGGTCGCATTGTGATCGAAGCCCCGGAGTCGGTTCCGGCCGATGGTCATGCGCCGGCTGAAGTGATTGTTCGTTTAATGGACGCAAATGGCGTACCCGTCACTGTGCGAACGCCCGTTACCCTTGAGGCAAGCCTGGGTCGCTTACAGGTGGAAGATGTAGACTCGGTTGAGCCAAATGTCCAAGTCTTTATAGAGGGGGGGCGTTCCGAGTATTTACTGCTGGCACCGCAAGTCCCTGGTGAAGGAGTGGTGAGGGCATTGTCCGGAACGATTCGGTCGGAGGCACGGGTATCGTTTATCCCTGATGTGCGGCCGATGGTGGCGGTAGGCATTATTGAAGGGACGGTTAACTTCAATAATTTTGATAGTCGTGACCTTGTCCCGGCGCACAAAGCAGACGGGTTTGAGGATGAGCTTAGGCATCTAACCTCCGGATCCGACGATGACAGGTCTGTTGCGGGTGGACGTGCCGCCCTCTTCCTGAAAGGAAAAATTAGGGGAAATGCGCTCCTGACGATGGGCTATGACTCTGACAAAGAGACGAGAGAACGGCTCTTTAGGGATATTCAGCCGGATGAGTTTTACCCGGTCTACGGCGATTCCTCTATCCGTGAGTATGATGCCCAGTCAACGCAGCGGTTCTACATCCGGGTAGACAAAAACCGCTCCTATGCGATGTACGGCGACTTTACAACGCAATCGAGTGGAGAAGTCAAAAACCTCGGTCGGTATAATCGTAATTTAACGGGAGTAAGGGTGCATGGGGAGAACGGGCAGTTTAACCTCAACGCCTTTGCCAGCAGAGACAGCCTTAGACACGTGATAGACCTTATCCCCGGCAAGGGGATCTCCGGCCCTTACTTCTTAAGTGACCCAGCGGCCATCCCTGCACCCAATAGCGAACAGGTGGAGATTGTTACCTATGACCGTAACCAGCCCAGTGTTACCCTGAAGACACAACGCATGGTCCGGTTTAATGATTATACCTTTGATGAGTTTAGTCGCTCCCTCCTATTCCGTCGTCCGATCCCAAGCGTTGATGAAAATCTCAACCCCGTCGTTATCCGGGTAACCTATGAGGCCGATCAAGGGGGGAAAGATTTTTGGGTGGCCGGCCTTGATGGGCAATTAAAAGTGACGGATCGGGTAGAGCTGGGGTTCTCCTCGGTGGATGAGAATAATCCGCAGGACGACTACCAGTTGCGGAGTGGGAATATATCGTTCCGGCTGGGGGAGAAGACCTACCTGATTGGTGAAGGGGCGTCTAGCCACAAATCCAGCGTGGGTTCCGGTTCCGGGGTGCGCACGGAGCTTAGGCACCAGGGAGAGAGGCTGCAGGCGAGGCTCCATTCCGGCAGGACCGACGCCGACTTTGTCAATCCGTCCTCCGGGCTTGCCCAGGGAAGGATGGAGTCCGGCTTACAGTTGACCTATAAGATGACTCCACGAAACACGCTACGCGTAGAAGGCTTGCAAAGTAGGGACGTGCGTACCGGTGGGGAAAGGACCGGGCTATCCGCCTCCGTGGAGAAACATTTTGACAACAATGTCCGCATTGAAACGGGCGTTCGCCATTCCAAAGAGACACCCACGCCGGCAAGTACGGTTAGTTCCGTGGGTGAGTTTAGCAATACCAGCCTGCGCATAAAAGTTGGGGCCCAAATCCCTACGCTTCCCCAATTGAACGTTTTTGGTGAGTATGAACAGGATACCGACCATTTCTCGCGTTGTTTTACACATGGAAGCTTTACAAGGGGTGGGGCACAAACAGAATGCCTGAAGGCCATTGCCGTAGGTGGGGACTATCAGTTTGCAAGCCGTGGGAGAGTTTATGCGAGGCATGAGTTTGTCTCCAGTATAGGTGGGCGGTATGTCTTAACCCCCAGCCAAACCCAGCATGTGACGCTCTTTGGGGTGGACACTAATTATATGCGAGACGGGCACCTCTTTACGGAGTATCGCGCGCGGGATGCATTTTCCGGCCGAGAGACGGACGCGGCCATTGGCCTGCGCAATCTGTGGCATCTTGCAGAGGGGCTCCGGATGAATACAAGTTACGAGCGGACGAAAACACTTGATTCGAGCAGCCCAACGGGTGGGGGAGGGGCCGACGGGACGGCCGTGGCCATTGGTCTTGAATACACCCCGATGCCGCTGTGGAAAGGGACCGCTCGTGTTGAGCGGCGCTGGGGCCGGGCAGGCAGCAACTTCCTGGGTAGCGTGGGTTTGGCGCGCAAACTGGATCGTGATTGGACGTTTCTGGCAAAAAATACCTTTTTTGTTGCGGATAGCAAAGATGCCGGGAGTAAGCGGGGGGAGCGGTTGCAGGCGGGACTTGCCTATCGCGACACGGATACGGATGTCTGGAATGCGCTCGGCAAGTATGAATTCAAGAGGGAAGCGGACAGCACTGTTGCAGGGTTGACGCTTCGCCGCAGCGTTCATATTCTGTCTATGCATCTTCACTACCAGCCATCACATCGGCTACAAGTCTCGGGTCGTTATGCAACCAAATGGGTGAAAGAGACGTCCAATGACCTCTATTCAAAGAACAATGCAAATCTTATTAGTGGTCGTCTAACGTACGACATGAAAGATCGGTGGGATATAGGTCTTATTGCCAGAGACCTATTTGAGGGGGATACCCACCAGTACGGTTTGGGGGCGGAAGTAGGCTATCTGGCGGACAGTAATGTATGGCTTTCGGGTGGCTATAACTTACTTGGTTTTTCAGACGACGATTTAACCGGACAAGATTACACAGATAAGGGCACTTATTTTAGGGTCCGCCTCAAGTTTGATGAAGATTTGTTCAGTGATCGCCTGACGGCCATCAACTAGCAAGGCTACCCTCGTCCGCTTTGCGGGAGAGGGGCACGGGGATTCAGAGCACAGCAGCTCGCAGTAGGTTGTACGCGCAGTAGGTTTTTAGAGGTTCCCTAATGTTGTTAGGAGTATAAGCAGAATGTTATTGCAGAGACGCCTTAGTTTTTTTGCCGGTTTCTTCTTACTTGTTTTGGCCTGTTACCATACGAACATGGATAGCGCTTTCGCGGTAGAGGCGGATGGGCCGGAGGATATGTCTGTGGGGGCTGTTCAGCCGATTGTTGGCGAATTGAACCAGATTAAGTATTTGGAGAGGCGTATTGAGCACTTGGCCGAGGCTGGGATACCTCCGTCGAACTACCATCTGACAAAGGCCGGTGCATGGCTTTGGTTCGCCTTGGATGAACATACCGTTGGCGGGGATGTATCTGTTGTTAGAGCGGCTACCCATGAGGCTGTTGTTATTATTGAGCAACTGGAAGCCCGGTCACCGGTGATGACTACACGCACTGCAGTTATTCCAGGAAGCATGAAGATACGGGACGATCTTTGGGAGAAGGCCTTTCAAATGAAGCAGCATAAGGGCTTTCAGTGCGCGGGGCCGTGGCTTGCGAAGCTCGATGTGCAGTTAGTTTGGGCGGGTTATAAGCAGGCCGATGTGGGTTGGCGCCACGCGAGGCCGTATTTGCAAGCCGCCGAGCGTTACGCAAACGAAGCCGAAGCAGCGCTTTTTGCGTGTTCTTAAGCAGGAAGACGGGGATGCCCTTAAAGGGGGGAATCCCCTCCTTTTTATCCAAACCGCCCGGTGATATAGTTCTCCGTCCGTGGGTCCGCAGGATTGGTAAACAGTATTGACGTTTTGTTGTACTCAATCAGCTCCCCCATCAGAAAAAATCCCGTACGGTCTGAAATACGAGCGGCCTGCTGCATGTTGTGGGTAACCATAACAACCGTATAATTAGTTTTTAACTCATTTAATAGTTCCTCTATACGCGCGGTCCCTATTGGATCAATTGCGGAAGTAGGCTCATCAAGGAGCAGGACGTCGGGCGAAACGGCTAGTGCCCGTGCAATACAGAGCCTTTGTTGTTGCCCCCCGGAGAGGGTTAGTGCCGATTGTTCCAAACGGTCCGCTACCTCATCCCACAAGGCAGCCTGCCTTAAACTTGCTTCAACGGTCTCATCTAGCGCGGCCTTTCGCCTCATCCCGTGAATTTTAGGTCCGTAGGCAACATTTTCATAGATGCTTTTTGGAAAAGGATTGGGTTTTTGAAAAACCATCCCAATTTTTTGCCGAATGTCTATCGCATCCATATCATAAATCGGAGTTCCCTTGTAGAGCGCTTCCCCTTCAACCCTGAAGGTAGGTACCAGATCGTTCATGCGGTTGAGGCAGCGGATAAAGGTGCTCTTTCCGCATCCCGACGGACCGATCACGGCGGTGATGGACTTCTCTGGAATCTTGACCCGAATATTTTTAAGCACCTGGTTCGTGCCATAAAAGGCAGAGAAGCCTTCGATGTGAAACGCGCAATCCATTGCTTATTCCTCCCCTCCTTGGTTAAGGGGGCCGGAGCGCCGGCTGCGGGGCTAGGGATTTCATCCGGTTAGTATTCCCTCAAGAGGGCTGCTGGCTGTTGCATAGAGCCGTTTGGGCATGCGGCCGGCAAGGTAGGCTAAGCGTCCGGCGCGAACGGCATAGTTCATAGCTTTGGCCATTTGAAATGGAAATCTGGCTTCGGCAATGGCGGTGTTCATCAAAACGCCGCTACACCCCAACTCCATGGCGATGGTCGCATCGGAAGCGGTACCCACCCCCGCGTCTAAGATGATAGGGACAGAGACGGTTTCCATCATAATACGGATGTTATAGGGGTTTCGGACGCCTAGGCCGGAACCAATGGGGGCCGCCAGCGGCATGACAACTGCGGCCCCTGCATCCTCAAGTTTCTTGGCCATCACGGGATCGTCATTCGTATACGGAAAGACGACAAAACCTTCCTTAACTAACGTACGGGTAGCCGTAAGTAGGGCCTCATTGTCCGGGAATAACGTTTTCGGGTCGCCAATAACCTCTAGTTTGACCCAATCGGAAATCCCCGCTGCACGCGCTAGACGTGCCGTCCGGATGGCCTCCTCTGCCGTATAACAGCCTGCCGTATTGGGAAGAATGCGGTAGCGTTTTGGGTCAAGATAATCCAACAGATTTTCAGAATGGCGATCCAGAATATTCACCCTCCGTACGGCAACCGTTACACAATCAGCCCCGCTTGCTTCCACGGCTTTCTGCGTGGCTTCAAAAGAAACATACTTGCCTGTTCCAACGATCAGGCGGGAGGATAGAACAACGCCATGGATCGTAAGCGGTTGATCTACCCCTCCCTCTCTTTCCCCATTCCCTTCTACCATCTCCCGCCTCCGACGAAACCGATAATCTCAATACGGTCACCGGCCTTTATGGGTACCTGATCGAACCGTTCCGGATCAACGATCTGTAGATTATGTTCTACGGCAATCCGCCGACTGGCGATATTTAATTGCGTAAGGAGCGCCTGTAGGCTGATTCCCGCGATAACTTCCCGTGTTTCACCGTTTAGCGTAATTCGTATCGCCATCATTCATCATTAAGACGCTTGGGGAGACGCTTGGGCCAACGGCTGTTTGGTCCTCTCAAGCCATTCCAGGAAAAAGGCCGTAAAAACAGCAAAGAACCCGGCAGTAAACGTCGCAAGCAGGACGATTAGCGCTCGCCGTGGCCCGGATTTTTTTTCTGGGACAACCGCATGATCGATAATACGTATCGTCGGTGTATCCTGTGCCTCCTGAATACGGGCTATCTCATACTGCTTGGCCAGAACCTCGTATAACGTTCCCTGGATGGCTGCGTTACGGACGAGTCGCGCGTACTGTAGTGACAGACCGGGGACTTCCTCGAGCGGGACAAACACCGTCCCGCCGACACGGTCTCCACGCCTTCCGGACTCTAACTCACGTAGACTTCTTTGCAGCCCGGCGACCTCGTTCCTGATCAGGTCAACCCGTGGATTGTGGGATGTGGCGTACGAAAGGAGCGTTTCAAGTTCTACTTCCTTCGCCATCAACTGGCCCTGAACGGCCCCAACCGCCGCCGCAATGGATCCGGCCTGTGCGGTCACCTCAAGCGACTTATTCTGTTCCTTAAAGGCGCGCAAGGCCTCTTCTTCTCGGGCCAGGTCTTTCTTGACCTCGGCAAGCCGCTTTTCTATAAACTCCCGTGCCCGTCCCCCAGACGTCATCACGGTCTTTTTGTTAAAAGTGTCCAGCGCCTGAACCAGCGCATTGGCAATATCCGCCGCCCGCTTCGGCTCTTCATCGGTCACAGCAATGGAGAGGGTATCATTTTTGGATGTTTTAATATCCACCATGTCCTCGAGTGACTTGCGGGCATCTTCCTGCGTCTCTGCCTCAAAAACCTCTACCAGACCAAACAGTTTGAGAATAACGTCAAGAACAGACCGACTCCTCAATATGGCCTCCCAACGTTTGGCCACTTCATTTTGTCCAAAAAAGAAGGAAGGGGCGCTGGGACCTGTCTCCATACCCATTGTTAGCGAACTTAAAATCCTGTTTTCGCTTTGTGCGGCGAGGATGACCGTCTCGGCCGTATAGACCTTGGGCAAGGCCAAGCTAATCACGACAGAGGCAACAAAGGCCCCGACGACGATCTTGACCATCAGGCGCCTCCGCTTAACCAGAACACGCCAATAATCAAGCAGATTTATCTCATCGTCATCCATCGTTTCCTGGGAGGGTGCCCTAGAGCGTTCCGATTAAGGCAACAAAGGCGATCACGCTGGCAATGGTGGTGAGCGCATATTTAACAGCGTCAATAATTTTGTCCGTTGTATCCACAACCTCCAGCGTAATCACCTTAGGGGGCACGTAGATCACGTCTCCGGGATGGATACGTTTGACCTCATTGGCCTGGCGCATAGAACCATCTACCCCAAGCACCAGGACCTTTTCCGTGTTGGCATCCTCTGCATATCCGCCGGCCAAGTCAATGTAGACCTCCGCCTTACCGCTCCGATAGGCAATGGTGGTGGGCCGGATCACTGCCCCCACCACGTCCACCGTCGTGGGCCTGAGGGGGACGGTAATGACGTCTCCGTCTCTCAAAGAGGGATCGCTACCTTCTATGTCAACAATGAGCCTCCCTGTTGTCTGCAGCTCATGTTCACCAAACTTGCGTGACCGGCTGACCACCGCTGGCTGGTCTTCAACGGCGCTTACAAATTGTCTTGTGGTCTCGCCAACGTTTGACGCAATAGTGGACGTCTTCGAAAAAAGGTCCGTTCCCGTCAACCCCGATACCTGGGCCTTTTCCTCTTTTTCCTTGCGCGTAAGATAGGCGCTTCTCGCCAACTGCCGTTCGTAATCGGAATCGTTGATAATGTTGATAAGGCTGTTGGCAAAGGAAAGGTCCCCGGTCTGCTCAGGTGAGGACAGATACTCCCTTTTCCTTGTAAAAACCGTTCCTTTCGGGTACGCCAGCGGTGTAAAACCACCGGCCATCTTAAGGATGTCGCTAAAACGCGCATCGCGGGTGCGAAGCGGGTACGTTCCTGGGCGAGCGACCTCCCCGTTCAGCGTGACAAACAACGGCTTATCAAAAAACTCCGTCTTCCTGCGCACCATGACCACGTCTTCATCCTCGATAAGGAGGTCAGAGGCCGGGTCCCGCTTCAAGATGCCCGTGAGGTTCGCAGTAAGTAGTGTCAACGCCCCTTGGGTTCTGGCGCGCACAATTTCAATGGTATCGTGGGCGCTGGGAAGTGGCCCGCCCGCGGCTGAAAATAGGTCATACAGCCGCATCCCCTTCGAACGCGGATAGATCCCCGGCCGCTGCACCGACCCTGTGAGGGTAACCGTATGTTCTGGGATAAACTGCGCCTCTTTTTCAGAATAGACACGGAGGGCGTCCCGGTCGGCAAGCAAGATATTTTCGGTATCGTCCCCGTTGAGCAGTTTGTGCAGATTGACCGGTATGAGGGTGGTGATCTCGCGTGCAAAGTCGTAGCGTGAAAGGTCTGCGCGCAACAGGTGGGTCTCTGGCAGGACGCCGCCTGCCACAACAAGGAGGTCACGTAGGGTCATCTTGTCGGACCGCGGGTATTTGCCCGGCCGCTGCACCGACCCCGCCACGGTCACCTCACGTTCCGGATGGAAGGCAATCTCCCATTTTGAATAGACGACCAGCCTGTCCATCGAGGCCAGCGGAATATTATAGGCGGGGTCCTTTTCAAGTGCCTTGCCGAGGGCAACGGGAATGAGTGTGGTTGTTCGTTTATCGGCATTTAGGCGAATAAGATCAGCCCGCTCCAAATAGGCCTCTCCCAGCGGCCGGTTGATGTCGCTGAACAAGTCCGACACCTGCATCCCCGGCTTGAGCGCATAAACCCCTGGCCGCTCTACCTTGCCCTGCAACAGAACCTGATTTTCAATAATGGGGAGGATGGCCTGAACCGTTACCACGTCGCCATTGTATAACGGCACGTTTGGAATGATACCGGCATCGGGCAGTTCTACCTCTAAAATCTTCCTCTCTTTATTGGGAGTAAGCGAAATGATTTGTACCTGCTGCAGGATACCCGTCGTTTTGATACCACCGGCAAGTGCAATCAAGGCCTCTATGTTTTCGTTCTCCCTAAGGTCATAGATCCCGGGGCGAACGACCTCGCCTCGTATAGCAACCGTCCGTGTGGCAACCGGAATAAAAATGGTGTCACCGGGCCTGAGGGGGAAGTCGGCTTCACTATCGCCACGTAGGAGGTAGTCGTACATATCCACCCTGGTTTCCAGTTGATTACGCAACAGGCGGATGTCCCGAAGCGATCCTCGGTCAGACGGCCCCCCCGCCGCATAAAGGGCATTAAACAGGGTTGTGGCTGCGCTGACGGCGTAGCTGCCCGGCCTAAACGCCTCTCCCGTTACAAATATTTGTATGCTTTTTAGCTGGTCTAGTGTGGCAATCAATTCCAGGTCTTCCACGGTAACCCGGCGTAGCTCTTCCTTCACGGCCTTTTGGAACTGATCTAATGTCATCCCACGCACAACCATTACTCCACCCTGTGGAATAATGACCTCTCCTTTTTCATCAACGACTAATTTTACCCGTTGAAGGTCAAGCATTGTGCCCCAATAGCTAATCTGTACGCTATCCCCTGGAGATAACACGTAACGGTTGGGGATGGTCGCATACACGGACGAGCTTACCATCTCAAGCGGTCCAACGAACCCGGAAATGGCGTCGCGTTGCTGCACCGTAGGCAGCGACGTTTCCCCGCTGATGACACGGCGCTCCAGTTCAAGAATCCTTCGCCTTGCCGGCTCAAAAAACACCTGCCCAAACCTTACTAACCCTCTGCGAAAGTCTGCCGGCAGCACACTGTCCGGTTCTTCGAGTTTTTCCGTATCGGGTTCTTCAATTTTTTCCGTCTTAGCCCTTTTCAAAGGGAGAGGGGCGGGCGCTTCCATGGTCGGACCCGGTGATGTTTGGGTTGGTGGTGTCAGAGAAGGGGCCTCTTCACATGGCTCCGTCACGGCCGGTGGTAAAACCGGACAAGGCGGTAAAAGAGCGTTTGTGGATGTTCTTCCCTGCGCAAAGGACAGGGTTGGACAAATCGAGACTATCAACGATAAAAACAGGAGTATACTTAAACCCCTTGCGACCCTGACCATAAATCTCTCCGAAATATAGGTTTAAGAGTTTAACTGAAACGAGGAAGGAACCGGGGCCGACCACGAATAACAACATCGAGGGTGGTATTATACGAGAAGCCAATGCAAAGAGTCAATAAATTTTCCGATTGATTTCTTTGAGTAGGGTCTCTACCACAGTCTCTAGGGTTAGACGGGTGGAGTCTATGATAATAGCGTCGTGTGCTGCGGTAAGTGGCGCTATTGCTCGGCAATGATCTCGGTTGTCGCGGTTTACCATAGCCGCTTCGACTTCTGCCCTTTCTCGGGTTCCTCGTCCCTGCTGAAGACGCCGCTGTGCGCGTACCGTTGGCGATGCGTCTAAATAAAATTTCAGATCGGCCGCAGGGAAAACAACCGTTCCCATGTCGCGCCCTTCCGCGACGACTCCTCCATTACCAGCAAGCGCACGTTGAACGGAAAGCAGATTAGCCCGTACGCCAAGATAGGTAGAAATAATGGATGCGATATGATCAACCTCTGTTGTGTGCAGAGCGGCCGTTGTTTCCGGCGTTTCAAGCGGTAGCGATGGGCAAAGCGCCTCAACGGCCTCCCGATCCATAGGATCAATGGACTGTTGCACAACCTGCCACGCCACGGTCCGGTAAAGAAGTCCGGAGTGAAGGACGGTAAATCCGAGACGTTTTGCAAGTGCAGAAGCCACACTGCTCTTGCCTGCACCCGCGGGCCCGTCTATCGTGATAATAGGTTTTTGATTCAAGAGGTTGACCGCGCATACCCTTCACACCCGATTCAAAAGATGTCCCATCTTATCTTTTTTGGTGCGAAGGTAGTGGATATTCTTCTCCCGCGGTACGGTTTCAATGGGGATGCGTTCGACAACTTCTAGCCCGTAGCCCTCAATTCCAATGATCTTCCGCGGATTGTTGGTCATTAATCTAATTTTGCGTAGGCCTAAATCAACCAAAATTTGTGCGCCAATGCCATAGTCTCTTAAGTCGGCCTTGAACCCCAAGGAAAGATTTGCCTGCACGGTATCGCTGCCGGCGTCCTGTAACTTATACGCCTTTAATTTGTTTAACAGGCCGATACCGCGGCCTTCTTGGTTAAGATAGAGCAATACCCCCTCACCTGCTTGCTCTATTTTAAGCATTGCCGTATGTAATTGTTCTCCACAATCACAGCGTATGGAGCCAAAAACATCGCCCGTAATGCAACCTGAATGCACACGTACCAGGACAGGCGTATCCGGTCTACTCTCTCCCTTGATAAGGGCAATATGAAGCTGGTCGCTCAGCTTGTTTTGGTAGGCAATCGCTCGAAAGGTGCCAGAATGCGTCGGAAGGTCGGCATCGGCCACGCGCTGTACCAGACACTCTCGCTTCATCCGGTACTGAATGAGGTCTCGAATCGTGATCCACTTCAGGTGATGCTTTTTGGTAAACGCCTCAATATCGTGACCCCGTGCCATTGTCCCGTCGTCATTCATAATCTCGCAAAGAACTCCGGCAGGGACGAGCCCTGCCATACGGGCAAGGTCGAGGGACCCTTCCGTTTGTCCGGCACGTTTTAAGACACCGCCTGTTTGGGCGCGGATAGGGAACACGTGCCCGGGTCGCGCGAGATCTGCAGGCACCGTTTCTTTTGCAATGGCCGTCCGGATAGTAACTGCGCGGTCATTGGCACTGATCCCCGTTGTAATGCCGTGACTGGCATCAATGGACAGGGTAAAGGCTGTTCCAAAGGGAGAGGTATTGTCCAAAGCCATCTGCGGGAGTCGTAACTGTTCGCACCGCTGCTCCGTCAACGACAGACAGATCAGTCCCCTTCCATATTTGGCCATAAAATTGATGGCCTCCGGTGACACCGCCTCTGCAGCCATAACGAGATCACTTTCGTTTTCTCTGTCCTCGTCATCACTGAGGACGACCATCCGTCCCGCCCGAATATCTGCAACGGCATCCTCAATCTGCCGGTCTGTGGAAGACATTAAAGAGGTTCCTCATCAATAAATCGGAGGCCGACGAGATATCCGCGATTACCCGCTAGGGTATCCACCCAGCAAACTTCCGCACTGACGGGAAGGGCCGCGTCCGTCGCAGTAAGCCTCAGTCTTAGTTGAATGACTTGAGATTTTTCTAAAGGGGCGTCGGTTTTTAGACAGCATCCCCCCGCACTAACGTTTATCGCGTGTGCAGTGTATGCCTTGCCCTCTACGCTATCCGATAGATTAACGTCTACATCGGCAGACAACCCATGCCGTTCAGAACGTTCAGAGGTATGCCCGTTGCCGTCTTTTCCTGCCATCTCCCACCTGACACCCCTATGTGCTCCCCAGCCTACCATAAAATGACCGAGTGATGCATTCTTCCTGCGCCTTACTATCATAGGCTAAAGATATATTCCGGTTCCTGTGCGCAGTAGCCCTTGCACTTGGGCCGAGAGCGGCAGGTTTTTAGAGGTGTCCTTATGGATCGCACTCAGGGGATTGTGGTACGGGAGGTTTTACCCGGAGGAAAGATGACGTCGAAAAATGACCTTCGGAAATTCATTAAGGACAATGCCTGGGGACACCATGCTTCCTGTACCTGTAAGATCGGGACAAAGGACGACCCAATGGCGGTGGTAGAGGGCGATTTTCATGTGCACGGGACCGAAAACCTGAGGGTCGTTGACGCCTCCGTCTTTCCGGAGATTCCAGGCTTTTTCATCGTGACGTCCGTTTACATGATCAGTGAGAAGGCAAGCGACATAATCCTGGCCGACCGCGCACGACACCCGTGAGCCGCCCGGGACTCGAACCCGGGACACACGCCTTAAAAGGGCGGTGCTCTACCAACTGAGCTAGCGGCCCTAAAACCGGTGTTCTGTACATGATCCAGTGTACCGGTTCCTCATTCCCCCTACCAACTGAGCTAGCGGCCCTAAAACCGGTGTTCTTTTGCGCCTTCATCGAGGGGAAAGACCTTTACCCATAAACTTTTGTGAGGCGTCCCATGTTTTTGTACCTCGGAGGACAGCTCCAAACCCCATGCTCCGTTTTGAAGTGCTTTAGAGAGTGCAACCGTATTGAGCGAAGACACTTCTTCCCATTTCCCTTCCCTTTTTAACAGCGTTTCCAATGCCTGCCGCCCGTTGTCGTTTCGTCCGGGGAATTGGGTGTTGTCATACGTACGGATACGCGCCTTGTGCGTTTTTGAGAAAACGGTTTCCACCCCCTTCTGTGCCGCGTACGCGCACAGCGCTTCCTTTACCTTGTCCATTTCGATTCCCAACGAAACCTCTTCGGCCTGTAGGGCCGCCAGCCGATTGACGAGGGCTACGCCCTCTTCCTTTTCATAGGTAGATTTGGGCAGGGTACTGGTTTCATAGAGGTGCCGAAAGAGAGGACAAATGTTGCGATACTCGCACCAATCACATAGGCTACTTTGTTTGGGTGGAAAGGTCGTTGCCGATTCGATTTCCTGGATGAGAGCAATTGTTTCCTGCCGCAACGCCTCCAACGATGCCTGGGTTCTAGAAGAGTGGAATTCCCGGTCAAATATAAGATAATGCCAGACGAGGACGACCTCTTTGGTTTGCGGCCAGAGCTGTTGCACCCCCATCTGATAGTAGGCCAATTGTCGGTCCGCGTCTACGGTATCCTGGGTAGGCAGAAACCCTTTTGCCTTATAATCATGGATCCAAATCACATCCTCTTTGGGCTGACTCAGACGGTCAACATTGCCCTGCATCACATATTTGCCGGAAGGATCCAGACTAAACCGGAGTGGATATTCAACCCCTAAGGTGCGGCTCTGATTAAAGGGGGCATACCGATGATAGTAATCCGTTAAGCACTGCTCACCCACATACAGGTAATCGTCCGGAGTTAACCCTTCCCGGATAATCTGGACGTGATCATGCCATTCCGACTCCCATCTCTGTTTGTAATCGGCCAATACCTCCGGAAGCGAAAGCACTTTATTATAACGGAGGCCACAATAGAGCCGCTCCAACGTTTCATGGACACGCGATCCCATGAAAGATTCAATGCCTTCAGTGGGGGAAGAAAGGTGGTCAATATAGTGAAATTTGAATTTTTGCGGACACTGCCGATAGGTATCAAGCCGAGAAGGAGAATATGTCATCATCTAACTTAGAATTCTATTTTAGAACCTTCACTTGGCCCCATTCTAGCGATTGCGTTACCGAAAGTCAAAAAAACCTACTGCGCGGCCAAACGGCTGCCCACCCCAAAACATTTAAACATTGTTTTGGGGGCCCCGGTGCGAGCTGCTGTACCCTATGTGTCATACGCGTTGTGTTCAACGGATATAGGTGGGTTGTGAAATGCCAAGCTGCTAAGCTGACCGCAGGCGGCCAAGATATCCCTTCCGCGGCTCTTTCTTCGTGTGGCGGTTATCTTTGCACGGAGGAGGACTTCCTGAAACTTAAAAATAGTAGCATCGGATGGGCGGCGGTAGGGGGACGACTGAAATTCGTTAAAGGGAATCAGATTGACCTTACACCGAATAGGTGCCACGAGACGCGTTAAACGGACTGCATCTTCCGGGGTGTCGTTGATGCCGGAGAGCAGAACGTACTCAAAAGTGATGTTTCGGCGTTTGGGCAAGGGGGCCTCTTTACAGGCAGCAAGCAACTGATCCAGCGGATAGAGCCGATTGACGGTCGGCATGATCGCGTCTCTCACACGATTGGTGGTGGCGTTTAACGATACGGAAAGGTTTGCCCGTGTGGGGCCGTTCAAGAACTCTCTCATCTGAGGGACGAGCCCGGCCGTTGAGACCGTAATGCGGCGGGGAGAAAACCCTAATCCAAGCGGCGCGGTCATCTGGAGCAGCGCCTCTGTCACCTGTGTCAGATTCGCAAGCGGTTCCCCCATCCCCATAAGGACGACGTTCGTTATTCCGGGGTACGTGGCGGGCTGAGAGGGCCGACACCGCGTTCCCTCTCCGTTGATGCGATCAAATAGCACGCGTTGGACGGTAAGGACCTGACCGACGATTTCATGGGCGCTTAAATTGCGTTGTAGCTTCTGTTGTGCCGTTAGGCAAAAGCTACAGTCGAGGGTGCACCCGACCTGGGAAGAGACGCAGAGCGTCAAACGGTCCTCTTCCGGAATCAGCACCGATTCTATCCGCTTGCCATCGGAAAGTTGTAAGAGAAATTTCTCGGTACCGTCTAGCGATTTCTGTTGGGACACAATCTGTAACGGCCAAATGGTTGCCAGCGCCGCCAGCGTTTCGCGGGCGACTTTTGATAGGTCAGTCATCTCGTCAAAGGACTGTGCTCCTTTCGCGTAAAGCCATGTAGCGAGTTGCTTGGCGCGATAGGGCTTCCACCCGAGCGTACCGACCCACGCCGTAAGCTTAGGAAGCGAGAAGGTGAGGATGTTTATTTTTTCGGTAGGGGTAAGTTGTTGGGGGATCACTCGCTTCCTATAACGTGTACATGACCTGATTTAAAAATGTCCTAATGGATTTTTCAATCATATCAAGGAGGTCAGGGGTATCGGCCTCGAAGCGCAACACGAGCGCGGGTTGGGTGTTGGAAGCGCGAATGAGTCCCCATCCTCCGTCGAATAAAATGCGGACACCGTCAATATCAATGGTCTTAAATTGTTTTGAAAAATGGTCGCGGCACCGCTCGACCACCTTAAACTTGTGTGTGTCCGAACAGTCAACCCGTATTTCCGGGGTTGACACGCGTTTCGGCAGCGCTTTGAAATAAGAAGAAAGCGGCTTATGGCTACGGGAGAGGATTTCAAGCAGTCGGCATCCGGCATAGATTGCGTCGTCGTACCCAAAGTGGCGATCTGCAAAAAAGAGGTGGCCACTCATCTCTCCAGCCAGCAACGCCCCGGTCTCCCGCATCTTGGCCTTCATCAGTGAATGTCCTGTTTTTGACATGATGGCCTGTCCGCCGCGTCGGCTGACCTCATCGTAAAAAATATCAGACGCCTTTACTTCAGAAAGGATTTTTGCCTCCGGGTGAGATAATAAGATATCTATGGCGAAGAAGAGGGTAAGCATATCCCCACCAATGATCGTTCCCGTTTCATCTACCACTCCGAGGCGATCGGCATCTCCGTCGAAGGCAATGCCGGCGTCGGCCCCGAACGATCGGACGTGGGCGATCAGGTCGGCCATGTTCTCTGCAACGGTAGGGTCCGGGTGATGATTGGGGAAGCGCCCATCCGGCTCACAATATAAGGGGACGACCTCACAACCGAGCCGTTCAAAGATCTTCGGGGCAATGAGTGCGCCGGCCGCATTCCCGCAATCCATGACCACCTTCTTACCGTGGAATGACTTGAAGTGTGTTGTGAAATAATTCAGGTAGTCTGTTAGAAAGTCCTTTTCTAGGTGGTGTCTTCCGGGGGGACGGCGGATGAAATCTTCTCGCGCAACCATTGCCTGTATCTGTTGAATGTCATCTCCAAAAAGACTGTGCCTGCCCAGAGAGAGCTTAAATCCGTTGTACCGGCTGGGATTATGGCTGGCCGTGATCATTACCCCACCGTCTACCCTTTTATGAAAGAGGGAAAAATAAAGGGCAGGAGTCGGGCATAGACCGATATCCAAAACATCTAGTCCGGTGGAGAGGATGCCGGACAATAGCGCCTTATGTAAGGCGGGCCCGCTTAAACGGACATCCCGTCCTAGGGAGACCGTACTCCCCCCGGCCCGCACAACGAGCGTGCCAAAGGCGGCTCCGATGGCAGAGGCCATCGGTTCGGTCAACCCGTCGCCATAAACCCCGCGGATATCATACTCTCGAAAAATCGACATGCCCGTTTCCCATGATACGTATCGTCGTTGCTTTTTCTCGTCCGTCCATGCCGATCTGAGCGGGTAGAAAGTAGAGGGGAGCTTACATCTGTTTTTTGGAGGAATCTTTTAGGTAGTTTTTCATGCGGTCAAGCATTTCATCATCAATGAGGCCGACTTTTCCGCGCTTTTCCATATAGTCTTTAATGTCGGTTAGCCTGGAGGCGGCTTCCGGGTTGTCCTTTAAGCGACCGATCTTCTCCGTAGCGTCGCCGAAGGCATCAAACGTCATCTCGCTATACCCGAACGTGCGTAGGCGCTTCATGGCCTTCATCATGGCCTCATTGCGATACTTTGTCAGCAGTTCCGAGGTAATTTCCTTGACTCCGGATTTACGCGCCCGCCGCTCCGCCGCCTTTTTAATGCCGCTGCGGACAAAGTCCGGAGACGTCATCAGCCGTTTGTACGCCTCATCCGTCCAGGCAATATCACTCCGCGGCGCGTCCCAAATGGAGGTGAGCGCCGCTAGGTCAATGCGTGTGATCCCACGCTCCCGCGCGAGGTCTTCGGCGTCATTCTTCAGCATCTCTCGCACAAAATCTTTCGCAATCTCAGGAGAAAGCGCCATCTTCTGATCCAGCCTAACCAGTGCCGCATCCGTCCACGGGATCTCTGGAAGGATCTCCTTTTGCGTGGTGTCTCCGAGGGCCTCGGCCTTGAAAAGCAGTGCCAGGTCAACCTCTAAATGCCCACGCTCCAGTGCCACTTCTTCGGCAATTTGCTTAATCATGCCCCGCATAAAGGCGGGAACCGTTTCAAGCCGGTCCGTTGCCTCGCGGGTCCAGGCCAACGGCTTTGCTTCAACCCCCGCCGTCGTATGCGCAACCCCGGCGCCTGCCCCCATCATGGGGCCCATCATCCTTTCTTTGAAACTGTTGAGTACGGCCTCCGTAATCACCGCAATCCCCATCTCACGGGCCTTTTTTTCGGAGAGCCGTCTCACCATCCCGCGTAGAAAAAACGGCGCCCGCTTCAAACGTTCTTCCGCGTCTGGGGTCCAGGTGATGGCGACATCACTGTGATGTGGCATGACTACCTCCATAAAGCACGCCTTGAACGCCGGCGTGATCTCTCATAAATGTAGTAGTCTATACTTAGGCTGATCGTTTCTTTTTTTATACCGCCATCCGTAAGTTGTAACCGATCTGCTTCTCCCGTGCAACTGCCCGTCCGTCCAAAAACATCTGTTCCTCTAAAAACCGTCACGAGCTGCCGAAGTGCAAGGGCTACTACGCGCAGAAACCGCAATGTACGGTGGTGTACATAAGGATTCTTAAGCCACGCATAAGGTGAGCATAGGGGTCGCAGCGAATGGACATCTCCCGTTGGTCGCTGTGGACAAGATAGGGTCACTAAATTATCAATGCAAAAGACGTAGATGTCACCGACAGAGAGTCTAAGGAGGGGGATACATCGCTTCTTTTTCAAAGGGCAGGTAACGGTAAAAAGAGGCCGCAACCTTTTGCCGATCGGACAGAGAAAGCGTTCCAATCTTCTTGAGGATTAAGCGGTTGTCCAGGGTAAAGAGCTTCAAGCGGACAAGACATGCAGATGGAAGTCCCGTGGATGTGCCGGTTTGAATAAAGGTGTCGCCCGGCCACGGGATATGCGACCGCGTCGTAATCATCGCCAAGACCGCATGACCGTTTTTATTGAACAACCGCTGGCTTATAACCAGGGCCGGTCTCCTTTTCTCTCCCAGTTTTTCGGTAAAGGGAAAGGGGACAACCACGATGTCCCACGACTCATAAATTCCGGAAGGCTTTTTCATCCTCTTCCGCGCTCCACTCATCTACCGTGCCGGATAGTGCCACATAAAATGCGGCATCAAACGGCTCAATACGCCGAAGGGTCACCTCCCCCTCGCCCGGCTCATAGACAATAAGGTCACCCGCCTTGGCCCCAATGATTTCACGAATCTTCCTGGGAAGTGTTACCTGGCCCTTTTGGGAAAGCCGACTTATTTGCATAGCAAACCTCCTTCCATTCTTTACAGTAAGGATACTTTACTGTAATAGGATAAATATTGTCAATTGGCCGTGACATTCTAATTTCGGGAGGACCGCATTTCTAAGCGGCATAAGAACAGATGTCTTGATAAGCACAGTACCGACAGGCCATGTACGTGGGACGGGCGGAGAAGTCTTTGTCTCGGATATGCCTAGCAACCTCGCGCACTTCGTCCTTAAACGCTTCGATATGCTTCATCGTTCGGGTACCCTGCCCGATGATGCCGGAATCAATGAAGTAGAGGGAAACCCTGGCGGGTAACGTCCCGAATTGTTCTAAGTAGGCCCACGCGTATAGTGTAAGTTGTCGACTTTCTTTGGTTTTTTGATCCGCCGTTTTCTGGTCTAAAATGGCGGAGGTTTTGTAATCAATCACGATGCCGCCCTCTGCCTCCTCGTCAATGCGGTCCCATCGCCCGCCAATGCGGTTTTCTTCAAAGAAAAAAGAAAAGGGCTTTTCTATATGGGTCGGTTTCCGTTCGTTCCGTGCTTCCGCATGGTAAAATCTTTGTAGGGCTAGATGCCCCGCCTCCAAACGCTGCTCTTCATGCTCGCGGCTGATAAAACCTTCGCTGTGCCATGCACGATCAAAGATGGCAATCACCTCATCCAGTGAAATAGCGTGCTCGGCGTTTTTGGTACTGAGGTAGCCAGCTACCGCCTGATGGATAGCGTTTCCGTATACAACGGTATGGTGTTGGTAGATGGGAACTTTCAGGATATGGCTATACTTATACTTCAAAGGGCACGTCAGATAATCATCAATCTGGTAATACGTCAGGCCCAGCGGCCCTTGGAGAGTAGGTGTAGAAGGGGCGGCCGTTGGTTCCATTTCTCCACGGTGTATGATCGCCACCTGTGGAGAGGTGCGCTTAGGCGGGATGACCTGAATCGGTAGGCCAAGCGCTTCCAGCACGAATGGACTGATTTTACGAGGGCGCCTTCCGCCCAGATCGCGCGCTGCGGTTAGATAGAGCTTACAGCGAGCACGGGTCATGCCAACGTAAAAAAGCCGCCTCTCTTCCTGAAGATGGATATTACCCGTGGGAAGCGCTTCCTGAACCAGGGCATCCGGGATTTCAATGGCCTCACCACGGTTCCGGCTAGGGAAGTTGCCATCCACGAGACCCACCATAAAGACCGTATCAAACTCCAATCCTTTGGCCTTGTGAACCGTTAAGACCGACACCGCATCGGTGTCATCGGTCGCCTCTGCAGACGGAGGATCTTCGCCTGAGGCCTGTATGAGATCGAGATAGGCAATCACATCGTGTAGCATCGGTGTGGGCGTCCATTGTTCAAAACGCTTTATTTCCTTGAAAAACTTTGCAATGTTTTGGAGTCGCGCTTCGTGCCGTCGTGTCTCTTCAGGGGATGCAGTCACATCTTGCCTGAGAAAACCCGCCGCTTTGATAAATTCATATAACACCACGCCGGCTGGAACCTCTGATGCCCGCATTTGCGCATGCGCGAGGTCCCGGAGCAGTTTTTCAGTCGTCGCAACGGCCTCCGGTGTCATGGCCTCATTGGGCGAGGGTACCCCAAAAGCTTGCTTTTGGGGTACCCTACAGAGCACATCATAGAGGCTTCCGTGGGTTCTACGTGCCTGGGTCATACAGTCCAACAGGGTATCGGGCGGGAAGGCATATAGGGGGGAAGCGGCCAGGGCATATAAACTGCCGCTGTTGTGACGATCCACCGTTGCCCGCATAAAGGCAATCAGCACACGCACTTCCGGCGTGTTGTATAGCCCTCGCATGCCGCTGAAACGATAAGGAATTCCCTTCATGTTGAGTGCCCGTAGATAGTCGTCGGCATGGTTGTTGGCGCGCACCAACAGGGCAAACTGATGGTACGCCGCTCCCGATTGAACCTCGCCAAAAATCATTTCAGCAATGGCACCGGCCTCCTCCAACACCGTGTCGAAGTACCAGTGTTGTACCGGAGAAGAGAAGACGTCGGGAGACCGTGCAATCAGGCGTTTATCAATTTGTTCGCGCACCTCCAGCCTATCTGGATTGTTGTATTGAATGAGCCGATAAGCCGCATCGAGAATCGGCTGCGTTGACCGATAGTTTTCAGTCAAAATGGCACAGGCTGCATCTTTATAGTGCTCACGAAACGAAATAATGTTGGAAATCGCCGCACCCCGAAACTTGTAGATGCTCTGATCATCATCGCCAACGACCGTGATGGAACCGTGGCGGGCAGCCAATAGATGGATGAGCTGGAACTGGGCATGATTCGTGTCTTGGAACTCGTCTACCAGGATATACTGAAACCGTGTTTGGTACCGATTAAGTATGGAAGGGTAGGTCCGTAGCAGTTGCAACGTCAGATAGACCTGATCGCCAAAATCAATGCATCCGTTTTGTATCAACAGGGACTGGTAGGTCTCATACGTCCGGGCCACCTCGTCATGAAGGGATAGTTCATCAGGGAGTAGCGAAGGCGTTTCACGTTCTTGTTGAACGTAGGTGAGATAGGCTGCGGGGGAGATGTCTTCGTCTTTGAGCCGAGAGATGACACTTAAGAGCGCATCAATGTGTTTGGTGGGGTCTCCCAGCGGTCGAAGTGACGATAGAGGAAATTCAAAGAGGTGACATCTTACAAAGAGTGCCTGTTCGGCTCGGGAGAGCACCCGAAAGTCCGGTGTCAGCCCTAAGCGAATCCCATTCTCCCGCAAGATGCGATCGCCAAAAGCATGGAAGGTGGAAAGGGCGACGTCGGTATAGCCGTAGGGAACCAGCCGATCTACCCGCTCTTCCATTTCTGTGGCAGCAGATTCCGTGAAGGTAAGCGCCAAAATTTCATGGGGTTTTGCCCGTTTGGAGGCGATCAGATGCGCAATACGGTGGGCAATCACAAGTGTCTTGCCCGTGCCCGCGCCGGCGACAATCAACAGCGGCCCGGCCGCGTGTTCAACCGATGCCCTTTGCTGGGCAGAGAGAAGAGGCGTATCCATTAGGTGGTGCTGGAGTGGGCCATAAGCCGAGTTCTGTTCCGGTAACTTCCAGTGGCGACCATTTCTCTCGACCGGATGTTGCCATACGGCTCTAGCGATCTGACCCGGGGACATTGAGCGGGCCACTCTATCAAGAGGATTACTCCCCTTTACGTCCCCCTATTCGATCTTGCTCCAGGTGGGGTTTGCCGTGCCTCCGACGTCACCGCCGGAGCGGTGAGCTCTTACCTCGCCGTTTCACCCTTACCTGACAACACCGTCAGGCGGTCTATTTTCTGTGGCACTTTCCTTAGGGTCACCCCCAGTCGCCGTTAGCGACCACCTTGCCCTGCGGAGCTCGGACTTTCCTCCCCCTGTATTAACAGGGAGCAGCCACCTGTCCCGCTCCAGCACTTATAAAAGACTTCAGTAGGGGCGTATTGCAATACGCCCCTACTACAAAATTTCCGCCGGTGCTTTACGGCTTCCAGCCCTCGCCAGCTTGTCTGCCTCACGGTTTTTCTCGCGCGGAATGTGTTCAATAGAAACAGACGGAATTTGCCTGCACAGCCGTCTCACCCGTTCTACAAGAGCGTGTAGATGGGGGTTCTTGACCTTGTAGACCCCCGATATCTGACGGGCCACCAACTCAGAATCAACATACACGGATACCGCACTGGGCTGTAACAACAATGCCTCCTCCAGCCCGCGCACCAGCGCCATATATTCAGCCATGTTGTTAGTTGCGTGTCCAATAGACTCAGAGAGGGTGGTAACCACACGACCCCCAGGCTCACGGATAACAACCCCAATCCCACTATCGCCCGGATTCCCGCGCGACGCGCCATCCGCATAGATAACAAGCGGTCCTGTCACGATGGAGAGGGCTCCACCGTAGCGTAGAGAAAACATTCACAGTAGGTACACCTTAGAATCTTTTCTCGCGCCTTGGCCACCACAACAAATTGGGGCGGCAGGCTAAAACGGCAACCGGCGCAGACATTGCCAAGAAGCCGTGCAATGGCCGGCCGATTGGGCCGGGTCATCAACCGACGGTACTCTTTGAGGATGGTAGGAGCAACCTTTGCAAACAGCGCATCACGCTCGACAACAAACGTCTCCCTCACTCCAGCGCGTTGCACGCGCTCGGTCTCTATTTCAGCCTTCACCCCTTGTAGCTTCTCGCCCTCGACACGGGCAATGGCTTCCTGTTCCGCAACCGCCTTTTTAAGTGGTTCCGCTTTTTCCATCAGTACTAAGATGGATTCTTCTATCTTCCCACCGTCTGCTTTGGCCGCCTCAATCTCTGCCAGGCGCGCTTGATATTCCTTATTGGTTTTCAAGTCCGTCTGACAATCTTTGAGCTTACGCACACGCTCTTCACTTAACGACAGCGCCTGCTCCAGTGCCTTCCATTCTTTATTGATCTTATTAAGAGACGACCGAGCCGAAGCTAGGGACAATAACGCGGCTTCGTGCTGCACGGCCGCTGCCGCCACCAGTTGCTCATGGCGCTTCTGGTGCGCGTCTAAACTTGCAAGCTGTTCATCTAATTGTTGAATCTGTATCAAAATGGCAATCTGCTGTCTGGCATGCTCCCCCTCCAACAAAGAGAGATGGGGAACTGCCGTTTCTTCTACGCCTTCCAGCATTGATCACACACCTTCATTTTTGCATCCCGCTTTGTACCCCAAAAGCCCGCTTTTAGGGATCCCGCTTGGGTGGGCCCACCAGGATTCGAACCTGGGACCAACCGATTATGAGCCGGCGGCTCTAACCGCTGAGCTATGGGCCCGCTTTGCACCCCAAAAGCCCACTTTCGGGGGCCCCGCTTTGCACCCCAAAAGCCCACTTTCGGGGGCCCGCTGCATTATGCCTCCACAAAATGACGCAATCGCCGACTGCGACTCGGATTGCGGAGCTTGCGAAGGGCCTTAGATTCAATCTGCCGGATTCGCTCTCGGGTCACACTAAACTCTTGCCCCACCTCTTCCAACGTATGGTCGGTTACTTCCCCGATCCCAAAACGTTTTCTAAGCACCTGCTCCTCACGCTGAGTCAATCCACTCATCACACTATCAATCTGACGCTGCAAGTCGTAACGAATAGCCGCCTCTATGGGTGAAATCGCATTCTTATCTTCTATGAAATCGCCCAAGTGAGAATCTTCCTCCTCTCCAATGGGAGTCTCCAGAGAGATCGGCTCTCTTGCCACCTTCAAGGTTTTCTGAACCTTGTCTAACGGCAAATCCATCTGCTTGCTCAGTTCTTCCGGAGTCGGTTCCCTCCCCATCTCCTGTACCATCTGCCGGGCCGTCCGAACCAACTTATTGATCGTCTCAATCATGTGCACGGGGATACGGATTGTCCTGGCTTGGTCGGCAATGGCACGGGTAATGCCCTGCCTGACCCACCACGTGGCATAGGTGGAGAACTTGTACCCACGCTGATACTCAAATTTATCCACCGCCTTCATCAGGCCAATATTGCCTTCCTGGATCAAATCCAAAAATTGTAAGCCGCGATTAGTGTGCTTCTTGGCGATACTGACCACCAATCTTAAATTAGCTTCAATCAACTTGCTCTTGGCGGTCTTAACCGCGTTCTCGGCATGAAACAGCTGACGGGTGGCATGCTTCAATTCATCGGCCGACACCATCGCCGCTGACTCAACCTGTTTAATCTTGTCTTTCGCCTTTTTGTAGGTCTTTTCAAGATCAAGAATCTGCTGCTCGGAAAGACCGAGACGATGCCCGGCGGTGCGCATCTCTTTTGTTCCCTTTTTCGTCTTTGAAAAGAAATCCGCCAACTGATCGGGTTGAAGGTTGCATTTTCTTCGACAGAACGCGATATCATGCTCAGGACCCGATAGCGAATCGGCCAGCGTGCGAGGGCCTTGGACAATATTTTCAAGGATGGCCGGCTTTAACGCAAGCTGCTCTATCTTTTCAATCAATTTCATCTTGGCCGAATGAATGGTGTCATGGGCGGCTCTTACGGTATCTTTATTGGTGCTGTTCAACGCGCGCTTGGCTCCCTCACGCGCTTTCAAATAGGCGCGGTACCGCACACGAACATGCCCAATGAGTTGCAACGTTTTATCCGTAATGCCATTCCGATCCTCCTCTGAGATTTCAAAGTCCTCTTCCGATGTCGCAACGACGTCGAAGATGGATATGCTCCCCTCCTTAAGCTGTTTTCCAATCCGAAAAATCTCCTGAACCGCCGTGGGTAGACCGAACACAATAGCAAGAACCTGTCGCTTCTCACGCTCGATCTCCTGCGCGATCTTGATCTCTTCTTCACGGGTCAAGAGCGGGACAATACCAATTTCCCGAAGATAAAGCCGCACCGGATTATCTCCACGGCTGGCCTCTCCCGGGGTCAGATCAATTTCTCGCGCAATCTCCTTCTCGGAGGGGACCGCTTCAACCGCCTCTTCCTCTCCCCCATCCTCTCCTGGCCGCTCTTCATCCTCATCGGCGATGTCCTGAGAACGCGCTACCCCCTCTTGGCTCACCACATCAACATCCATCTCGCCAAACATGGACATGAGATGGCCAAGCTGTGCAGAGGAGACCATCTCGGATGGAAGGGTGGCCACCAAGTCCTCGTGTGTAAGGTATTCCTTCTCCTTCCCCGTGGCGATCAGTTGTTTGACCTCCTCCTGTCCTCCCGTAGACATCTATGCCCCCAGGTTAACTGCGGCGCGATGGACAGAGCCACTCAACGCCTTTTTGATATCAAAAAACTTCCGTTGCAACACCCGAACGGACGGCGCATCGCCGGCCGCTTCCGCTGATTTGAGTTTCCGTTGAACGTCCCTGCTCTCCTGCTGAAGCCGCTTTACACAAAGCGACCGGAGACAATCACTCCCTGTCTGTTCGGCATCGTCATAAACAACACCTGCAACGGAAAGACGTGTAACTAACAATCGGGCAGTGTCACTGATTCCCTCCCAACCGACCGTATGGGTTCCCCTCTGCTCTGAAAGGGACCATGCCTTTGTTTCCGTATTCCAAAAGACGGACACAATTTCTCTCAGGTGAGGATCGGAAAAATCATCCGGTACAATGCGACCCACCCAAGCCGATAGGTTGATTTCACCTCGGATGAGCAACCCAACAAGGGTTTCTTCATCAACGGGACGCTTCACGATGGCCAAGTGCCCACCGGGAGCCACCGGAGAGATCGAAGAAACCTGGCGCGCCCGGCCCCACTCTGCCCGGATGTCGCGCTCCGTAAGTCCCAGCACATCCGCTAAAACACGGGCGTAGTGCCCCCTCTCAACGGGGCTCTTCAGTGGATGCAACATGGGCATGAGTTCCTGGATCACCCGTCGCCGCTCCTCAATCGTACGTGCATCTTTTCCTAATGTCCGAATGGCAAACTCAATTAACGTATTTGCACCCTTCAGGCATGCCATAAAGGCGTCTTTGCCCTGTTTTCTGATGAACAAGTCCGGGTCGAGCTTTGAGGGGAGCGAAACCACCTTCGCAAGCATCCCACATTTCGCGATCAGGGGAACCGCGCGCAAGGCTGCCCGCGTACCGGCCTCGTCCGGATCAAACACAAGAATAATCTCATTGGATACCCTCCGTGCCAATTGAAGGTGATCCTCCGTTAATGCAGTTCCAAGCGTGGCCACTACATTGGGTATCCCCGCCTGACGCGCAGAAATGGCATCAAAGTAGCCCTCCACCATAATGACAGCGTCCCGTCTCGTACCCCCCTGATCGAGGCCGAAAAGATGGCTACCTTTCTTAAACACGGCCGTTTCCGGGGTATTGAGATATTTAGGCAAAGCACTGTCCATCACGCGCCCACCAAACCCGACCACTTTTTTTTGCGATGTTCGGATCGGGAAGAGGACCCGATTTCTGAATCGGTCGTAATCATCAGACGGTGTCTGTCCGGGTCTTCCCCTGCACAGAAGACCCGCCGCCTCTAGCTGTGATGAATTAAACCGCCCCTTAAGTGCACGGATAAGACCGTCACGCTCTGGCAGGGCAAACCCCACGGAGAAGGCTCGAATGGTCTCGTCGCTAATTCCACGCCCTGCCAAATAGGCACGTGCCACGGCGGCCTCCGGACGCTTGCACAAGACATGGTGGTAATAACCCATCGCTTCTTCATTCACCCTATAAATCTCGACGTTTTCAGACGCAACGCCCCCCCCTTCACGGTATTCCGGGATGGGGACCCCCACCTTTTTGGCAAGATGATGCAACGCCTCTTTGAAAGAAAGCCCTTCCATTTTCTCCATAAACTCAAAAAGGTCGCCGCCTGCCCCACATCCAAAACAATAAAAGAGCTGTTTTTCAGAGCTAACCGTGAATGAAGGGCGTTTCTCCGCGTGGAAAGGACACAAGCCCGTATAGTCGCGCCCGACCTTCTTAAGGACAACATAGTCGGAAACAACCGAGATAAAGTCGGTGCGATCACGAACACACGTAACGAACGGATCTGATCGTGTCTGACTGCTCAAGGCAACCCTTTCGATATCGCCACCTAAGAAGCCATCAGCCTGTAAATACGGTAACCTCGGATCATACCTGAACCTACCTCTTTCTGTCAAAATTTCGTACTGAGATATCAAATAGGGCAGTTAAGCCGTAGTTCCGAAGGGGGGTATCGGTCTTGAACTCCCGGTTCTCCCGGCGCGTTTTTTACGCCGGGCTAGGCGGTCCTTCGAGTGTTCCCTCGTAATTTCTTCTTGCTTCCTCAATCGCTTTTATGTTCCCGTCTCTTATGGTGGCGTGTCCTTTCTCCCGGAACCGGGACTTAATGGTCTCTTCAACCCGAAAGCGTACGCCACCTCTCTAAACTTTTACACACCTTTTTATTATAGCCCGGTTGGCGGCGCCCGTTGACACACGTGTGGGTGGGTCGCTAGACTGCCGCTGGTTTTTATGCCCTATTGGGTATGGAGTTGTCTTTCGGAGGGGTTTCGTTGGAGGTAGCCGTATCGGTACAGGAAGTTTCGTCTAGCCAGAGGCGGCTGACGTTGGAAGTGCCTGCCGACATAGTGTCTTCCGAGTTTCACCGTGCCTACGCCGACATTCAGAGACGAGCGTCATTGCCCGGATTTCGTCCGGGGAAGGTGCCGCTTGCGCTCATCCAGGCAAAATTTAAAAAGGCAGCAGAAGAAGACGTGGTGGAACACCTTCTCAAAAGCGCTTACAGGCAGGCCATCACGAACACCCATCTCGAGCCGATAGCCCTTCCCGTTTTCTCGGAGGTTGCCCCGCCCGATCCAAATAAAAAAATGGTCTTCCACGTATTGGTAGAGGTCGTCCCCGTCATTGGCCCGCTTCAGTATCAAGGTTTGCCGATATCGTCGGCTGAAGTCACCATTGACGAATCGGATATTGACGCCGCTCTACGTACTATGCAGGAAACCCAGGGGCAATTGCAGGTCTGCCCAGATGACCATGTGGTTGCTCCTTCCAACTATCTTGTCATTGATTACACCATACGGGAAAGCGTCCCACCCGTCTCCGGGCGTCGCCAGATGGGGGAGATGATTCAAGTGGGAGTAGGAAAGCTTCCCCCTGAAATCGAGGAGGCCCTACTCGGCAAGCAGCGTGGCGCACACCTACAGGTCAGTGTCCCCATGCCTTCCGGCCAAGGGGAGGCAACCGGCCCGCGTCATACCGTTCACTACGATATCGTCATCCAAGAGGTGAAGGCGCATATTGCACCGGCATTGGATGACGATTTTGCAAAAGACAATAAATTTCAGACACTCTCGGCGCTTCGGGAACACCTCCGCGGGGTATTATTAGAAGAGGCCAGAAAGAAACAGGTACAACTCCAAAAAGACCGCCTCTTGAATGACCTACTTGACTTACATCCGGTAACCCCGCCGCCCTCTTGGACGGAAAGAGAAATCCACCATATGATGCATCAAATGGGTGTGTCAGATTTTCATGCTGAAAAACAAGCACAGTTGTACGAGTTGGTGAGGCCGGAAGCGGTTCGGCGTGTTGCAAAGAGCCTGGTCTTGCATGCCATTGCAGAGAGAGAAGGGGTCCATGTTAGCGAGCAAGAGTGGGACTTAGAGATGTCCCATATTGCAAATCGTGCCCGTGTACCTCTAAGTGAGGTCACCAAACGGTTTAATCAGGATAAGACGGCACGCGACGAATACCGAGAACAAATGCGGGTCAGGAAGGCGATTGACCGGGTTTACGAGCTTGCCCGCTTTGAACCGTCCACAGGACGGGTGGGGCCGGTATCTGGATAAGGGCACCTCTAAAAGCCAGGGAAGGAAGGAATAACCCCCCTTTGTTCTAGGAGGCTGGAATGCCGGCTGCGGGGCTAGGGGCGGTTGAAATTCAGCGGGTGTAGTGCTACACAATTAGTAGGCCAACCGGGAGAATAAGGAATATGTTAGTTCCAATGGTCATCGAACAGACGAGTCGTGGGGAGCGGGCATTTGATATTTACTCTCGGCTGTTGAAGGATCGTATTGTTTTTCTGGGAACGGGGATAGACGATGCCGTTGCCAACCTAGTCATTGCACAACTACTTTTTTTAGAGGCCGAAGATCCGGAAAAAGACATTAATCTCTATATCAACTCCCCAGGTGGCATGGTTACGTCTGGGCTTGCCGTTTATGACACGATCCGATACATTAAGGCGCCGGTTTCAACCATTTGTGTTGGACAGGCGGCCAGCATGGGTGCCTTACTGCTTGCCGCCGGCACCGAGGGCAAGCGGTTTGCCCTGCCCAATGCACGTGTGATGATTCACCAACCTATAGGTGGGTTTCAAGGGCAGGCGACAGACATTGATATTCATGCAAGAGAAATATTAAAAATTAGAGAGCGCATCAACGAGATCCTAGTAAAACACACTCAGCAACCGATTGAGAAAGTGCGGGCGGACACCGAGCGAGACTACTTCATGTCTGGAGAAGAGGCAAGGAACTACCGTATTGTGGATGAGGTTATCGAACATGCGCCGGTCCGAAAATAGCGTGGGTGCTTGCCCGAGGGCGCCTCTAAAAGCCGTCACGAGCGGCCGGAATGCAAGGCGCGAGGGGCGCAGGAGACACAGTATATCGTTGAATATATGAAGATTCTTAAGGGCACCTCTGGACGCGCAGTAGGTTTTAGAGGTGCACCCAATAAGGTAAGGAGGTTCCCGTATGCCAAAGCATGAGAAGGTGGAGTACCTGCGGTGTTCTTTCTGCGGGAAAAATCGCGATGAGGTCAAAAAACTTATCGCGGGGCCGGCCGTTTACATCTGCAATGAGTGCGTGGACTTGTGCAATGACATCATTGCAGAGGAATGGGAAGGGGGCAAGCCGGAGCGTATGCCCGCGCTCCCAAAACCTGTTGATATCAAGGCCACCCTCGATCAGTACGTGATCGAACAGGAACGGGCCAAAAAAGTACTCGCCGTTTCCGTTTACAACCACTACAAGCGAATTACCTCAAACGCCCAAAACGAAAAGCGTGCCGCCACTCATCGCACGGGTGACGGCATTGAACTCCAGAAAGGAAATATTCTGCTGATTGGGCCAACGGGTACCGGCAAGACGCTGCTTGCGCAGACGTTGGCGCGTATCTTAGATGTGCCCTTCACGATTGCCGATGCCACGACCCTTACGGAGGCCGGCTATGTGGGGGAGGACGTTGAAAACATTATCCTCAAGCTATTACAGGCGGCCGATTACAACGTTGAGAAGGCGTGTCGAGGGGTTGTTTATATTGATGAAATTGATAAAATCGCGCGCAAGAGTGATTCGCCGTCTATCACCCGTGATGTCTCTGGTGAAGGGGTCCAGCAGGCACTGCTGAAACTGGTTGAAGGAACCATTGCCAATGTTCCTCCACAAGGTGGACGGAAACATCCGCACCAGGAGTTTATACAGGTCAATACCAGTGACATCCTCTTCATTTGTGGCGGAACGTTTATTGATCTTGAAAAGATCATCGAACGACGCATTAACAAGAAGGTCATTGGCTTTGGCGCCGACGTTAGAAAAGTCCATCGAAGATCCGGAGACATCCTTTCGCTGGTGCAGGCGGAAGATTTGATTCAGTACGGTTTAATACCGGAGTTTATCGGTCGTTTCCCGGTGGTTGCGACGCTGAACAATCTAAGTGAAGCCGCCCTGATTCGGATACTGACAGAGCCGCGAAATGCGCTTTTGAAGCAGTATGAGAAACTTTTCTCCCTGGAACACGTGAAGCTCAACTTTATGCCCAGTGCCATAGAGGCTATTGCCAAACTGGCCCTGTCTCAGAAAACAGGGGCGCGTGGATTACGCGCGATTATTGAAAATGCCATGCTGGAGTTGATGTATAACCTTCCCTCCATCGAAGACATCAAGGAATGTGTTGTGACGGAGGCATTCATTTCCGGTACCGCCGAGCCTGTTCTTATCTATCATCAGGGAAAAGACGTTAAATCCGCCTGATGGGCACCTCTAAAAACCGTCATGAGGCGGCTTGAAGTGCAAGGGCTACTACGTACAGGAACCGCAATGTACGTGGTGTACATGAAGATTCCGAGCACAGCGCAGCACCCCAAGAGCTTGCTCTTGGGGACCCCGCGCAACGCAGCAATTGGGTCACGCAGTAGGTTTTTAGAGGTGTCCTGATATTTTTCGGTAGCTTTTAGAGTTGCCCAACAGCCTGAAGCCGGTACTTGCGTTCTAATTCAATCATCAAGACAGAAATCGCGGCGGGGGTGACACCGGGGATGCGAGCGGCCTGACCGAGCGATGTGGGCCGTACCCGATGCAGCTTCTCGACCACCTCCCTTGAAAGCCCTGGTACACGCGTGTAGCTGATATTTGACGGTATGTGCTTGGCCTCCATGCGCTTGAACTTCTCCACGTGTGCAAGTTCACGGTCAATGTATCCGCCGTACCGAACCGCTATCTCAATCTCCTGCGCGACGGCAGGGTCCACCTCACCCCCCGGCCAAAGCCCGATCACGCCCTTGGGGTCAACCTCTGAACGTTTGAGTAATTGCATAAGCGTTAATGAGGGGTCGTAGGTCTCTAGCGTCGTATCTCTGCCTTCAATGGCGCGCACTGGTGTATTGTGGAGCCACTCCCGAACAGATGCGATGCTCTCGGTTTTTTTAAGGTAGGCCCCGTACATCTCGTCAGAAAGCAGGCCAATTTTATGTCCAATCTCCATCAGGCGCAGGTCCGCGTTATCGTAGCGTAACAGCAAACGGTATTCGGCGCGGGAGGTAAACATCCGGTAGGGTTCTTCGGTCCCTAAGGTGACCAGATCGTCTATAAGTACACCGACGTAGGCCTGTGACCGGCTTAAGACCAGCGGACCTGTCTCCGTTTTGCCACAAAGGCCGCGCCACCGCAAGGTGGCGTTAATTCCCGCTATCAGCCCTTGTGCGGCGGCTTCTTCATATCCAGACGTTCCGTTGATCTGACCGGCGAAATAGAGGCCGGAGATGACACGCGTCTCGAGGGTCAGGTGCAATTGTTGTGGCGGGACGTAATCATACTCAATGGCATATCCCGGACGGACCATCGTTACATTTTCAAGCCCGGGGATCTTTTGTATGAATTCCAGTTGCGTCTCTTCCGGCAAACTCGTTGAAATACCGTTTGGATAGACAATCGGCGTGGTTCGTCCTTCCGGTTCTAAAAAAACCTGATGGCGAGGATGGTTAGAAAACTTTACCACCTTATCTTCGATAGACGGACAGTAGCGCGGGCCAATGCCCGTAATAACCCCGGAATAGAGCGGCGATTCATCGAGATGTTCACGGATGACGTTATGGACGGACTCATTTGTATAGGTGAGATAGCACTGCACCTGATCAACGGAAAGTTGTTTTGTGGCATACGAAAACGGTGTCGGTGTGGGGTCGCCACGCTGCGGCTCGAGCCTGCTGTAATCAATCGTTCGACCGTCTAATCTAGGTGGGGTGCCGGTCTTTAGGCGTCCCAACCGGAACCCCAGGCGTTCTAGGGCCTCGGACGCGGCCTCTGACCGGTCTTCACCGATTCTACCCGCTGGGGTGGTTTTTTTACCTATATGGATGAGGCCCCGCAGGAACGTCCCGGTGGTTAGGATAACCGCCGTAGCCCTGTATTCAACCCCTCCTTGCAGGATAACACCGTGGACGGTCTGCTGCTCCACGATGAGTCCATCCACTTGGGCCTCTACCACGGTGAGACGGGGCTGATGTTGTAGGGCATGCGTCATTGCCTGTCGGTAGAGTTCTCGGTCAGCCTGTGCGCGCATGGCGCGCACGGCTGGTCCTTTGCTGGTGTTTAACATGCGAAATTGTATCCCCGCCTCGTCTATGGCGCGTGCCATCTGTCCACCCAGGGCGTCTATTTCCCGAACCATGTGGCCTTTTGCAATGCCGCCGATCGCGGGATTGCACGACATCTGACCGATGTTGCTCATATTCAGGGTAAAAAGGGTGGTCTGCGCGCCCATGCGTGCGGCGGCAAGCGCCGCCTCGCATCCGGCATGACCCGCGCCCACTACAACGATGTCCGCCATGCTACTTTTTGTCATATCGCTCCGTAGAAATTGGCAAACTTAAGAGGAAAAACACAGCCTAACTGGCTGGGGGACGAGGGGTCGAACCTCGATAAGCAGAGTCAGAGTCTGCTGTCCTGCCATTAGACGATCCCCCAATCCACCGGCGCCGTATGGTAGGGGAGCGTAAATATCTCTGTCAAGGGCACCTCTAAAAACCTACTGCGTGACCCAATTGCTGCGTTGCGCGGGGTCCCCAAGAGCAAGCTCTTGGGGTGCTGCGCTGTGCTCGGAATCCTCATGTACACTGCGTACATTGCGGTTCCTGTGCTCCGTGCGCCTTGCACTTGGGCCGCTCGCTACGGTTTTTAGAGGTGCCCTCAAGTAGCCGCATTGCCTTGCCCACCTCCAGTTTTTTGTAAGTTCTTGTGATGAAATAGTGGATATTTCGGGTTGTTCATCCCTATTTTGCCTGATGATATTTTGCTTGCATAGTATCATAGTATATGTATTATATAACGCGTGTTCCTCCGTGAAAAAGGACCCCTTAAAGATGTCCGTTCATGATCAGTGTGGTGGAATCCGCCAGTTTTTGTAGTTCCAATTTCCACGCGTGTCGGCGATATCCATTGCTGTCGCCACCGTCAGCCGTCATCAACAGTTGTTGGGCGTTTGGATAGAGACGCCTCCTCTCATTCCGCCACCATCACCTTACCGCGTGACCTTTTCACACCTTCAAGTGTTGCAATAGCCAGTAGAACACACGATATATTTTGGTTACGTTTTCCACTAATTACCTAAGGCAATATGCTTGCTGGCGGATTTCATAAAAAATTCACCCCAGGATTTCTTCGATACGGAGCGACAGATTGGGAAGCCCCTTTAATGAAAGGGACTCGCCGCGCTTTGCAAATTGGACGTTTTGATATGTTCCATGAACCGGTTGTGAATAGACTTCGACTCGACCTGCCTCTAAATTAACAAGCCAAACATCAGGAATACCTCCCCTGGCGTATAACGGGAGCCTCACGCTTCGATCATATTCAATAGAGGTATCGGCCGCTTCAATGATCAACAGCACATCGTCCACGGTTGGAGCCTCCTCCGCATAGAAATCACCCCGCGGTTTCAGCAAAACGATATCCGGCTGTGGTTCCGAAAATCGCCTATCCGAATGGGGTTTTGGACACTTATTATTGCCAATCCACCTACTTTCCGATGTAGGATTGCATTAAGACGATTTACACAAGCCGCATGATATTTTCCAATAGGACTCATTCGAACCACCTCGCCTTCAATCAGTTCTACTCGATCCCCTTCCGACAGAATGCCCGCTTCGGAAATACGGTGATATTCATCGGTAGTGAAAACTCGTTTTTCAATTTGGACAGACATCAATTCCTCCCAAAGTAAGACTCGTCGATTTCAATCTCGCCGCTGAGTTTGCCGCCTTCCAGTTCGGCAACGTGATAGATCGCGTCACGCAGACGCCGGCACACCACACACCCAAAAACGTTCTTTCGAACAGTAACCATAAGGGTAGTTTAACACCTCATGGTTACGTTTCCGTCTAATTACCTATTTGTAATCCTCCCAGGGTCTGTTTATAGACATCATAATCCGATTGTGAAAAAAGGACAAAGACCACCTGCCTTATCTGCGGCATCATCGGCAGGAACATCCGCACGGCTCCGACGGCAATCCGAGCGGCCCGTTCAATGGGAAATTGATAAGCGCCGGTTGAAATGGAGGGGAGGGCAATGCTCTTGATTTGGTGTGTTTCCGCCAACTTTAGGACGTTTTGGTAACAGCTCTGCAGGAGTGCATCTTCCCCCTGGACGCCTCCGGCCCAGACCGGTCCAACCGTATGGATCACCCATCGGGCCGTCAGTCGGTACCCCTTAGTCATCTTGGCCTCGCCCGTTTTACACCCACCCAGGGTAAGGCATTCTGCCAGTAGGTCTGGGCCTGCCGCTTGGTGAATGGCACCGTCTACGCCACCCCCACCCAGGAGTGTCGTGTTGGCCGCGTTCACAATTGCATCCACCGCTTGCAAAATAATGTCTCCATGCACAATGGCTATCTTTTCTTGAAATGTTTCCATGGCGCTTTGCTACCCGTTGGGGAAGTGATGAACAGGGCCTCGCCCTCGGCCTATCGTTAAGGCATGGCGGATGGTCTCGGTGAGATAGTCCTTGGAGGCCCTGATCGCTGCAATGAGGTCCTTGCCTAAAGCGAGATGGGCGGCAATTGCGGCGGCGTAGGTGCAGCCGGTCCCGTGCGTGTGGGGGGTGTCAATAAACTCCCCTTGAAACAGGGTAAATATCTCCCCGTCGTACAGGAGATCAGGGGCGGGTTGCTGCAGGAAATGGCCCCCTTTGACTAGGACGTTCGCGCACCCTAACTGATGGAGATGCCTTGCCGCTTCCTTGACATCTTCCAAAGTTGTAATGTTCATACCGGTAAGCCGTGCGGCCTCATGAAGGTTTGGGGTTACCAAATGGGCTAAGGGGAAAAGGTCACGCTTCATCTTCTCGATGGCGTCTGTTTTGAGCAGTTCGCATCCTCCCCCCGCCTTGGCAGTCATCACCGGGTCTACCACTAAATGGTTAATTTTCGACTCCCGCAGTTTAGCGGATACCACTCTTACAATCTCGGCAGAGAGAAGCAACCCGGTCTTGACGGCTCCGATCTCAAAATCATCAAAAACAGCGTCAATCTGTGCCTCAATGATATCGTTTGGTAAAGGATAGACCTTAGTAATGGTTCTGGTGTTTTGGGCGGTGATCGCGACCAACACAGATAGGGCATAAACGCCACTGGCCTGCATGGCCTTAATATCGGCCTGAATGCCTGCCCCACCGCCAGAATCGGAGGCCGCGATGGTTAACGCCTGTTTCAGATACGCCACGCCTTTCTCCGTAACGCAAAATAAAGCGTTAACGATGGCACACCCGCTATTGCCTGTGGACATGGAGCCCGGAAGGGCTACAGCGGGGCGTTGAGCACCTTTCCCAATGCCTCGGCGACGGACACGCCGTTATTTAAGACGTCGTACATCGCTTCAACAATGGGCATCCGTACGCCTTCCCGTTTAGCAAGACCATAGACGGGCGCGGTGCTCTCTATCCCTTCCACGGTCATGTTGGATAATGCTGTCAAGGGCCCCCCGGCCGCAAGATGGCGACCGGAACGTAGGTTACGAGATAAGTCGCTTCCACACGTCAGGCAGAGGTCCCCAACGCCCGCAAGTCCATAAAAGGTATCCGGTTGTGCCCCCATGGCGGCGCCCAGCCTAACCATTTCAGATAACCCAGTGGTGATGATACGTGCCCGGGCATTGTTGCCCCACCCCATGCCATCTGCACACCCGACCGCCAAGGCAATGACATTTTTAACGGCACCGGCCAACTGTACTCCTAAAACATCCTGCGTTTGGGTGACACTAAACGTTGGACGGGAAAGAACTGCTTGCGCCTGTTTTGCAAGTGCCGGGTCTTGTGCCGCAATAACCACGGCGGTAGGCATTCCGAGGGCTACCTCTCTGGAGAAACTGGGCCCGGAGAGAAAAGCGATTGATTGAGGGTTGTGATACTCTAGGACATCCAGTATGACTTGTCCGATCAGCATCAGGCTTTTCTTTTCAATCCCTTTGGTCGCGCTCACGATAGGGATGTCCGGGGAAAGAAACGCAGACGCCTGGGTTAGCACCGCCCGTGTCGCGTGGGAGGGGACTGCAAAGAGGAGAAACACGGTCCCTGCAAGTGCTTCTTCCATACAGGCGGTTGCCTTCAAGGAGGCGGGGAGTAAAATATCTGGAAGGTAGGGGTTGATGCGTTTTGTTTGAATCGCCCGTGCACAATCAGGCTCGTATACCCAGAGGGACACCGCGTGCCCATTTTCAGATATGAGCCGCGCAAGCGCCGTTCCCCAGCTTCCCCCCCCAATAACGCTGATCTTCATCAGAGCGTTTTATGGGTACCGTCGCAAAGGGGCAGCATTTTGCTATGCTTACAGCCACACCAAGCCACCCTTTTTTTCTGGTCAATGGTGAACACAACGGGCGAAAACGCGGTCCCGGTGTGAGAACCGTCGCAAAAGGGCTGATCTTTTGACCTGCCACACCGGCACCAGTAGTACGTCCCTGGCTCCATCTCCTTAACGTAAGGGGCCTTTTGTGCAATCGTTGGCTCTGACATAGATCCTCCTCTCGAATACTAAAGAACACCTCTAAAAACCCTCACCCCACCCACAAGTCCTTGTTTGCCGAAATCACCTTTCAAACCACCCCTTCCCCTCCTTAACTAAGGAGGGGATTCCTCCCCAAAAACGCTCTCGCTAACTTTTGAGCAATAGTAAGCATATACGTGTAGGACCGGTGGCAAATCGAATGCGCGAAATGGTCATTTAACCCACGATTTGGCTGATTTCAAAGATAGGCAAGAGGATCGCAAGCACAATAAAAAGGACCACCCCCCCCATGCCTAAGGTAAGCAGGGGTGTAAGCAGTGACGTGAGGCCGGTAATCGTTTCCTCCGCGCGGCTATTGTACAACTCCGATACCCGCCGCAGCATCTCTTCCAGGGTGCCCCCCCGCTCCCCGATGGCTACCATGTGGGTCACCAGCGGCGGAAAGACTCCGCTGCGTTTCATCGGCTCCGCAATACTTTCTCCCTCTCGAATATTCTCCCTGGCATCTTGGATAGCTCCCTCTAACACCTTGTTACCCACGACCTGCCCCACCATCTCCAAGGCCGGTAGTAGTCGCACGCCGCTGTGGAGCAGCGTCGCAAGTGTCGAGGTAAAACGGGAAACGGCCATCATCTTCACCACGGGGCCGACGAGCGGGACTTTTAGAATGATCCGGTCGTACCAGGCTGTTCCCGTTTCCGTCTTCAGCCACTGCTGCAAGGCAATCCCTACGATAACGGCGATGACTATCAGTGCCACACTATAATTTCGAAGGAGGTCGCTAACGGCCAAGAGGATGACCGTGGGCATCGGCAGTGCCTTGCCCATATCTGAAAAAACAACGGTGACCCTCGGTACAACAAACGAGATGAGAAAGAGAAGAATCGCCAAGCTCGCCACCGTCATCAGAATGGGGTAGGCAAGGATGGAGGTCAATTTTCTGCGGAGACGCACGCGATTCTCATAATAGTCGGCAAGCTGTAAAAGGACGTGATCCAGTGTTCCGCTGGCCTCTCCGGCCCGCACCATCTGACAATAGAGGGAGGAGAAGACCTCCGGGTGGCGGCCCAATGCCTCTGCAACCGACAGCCCCTCTTGCACCCCTTCCCGCACATGGGTCCAAAGCTTCTGGACAATGACTTTATCCGATTGCTGTATCAGGGCAGTCAGGGCTTCAACGAGGGGTATTCCCGCTTTTAGTAACGTGGCCCATTGCCGGGTGGAGAGCGCCGTCTCCATTAAGGTGACACGATCAAAGAACGACGTGACCGGACGAGACAGGACGGTTTCCGCTTCTTTAGGGACGGAAACTTGGGTAGGAAAGATGCCTTCTTTTTTAAGTTTTATCCGGGCAAGACGTGGGGCATCGGCATCCACCACTCCAGATATTTCCCGTCCGGTCGCATCGAGTCCTTTGTAGGCGTAGACGGCCATCAAACGATCTCATCTTGCGTCACGCGCAATACTTCTTCTGCCGTGGTGAGGCCGGCTGCAACGCGACGGGCGCCTTCTTCTCGCAGCGCCTTCATGCCTTTTGCAATCGCTTTTGCCTTAATTTGACCCGCATCTACCTTATTTAGCACCATCTTCCGGATGTCGTCGTCTAGGTGTAGGATTTCATAGATGCTGGAGCGACCAAAGTAGCCCGTGTGCATACAGGCATCGCAACCTTGCCCTTTGTAAAAGACGGTGTCTTTGGGCAGTGTGGCGGATAATTTTTTAATTTCGTGCGGCGGCATGGAATGGGGCGCCGTGCAGTTTTTGCAAATGAGGCGCACCAAACGTTGCGCAATAATGCCGACGATGGAGGACGTCACCAGAAAGGGCTCAATCCCCATATCCAATAATCGCGTAATGGCACCGGCTGAGTCGTTGGTGTGCAAGGTCGAAAACACCATGTGCCCGGTTAAAGAGGCGTGAATGGCAATCTCGGCCGTCTCCACGTCGCGGATCTCACCGACCATAATCACATCGGGGTCTTGCCGTAGGATCGAGCGAAGACCGTTGGCAAAACTTAAGTCAATTTTGGGGTTTACCTGAATTTGCCCGACACCGTGCAATTGGTACTCAATGGGGTCCTCAATCGTAATGATATTTTTTTCGATGGAGTTGATTTTGTTCAAACAGGCGTAGAGGGTAGTCGTCTTTCCACTTCCCGTCGGCCCCGTCACCAGCAAAATACCGTGTGCCAACGAAATCAGCCGGTTAATCGCGGCCAGGTCTTCCGGTTGAAATCCGATCTCCGGCAATTCAAAAAGTTTGGTGGATTTATCAAGAATGCGCAGTACCAACCGCTCACCGTGGGCCGTTGGGATATCCGCGACCCGAATATCAATTTCGCGACCGCCGACCCGAAGCCCGATCCGGCCATCCTGCGGAAGCCGTTTTTCGGCAATGTCCATGCCGGCCATGATTTTTACACGGGAGAGAAAGGCCGACTGAAACCGTTTGGGAACCGTCAGGAGGAGATATAGAAGGCCGTCAATCCGGTAGCGGACCACAAGCTCTCTCTCAAACGGTTCGATGTGAATATCGGACGCCCGGCGGGAGACCGCCTGAAAAAGGATGGAGTTGACGAGCCGGATCATCGGTGCCTCGCTATTGGCGTCGAGCAAGTCCTCTTGTTCGATGGTGGCAAGGGCTGCCATGTTATCGCCCTCAATATCTAGGATCGTCTTCTCGGCGCTGTCGGCCGCCCTTTCGTATAGCGCGTGAATGCCCCGTAAAATCTCATCGGAAGGCGCGGCAACGACTTCAATCCCCCGTCCCAGCAGAAGGCGCAGATCATCCAAAATGGCTAGGTTGAGAGGATTGTTCGTTGCGATCTGCACAAACTGCGCGTTCTGACAAAGAGGGAGAACCAGATTCCGTTTTGCAAAGGCAATGGGCACTTTTTCGGTGAGGGTGGCGTCCACTTCCTTCAAGTTAAGTTGTGCAGAAAACGGTACCTCCCATTGTAGGCAAAGAGATTCAAGCACCTGCCGCTCTGTAAGCTTACCTGCACTTATAAGTAGGTCACCGATTCTCGACCCATTCCCATTGAGCGGAGCGTCTTTCTGTGCCAGTAGCGCTTCGTCAAGGGCGTCAGTGGTTAACCCACACCCTTCAATAAAAAGCTGTCCAATCAGGGGTCGTTGCTTGCGTGTCATCATTTCTGGTCGGGGACAGTCGCCGGAACGGTGATCTGATCTGATCCGGAAGTCGTGGCCTGATCCGGGACTGTAATCGATTCTTTCATTAAATCGAGGCGCTGTTTTGCCCCCTTGGGCTGATATTCCGCCATGAAGTCTTCCGCCCCGTCAACCTTTTCTGTCGCTATTTGGCCTAGACCCTCTGAATCTTTTACCACGTGTGGGGTGATAAAGATGAGCATGTTTGTCTTTCTTACCTCGTGCGTTTTGGTCTTAAATAGCCAGCCCAGGAGGGGGATATCTCCAAGTAGCGGGATTTTTTTCTCCCCTTCGACAACATCATCGCGAATTAAGCCGCCGATGACGACCGTTTGTCCGTCAGGCACGGTAACGATCGTCGTGGCCGAACGCTTATTCGTCGTTGGCCCAATCACCACATTATTCCCTACGGTCTGTGGTGTGGGCGTCAAACTGGAGGCCTCTTGATAAATATCCAGTTTGACGAGATCATCCTTCAAGACCGTTGGCGTCAGCTTAAGGGTGATGCCCACGTCTTTTCTTTCGATCGTCGTCTGTATGTTTCCGCCCGTTGACGTTGTCTGGCTTCCTGGAAAAGGAACATTCTGCGCAACCACGATTTCCGCCTTTTCGCCATCGCCTGCCAAAAGTTGTGGCGTAGAGAGAACATTCACATCATTATCCGATTGCAATGCTTTCAAGACCTCCGTGATCTGCCCTTTGGGAAAACGGACGCCAGCCGGCAAGCCGGCCTGTGCTGCGTTTATTTCCGCAATGCTAGGAGGATTCGCATTCAGCCCCCCTAGCAGCAGGGCGCCCAGTTTTTCCGAGTGATACCCTGCGATGGCCGACAGATCGCCACCCAACTGCCGGGTCTTTTCTTCTCCCATCTCCATGATCACCGCTTCCACGTAGACCTGTCGCTTGCGTTTATCCAGTTTTTTAATAAGGTCCTTAAGGACATTAAAATCGTGGTCACTTGCGGTGATCAAAAGTGAGTTGGTCTCACGATCGGGCACGATACGCACGGCACCGGTGATGGCGCCGGGAATCGGTAGATTCATACGCCCACGCGGCCTTTGTGCGGGCGTTGCCATCCCCAGTAACAGCTTGGCCATTTTTTCCGCCTCGACATGCTCCAGCGGATACATATGAATGGTACTATCTTGGATGGCTTCCGGAGAAGGGAGTACCTTATGGACATTTCCATCCACCACCACGGAAAACCCCTTCATCTCCAATACCGACAGCAAGACGTCGTAGGCTTGACCGGCCAATATTTTTTTAGGAGAGAAGATCGTGACCTTTCCGCGTACGTTCTCGTCAATAATGAAGTTTTTCCCCGTCAGTTCACTGATGAACTTGATCAGTATGGGAATGTCAACATTGTTGAAGTCTAACGTAACCTGTCGCTCCACGAGGGGCTCGACCGTCATAGAGACAGTCGGTACGGTCTGAGGAATAGTGGGAATAGTGGGGGTAAGGGTCTGCCCGCCGGCGGCGGTAAGGCTAAGGGTAAAGAAAACGACCCCCAGCCCTGCTCTTAGAATAGCCCGCCGTTTCACAAATCTTTCATAGCTTCTCATTATGTCTCCTTCATAAGTCATTTGTCCATTGTCTTAAAGCCCAACGCCGTGGAGCATATCACGTATCTATCCTCCTTAGGTAGCATGTCCCTTCGGGCGGCGCAGGGTAACACAGGGGAATAGGCAAGATACAGGACATTCCGGTAATGGGTGCGCAACAAATTGATGAGTAAGCCCTGTCAAGACATTACGGTATAAAACTCAAGCTAGGGTGTTTGCATAAAGGGGGCGGGAG
>SBBL01000070.1 GCA_005239745.1 Candidatus Troglogloeales bacterium | reverse complement strand
GGATAATGGTAAAAGGCAACGCAGACTCCGCCTGGCCCGCCGGAGTAATGACGGCCACACCACCGCTCGTTGCCCCAAGGGGGACAGTGGCGGTTAGTTCCGTCGCTGAGGCCGACGTTACCAAAGCAGGCACACCATTAAACGCTACTACGTTATCAACGCCTTCCGAAAAACCTGTGCCGCGTATCCGAACGGACGCCCCCACCTGAGCCGACCCCGGTATCATCTCCGTTACACGAACATAGATGGAGTTCTTATGTGTCTCAGACAGGGGGGCCCCTGTCGCATCGTACGTAAACGTCTTCGTCTCCAAAGAGGGGTTAATGCTTTCAACCAATCTCCCAAGCTCATCGTAGATATAGTGCGTCGTCAGATCTGGGTTAACGGTAAAAATATTTTCCGTGCCCGTATCTATACCTCCGGCCGTTACCACCACCGGGCCCGTCGTCGCAGTCACAGGTACACGGGTAACAATACTAGAATCGCTCCACGTCACAGCGGCCGTTGGCACCCCGTTAAAACGGATGACACCGTCCGCTTGTTCATTGCCGAACGTGGAACCTGTGATGGTTACCAAATCCCCTTCACTGCCTGACGACGGAGAGAGGCTAAAAATTTTAGGGGCAACCGCAAACGCAACCGCGTTGCTCGTCCTTCCACTCGAAGCCACCGTCACCGGCCCGGTCGTAGCACCGGTCGGTACGCGGGTAGAGATGGCCGTTGGCGTCCAACTGATGGGCGTGGCCGTGACACCGTTAAATAAGACCACACTATCGGTAGCCATCTCCCCAAAAGCAGACCCATTGATAGTCACGGTAGAGCCTTCAGCCTTTACGGCGCCGGACAACCCCGTGATGTACGGATCAACCACAAAGGGACTCCCTGTGCTTATTGCCCCATTGGCAGAGACCACAACATCTCCAGTGGTCGCACCCGGCGGTACGATTATAGAGATGGAGTGATTGCTCCAGCTCGTTGGAACAGCCGTGACTCCGTTAATGGTCACCACCCCGTCCTCCTGGCTGTCCCCAAAAGTTGTTCCCACAATCGTTACCGCTGTCCCTTCAACCCCAAACTTAGGAGAGAGATCGTCAATTCTCGGTGAGACGGGAAACGTAACGGCATCAGAGGCGATCCCAGCCACCGTCACTACCATAGGGCCCGTTCTTACCCCCTCCGGCACCATAAATTGGATTGCCGTATCTGTCCAGCCGGTCGGTACAAGGGTAGTGCCACCCAGCGTTAGCACACTGCTGTCTTGAAGGCTTCGGAAACCGGAACCCCCAACCGTCACGACCGCCCCCACTGGAGCCGATGAAGGCACGACGGAGGCAATGACCGGGGGCGGAGACGACAGTGGAATCTCGGCGCGAGAGTCGTATTGCCCCCCATGAATCCCGCCGACGCTCAACTGGGCATTAAGGGCGACGTTCCCGGAAGGTTGCGCAATTCTGGCGCCAATCCAGAGGCGAAAGCGATCCGTGGGTAACATCGTCAGATCGGATGTCATCAAACAGGTAACGCGGTACTTTGTCAAAGCCGTTGTCATCGTAATAGCACCCTGCCCCGTACAAACCGGCTCCCCAGCTTCACTATTGATATAGAGCTTGACAACAGGGTACAGCGCGCCGATATTAGACGTCTTGCGCATCCAAAGGTCGAAGGTAGCCGCAGCCCCTGCCGGGGTGGTGCCGGAGACCCCAGGGATACCCACCCCCGTGTCAAAAACTGCGATGACATGATCGCCTCCTTCTTGACCTGACAGATTTGCCGACAGTAACGTCCCTGCCGCGCCCCCGGGGGCTTCTGTGCTCATCTGCAAATGGCTTTGGTCTGTTCCCTCTTTATAGAGGTGATACGATGCCGTTCGCGCGTGCACCGAAAGAGGAAAGAGCAGGATTAAGGCAAGTACAACCCGCGTGCTGGGAACCATAGACAACCCCCCTTTAAGAAATTGCATGCTCTTTTGAAAAAAGCCACCTAAAAAACTACCGGCACCACAGAGCAGAACGACCCCTCGTTTTAAGACACCCCTGCTACGGATCGCCCCGGCAGAACCGCAACGTATTACAGTCTCACGGGAAAGTCAAGGGAAAGTTGAAAGGATGTGATAGCTAAACCAAAATATCAGTTAGGTATCTCCAGAGGGGCACTATTCAAACAGTACTCTTACCTTGTCGAATAGCGATCCCGACCCGGCGCCCGACGTGGTTGTGTCGGTTTTTGCGTATTCTTCCAGAAGAGTACGTTGCGCGGAGGTCAGCTTTGTAGGGATGGATATCTTAATATGTACCAGTTGGTCGCCAAGGCCGTGCCCCCGCAAATTAGGGAATCCCAGTCCTTTCAGGCGATAGATCTTGCCGTGCTGGGTACCTGCCTGAATGTCAAGCTGGGCATGGCCTTTAATGGTTGAAACCTCAATCCGTCCCCCCAGAATGGCCATTGTAAAAGGGATGGTTGCGTGACAAGAAATATGGTCTCCCTCTCGTGTGAAATACTCATGCGGTTTGACAGTCACCAACACATACAGATCGCCTGATGGACCACCGTTGTGCCCCAAATTCCCCTCCCCGGAAACGCGAAGCCGCATACCGGTGTCAATGCCCGCCGGAATCTTGACGGAAAGGGTCTTCTCACGCATAACACTGCCGCGTCCGGAGCAGGTCGGGCAGGGGTTTGCTACTACCTGCCCCTCTCCTTTACATTGCCCGCACGTCCGACCGATAGAGAACGGACCCTGCTGAAATCGAACCTGACCACTCCCACCACAGGCGTCACAACGTTTTACCCTTCCCCCACGAGCCCCCGTGCCACGACAGTCCGTGCACTCCTCCGGACGACGCAGGCTAATTTTTTCTTCCTTACCCAGTAAGGCTTCTTCAAACCCAATCGTGAGGTTATACTGTAGGTCATCACCCCGTTGCTGGCGTGGCCTTCCGTGTCGGGTGCCACCGCCAAAAACCTCCCCAAAAATGTCTCCAAAAATATCTGAGAACCCGC
>SBBL01000057.1 GCA_005239745.1 Candidatus Troglogloeales bacterium | reverse complement strand
TACACGTTCCGACGATGATTCGACTCGCACGCTTCGAAATCTGTTCCAGATTCATCGCTGCCATCTGAAACGCCAGAACCGGTGTGGCGCGCATCAGCACCAGCGCTGTCAGAATCACAAACCCTCTACAGATGTTTCTCATGGTCATCCTCCTGATGCCTTTCCCGAAAAAGGGGGCGGAATGGGGGCTTCTTGGCGCAACACTGTAGAGGCTTTAGTCCAATGTGTCAAGCGCGTATATACTCTACTCCATATCCATATTCATCAATGGGTTGACGGTATAGGGCACATATGGTAGATTCCCCCCGTGTGAAAAACACAGGCTGATGGCACCGGAGGCGGGTGCCTGTGCTCTAAGATTTTCTTAGCTCAGCTTAATCGTTCATTGGAGGGTTGTTATGAAGAAGCTATTGGCGGTTGTTGCGGTTGTTGCGGTTGTTGGATTTTCCGGTGTCAGCTTTGCCATGAAGTCCCATGAGGTGATGGGCGAAGTCGTAAAAATGGAAGATCAAATGGTTGACGTGAAAGACAGTGAAGGGAAAATCCACAGCATGCATGTGGATAAGACAACTAAGGTAACGGGAGAGATTGTCGTTGGCGCGCATGTTAAGGCCGAGATGCACGCGTCCGGCCATGCCACAAAGGTTGCCGTTGAGGCAATGGATAAGAATGGCAAGACGAAAGAAACGAAGGAAGACATGAAGGAAACGAAGGAGGACATGCCTCAATAGCCTGAGACAGGATGGGCTATGTTATTCGTGGCGGGTCGGTTTGGGCGTCAAGCAGTGCATCGGCGAATGCGTTTGGATCAAAAGGGAGAAGGTCGGCAGCAGCTTCTCCGACGCCCACGTATAACACGGGTACGGATAGTGCCTCCACGATGGGTATGATGCTGCCTCCCCGAGCGGTGCTATCGAGTTTTGTAAGGATGAGACCGGTTACCCCGACCGATTCGTGAAAGTGTCTGGCCTGCGAGATGGCGTTGAGGCCGCCTGTCGCATCAAGAATGAGTATTTTCTCGTGAGGTGCGCCGGGGATAGCCTTTCCGACAACACGCGTTATCTTTTTTAGCTCTTCCATAAGATTTTGTTTGGTCTGTAGACGGCCGGCGGTGTCAATAAAGAGACAGTCCGCCAGCCTTGCGCGGGCGGCGCAGGCGGCGTCGAACGCAATGGACGCGGGGTCCGCACCCTCGTGACCTCGTACGACGTGTGAATGGGTGCGTTCCCCCCAGAGAACCAACTGCTCTGCTGCTGCCGCGCGAAAGGTGTCGGCCGCGGCTAAAATGGTCTTCTTCCCTTTTTGGTGTTGCTGCTCGGCAAGTTTGCCGATGGTGGTGGTCTTCCCAGAGCCGTTGATCCCCATAAACAGAGTCACTTCCGGAGGTTCAATGGTCCCTCTCGTCGTTTTCCCTCTGTCTAAGAGGGTGATAATGTGCGACTTTATGACTTTCTTAAGGGAGTAGATATCAACCGACTTGCCGCGGGTAATGGTTTCCTTCAGTTGAGAAATGAGGCGCTCTACGGCTTCCGGGCCAAGGTCTGCGGAGAGAAGAAGCGTCTCTAACTGATTGAGTGTTTCAGGGTGAAGTGTGGGCCTGCCCCTAAAGAGTGTCTCTATCCCTTCTGTTAGGACGCGTTGTGTTGCTGCAAACCCCTCCCCTAACTTACTAAATAGCCCCATATTTTAGCGTATCCGACTCAGTAGCTGTTGTTCTCGCCGATGCATTCGTCTCGCGTCGGCAGGCGAACGTTCGTGGTCATATCCCAGTAGATGGAGGATGCCGTGGATAAGCAGCGCAAGCAAGTGTGTCGAAAAGGTTCTGTTCCACAAAACAGATTCTTTGTTGGCGCGTTCCACTGAAATCATGACATCGCCTAATAAGACCGGGGCAGTCAAACCTCGCCCTATAGGGGGTTTGAGATTTGAAGTCTGCATGGGAAAAGATAGGACATCCGTAGGGGAATCTCGCTGACGATACTTAAGGTTGTAAGCGCGTATGATGTGATCATTGACAAGAAGGATACTAAGTTCACACGCCCTACATCGTTGTTCTTCCAGTATTTTTTCCGCCCAGGACAAGATACGGCCACGATCGAGGGGGTGTCTCCTTTGCAGATTTTGCAATCGGATGGTAGCGAAGGGGTGCTTGGGCCGTTTTTGGTTCACGCTAATCGGTTCTTAAAGCAGAGGACAAGGTCTCTCATCGAAAGAATGCCAACGATTTGGTCCCTATCGGTAACGACCAAATGGCGAATCCCCTTCGCCGCCATAAGATCATTAGCATCTTTTGCGGTCTGACCGATATCTATGGTAATGATGGGTGCGTTCATAAGAATTGCAACAGGTGTGGTTGACGGATCACATCCGGACGCTACCCCTTTCCGGACAAAATCGGTTTCACTAACAATACCGATGGGCTGTGTCTCTTCGCCGATTAGAAGAGAGCCCACACACCGGTCCCGCATTTTGACCGCAGCGTCTTGAAGGGTGGCCTCGGGCGATATGGTCTCAATTTTTTTGTGCATCAGCAAGGCCAGTGGTGTCATCGCCTATCCTAGAGACTACACTAGGGGCATTATAAAATGCGGTGTTTGCTGCGTCAATTGCTCGTCATTGCAGTTTTTAGCGCCTGCACGCGCTCATCTGAGCCGGAGATCGCGCGCGCAGAATCGGCCTTCAAAGCCCGGGACTACGACCAAGCCATTGACATTACCCAATCCCTGCTTAGGGAGAACCCAAAGGGTACGGACGCCCATCGCCTAAAAATCCTCTCACATGTTGCACGGGGGGAGACCGATAAAGCGATTGACCAATACGATCTAGCACTTGAAAACGGCACCTCCGTCCAACCTCTCCTCGGTCAGATGTGCCTGCTTATTGTTCAAACCGCATTTACACACGAGAATTTTTTTGTCCGTAGTGCCGCCGCAAAAACCATCGGAGAGATGGGAGACCCCGCGCAGATACGATCTGTTGCATCCCTGCTACGCGACGACAATGCCTTTGTCCGCCTCTTTGTTGTTGAAACACTTGGGCGGTTGGGGGGAGACGATGCCCTAAAGATGCTGATGGCCGCCGGACGGGATCCGGACGTGATGGTGCGCATTGGCGCTGTTAAAGCGGTGGATGATATGACCAAAGGGAAGCCCGGCTCCGAAAAGCTCTTCGCCCTTTTTGAAGCGGACAAAACCCCGGCCGTCCAGCTCTTTAGGCTGTCGGCACTTGCTCAGAGAGGCGATCAAACGGCACTGACGCGTATCGTAACGATGATGGAAACCCTATCCGCCGATGAAAAACCGGCTGGGTTGTCTGCGCTGGGTCGTACCCGCGACGCGCGTGCCATCGCATTTTTAATGCCGTTTCTGAAGGATGCGGATCCGACGATGCGTATGTACGCAGCCCTGGCCGCAGGAGACATCGCCTCGCCGTCTAGCCTCGATGCGCTGATCCCATTGCTCTTGGATAGTGAGACGATGGTGCGTGGATCGGCCGCAACCGCGCTCGGTAAACTTGGGGACAGAAAGGCTATACCCTTGCTTACAAAGCAGATAGAAGACCCGGACCCGGTTGTACGCGCATCGGTCGCGGAAGCCCTACAGAGACTGGGGCAGACGTATCAAGACCATAAAAGGATTTACGAGACTGCGCTTGCCGAGGAAGATTATGGGGTTCGCCACTTTGCGATTGGTTCACTGGCACAGACAGCCGGGCGAGACGCCCTGCCGATCTTTATAAAAGCGTTATCAGACACCGCCCAGCGTGTCCGGATTGCGGCGGTGCGGGCAATCGGAGAAACGGGGGCGGCAAGTGAAATCCCAATCCTGAAGGAAGCACTACGCGACCCTGACCCTTCTGTACGCACCTACGCCGCAGGCAACATTATCCGAATTCTGACCCGCCGTTAGGCAAGTCTGCACGGTTTTTAGAGGTGCCCTCAAAGTGTTTTGAGATACTCAATGAGCGCCTTTTTGTCCTCCTGTGATAAATCGGTGCCAAATTCATGCCCACAACGACTGTTTCCAGAGTCGCGATCATCGCAATCAGTCGTTTGCATGGTATAACCGAACCTGCTCTGTTCCACGGCAAGTCCGATATTGACCGGATCGTAAGCGGGGCCTACCTTAAAGCTGGCAACCCGTTCGTTTGCCGGCTTGAGCAATTCCACCATGTTCGGCACCGATCCATTGTGCAGGTAGGGCGCCGCGGCCCAGATGCCTTCCATCACACGGGCCTCATAAGCAAAAGGAGCGTTGCCGGAAGGCTCTGTCGCTCTGGAATAGGCTCCCTCGAGGTCTTTGAGGTACTTGTTTTTTCCCTTATTCAAGAAAGTGATAAATCTGCCGACTCTTTCCTGTATCGGTTCCGACACCATAATCGAACAACAATGTTGCAGAATGGCACCTGCACCCGATGCCTTCAATACATTCGTCGCCAAGTCTCTTTGCTTAAGCGGCTCCTTAAGTATCACGGGGATATATGCGCCGGCCAAAACACCCGTGTCAACCATACGGGTGAGTACACTATACTCTCTCGAATCGGTCCCCACATCTTGAAGCGGTGTTGCCCATGTATCGTAAAGAAGGGATCGTTTCTCCCCCTTTTTAATCTCATGGCAACCTGCGGCACACGTTTGCTGAAAGATGCCCCTCCCGCGATCGACCAGCGTCTTGTCTATAGCCCAAGGCCATTTCGGCGGCCCGATTTTCCAGACCAACGCTTCTAACTTCTTTAATCCATCGAAATTGGCTGAATTGTTGTCAATGTAATTGATTCCCAGTAGGTGCTTTTGATCTTTTGTAGGGTGGAAAACGGCAAAAACCCCCAGCACTTCGCCCAGATTACGCGCAAGCCCTAGAATCTCATTTCCGTTATCCGCAATACCGGGCCACTGTGTTTTATCCTGGATCGCTGCGTTCCAGAGGAACGGATAGCGCACCGGTGCGTCCGCCGTCGCAATGTTTTCAGGAATCAAGTAACCAGGCGGTGGGCCAATATCTAATCCGGCGACCCGATTGATAATCATTGATAGGGCGTCCAATCTTCCCACTCCCCACGGTTTTTTCGGCAACGCACGTGCCATGACGGTATGATAAGGCAAGTACCATGCCTCAACCGATGTGCGTAATGCTTTTTCTTTGTCCGCCGACACGGGAGGGGTTAAAACAGCCTGAGCAAAAGCTGAGAAGGCTATCGGATCGGCAAGCACGTTGTTCACCGCGGAATCAAGATCGGAGAGCATGGCTTGAATATCCACAATCGCGGGGCCGCCGTCAATGCGGTAGGAAATCCCCTCTACCTCGATTTGCCGAGTATGGCAGGCAGAACAGCTCAACCCAAGCGTCTCTTTGCCGCTCCATGTCGACAGGGTAAATCCCACAGGCAATCCGTAGGGATTGTTCTCTGGATCTACCATGGGAAGATATCCATACCGGCCCAAGCTCTCTTCCAAAAAGGGGCGGCCATTGGCAGGCTGTTTTAGGGCAAGTATCCAGCGAAGGGGGATAAGCTGTGATCCCTGATCTTGCGTATAAAACTGTTGCCGTGCAGCCGGCGTCCATTTCTCTCCCTGGTCAATTGCAATCGAGGCGGAAACTTTCGCTATGGAGGAAGGCATCATAACGTTTTTTATTGACGTGCAAGCCGACAAAACCGCAACCGTTATTAACGCTAAAACAACATTCGCTAAACCGTTTACAGAAAATGGCCCTCTCATCTGTCCCTCCTTAGTGAATTTGACATTGCGGGCCCTCCCACCCTCTTTTCCACAACCGACCTGTGTTATATTCGGTAGCCGTTACCGTCGTCAAGATACACGGATCGTTGCTTCAGCATGAATGGGGAAACGGGTTCCGCGTCGGTGCGCTCATGCTCGGCACGCTGGCCGCGTGCCTGTGCTTCCGCCGCCCGTTCACTCCACCCGTCGAAAGCCGTCACTTCAAACACGGCCCCCCCAATGCGCGGACACTTGCCCTTTCTCTTTCTCTTTGGTATAAATTGACAGATTGTCAATTGGATTTTCCGCCCACGGGCGGGAGTGGAGACTAAACTCATGCCAGAAAAAAAGTTAGCGCCGATACGCCGAAAGGTACACGTGGATTTGCCTGAGGATGTCCACCAGCGTTTGCGGGTCAAAGCCGCTTTGCTGGATATGTCCATGCAGGCTTTTGTGGCCAACGTGGTCAGTAAGGCCGTTGCCGATGTCGTTCTGCCAAAGATCAAAGATAAGGGAGGGCGTTGACGTTATGACAGACGCCGCCAAGGAACAAACTGCGAAAGCCCAGATACCGGCCACTGTCGCACTGCCTGAGCAGAAGGCGTTTTTTAAAATTCCCGCGCGGTTCGGGCATGTGCCGGTTGCCGAAGAACCGCTCGGATACGACCGCGAACGACGATTTGAACAGCACTACCCGCGCATTGAATTGCCGTTTCAGTTGGTGGATACCGTCGAGACTGGCGTCAAAAAGCGGTACGAAAAGGATGAGCTTTTCCCGAACGGCTTAAACCGGCTTTTCTTTGGCGATTGCCTGCACGTCATGCGGATGTTGCCAAGCGAGTGCATTGACCTGATCTATATTGACCCGCCGTTTTTCTCGGGCCGGAACTACAACATCATTTTCGGCGACAAAAACGAAGTCCGATCTTTCACCGATATCTGGGAAGGCGGCATGCCCGGCTATATCATCTGGCTCAATGCCCGGCTTTACGAGATGAAGCGGCTATTGAAGCCAACCGGCAGCATCTACGTGCATCTGGACTGGCATGCGGTCCATTACGTGAAATGCGAGATGGACCGGATTTTCGGGTCTGAGAATTTCCGCAATGAAATTATCTGGTGGTATCCAAACAAGTTGCCGTCTGGAACGAAGTCCTTTCCCAAGAACCATGATGTTATTCTCTTCTACACTGCCGAACAGACGCACAAGAAGTTCAACGTCGTTCGGATTGAACGCGAAACGCCCATTGGCATCCGACGCAAAATTTGGAGTTCCGAGAAGAATGACTGGATTGGATATGAGAGAGATGAAACTGGCAACATCATTTACGATCACGAGGCCGGGAAGTTCAAGATATGCGATGATGTGTGGCAGATACCACAACTGAATCGACAAACTCCCGAGCGAATCGGATACCCAACCCAGAAACCCGAAACTCTTCTTGAGAGAATACTGCAAGCAAGTAGCAACAAAGGTGAGATCGTTGCAGATTTCTTCTGCGGAGGCGGAGGATTCCCAGCGGTCGCCCAGAGAAACGGGAGGCGGTGGATCGGTTGCGACATTTCCCGCGTGGCAGTTGCACTTACAGCGGATCGCATTGCCAGAATTCTTGCTCCAAATCTGGAGGAGTTGAAGCGACTTGCCAAGAAATCCAAAGCGAAGAAGAAGGATGGCCAACTGGATTTTGGAGAAATCATAGAAAACAGCACGTTGACCAGTGTTGAGGAATCAAAGAAACAGGCAATTGAGGCGTCCACCATGCCCCTCACCGGGTACACGGTCGAGCATTGGGGCATTTACGAAATCAATCGTCTGACAAAGCTGTCCACCGACGAATTCCGCGCCTTCGTTCTTGCGTGTTATGGCGCCCGCAAGTGGACCGGTTCCGACGAAAATATTCACGGTGTGAAGGGCAGCGAACTGCTTTGGGTTGCAGGGCCGAAAGAATCCGGCCTTGTCACGGCAACAGACGTGAAGGGGTTTGCCCATGCGGTCATGAAAACCCGGAAGCCAGAGGAACGGCAGGCGATCATGATCGGCTGGGGTATTGATCCAAATGCCCGTGCCTATGCGGAACAGGTCATGAAACTGGGTGAGGCAAAGCCGATTCAGTTTATCAAACTGCGGTTATGGCCGCTCGCGGGGGACGAGTTCAAGGCGCATGTCACGAAAAAACACGACAAGTACAAGGATTTCTTTGCGTTCATCCTCCCGCCGGATATTCCACGCATTGGCGTGACGCTGGTCGGTTCGCGGCATTACCGTTTCGACGTGTCAGAAGCCCGTTCGATGAATACGGGCGGGAAGATCGTCAACGTGCAATGGGATTTCGATTTCCGAGACGGCATTTTCTCCGCCACGCAGGGGTACCAGCTTTGCCGGAAGGAGCGGAAGGGCAAAGGCGAGGGCGGATTCGAGGGAGATATGACCATCGAATACACGTTTGAGCACGTCGAATCAGGAACGGAAATCACGCTGGCCTGCCGGGTGCAGGACGATCTTGGCGGTGAGGGGATGTTGGCGATGAAACTGAAGGTGGAATAGGATCGCGCCAAAACTCGAAGCGGTTCGATCCAGAGGCAGCCGCTGGTTGTTGAAATAAGGATAGGAGATGCTGATGACACCCATAGAAAGTAAAGGCCGTAGTCCATTTTTCCCTGATCAGCCGGTCCCGGTTGAGTTGTTTGTAGGTCGGGGAGAGCAAATCAAGCGTATTATGACGCGAGGCGTGGAGCAGGCGGCAAAGGGCAAGCCAACGTATGTTTTTCTGGAGGGAGAATACGGTATCGGCAAGACATCCGTGGCGCAATTTGTGCAGTGGATGGCAGAGCGGGATAAGAAACTACTCGGCATCTATACCACGCTTGACCGTGCCGAGAGTATGGATGATGTCGGCATAGCCGTACTTGACGGCACACTCAAGGCCGGAGTGTACAATCCAACGCTTGGCGAAAAAGTGCGAGCGGCCTTTGCCAAATACATGGGGGAGCAGACTCTATTTGGCGTGACCATTCGCACGGAGGCGCTTCGCAAAGAGGGTCCGCAGATCACACAGGGACTCTTGCCGTTTCTCAACCAAACATGGAGTCGCGTCAAGGATGACGGAATCAGGGGTATCTGTCTTGTGCTGGATGAGATCAATGGCATTGCGAATAATCCGAAGTTCGCTCCGTTTCTGAAAGGCATGAGCGATGTCAACGCGCCAACGTCGCCGGGCAAACCTTCTGTTCCCCTATTGCTCATTCTTGTGGGGGTGGAGGAACGACGCCGGCAGATCGGTTCCCATCATCCGTCGGTTGGCGGCATCTTTGATGTCGTGAAAATTGATCCTCTCTCGAACGACGAGATGGCGGATTTCTATCTCCGCGCCTTCGAATCGGTTAAGTTCACCGTAGAGAAATCCGCCATGGATATTCTTACGCACTACGCCGCCGGCTTTCCCAAGATTATGCATATTATCGGCAATGCCGCCTTCTGGATAGACCGCGATGGAATCATTGACAAAGCCGACGCCATCTCTGCCGTCATAACGGCCGCTGACGAGATCGGAAAGAAGTACGTTGACCATCAAGTCTATGAGGCCATCCGAAGCGAGACATACCGCTCCATCTTGCACAAAATAGGCAAGATTGGTCCTGCGGACTTAATGTTTACCAAGAAGGATATTGAGGGAGTTCTGGCTGAATCCGAAAAGAAGAAACTCAATAACTTTCTGCAAAAGATGAAAGACCTGAAGGTACTCCGCTCCTCGGGTTCTGCTGGATCGTATGAGTTTGCCTCGCGAATGGTACGCCTTTACATCTGGTTGCGGAGTCTCGACAAGGGAAAGAAGTCATAATGTTCAATTCCTTCTACGGCCAAATCCAAAAAGCATTCCAGGGATGGGTTGACAGGTCTTTCCGAAATCCTGCCGTTTCCGATCCCGTCCGGGATTATCTCCTTCAGGACAAGGCCGTTCGACAAACAATCTGCAACGTCATGGAAGGCAGAGAAAAGGCGTTTGAGCAACGCTACCGGCGCATTGCATTGGAGGGCCTACATGTACGATAGCCCGGAAGCATTGCTTCGACAGATACGTTTGGGAGAAGACACGTCGCTCGAGTTAAAGGCCGTTTGCTTTAAGGGCGACCGTGTGTCCGATCCCAAGAAGGAAAGCCTCGCCGACGGAATCGCGGCCATTGCCAACACGCACGACGGTGTTCTGGTTCTGGGTGTCAATGATAAGACGCGGGAGGTTGATGGCATTCCTGTTGAAAAATTGGAGTTGATAGAACATTACGTATTTGAGGCTTGTACTGACAGCATCAAGCCACCCGTGATGTTTCGCTCATTTCGCATGGAAATACCCGATAGCACCGGGACGCCCCGGGCCGTTCTCAAGGTGGAGATCCCCCGCAGCCTCTTTGTACACGAAAGTCCCGGCGGCTACTTCTTCCGTCAAGGAAGTTCGAAGCGCAAGATGCCGCCGGACTATCTTGCTCGATTGTTCCAGCAGCGCAGCCAGGCCCGATTGATTCGCTTCGAGGAGCAAGTCGTTCCCGGAACAAGCCTCGCCGATTTGTCGGAGCCGCTTTGGAGGCGATACACAACGCGCTCCAGCGAAGAGGCAGACGGGGTACTCCTTAAACGTAGTCTTCTTTCCAAAGAAGAAAGCGGCTTAATCCGATGTTCGGTTGCAGGGATTTTGATGTGCTCTGAAAGGCCGGACCAATTCCTCGCAAGCGCCTATATTGAAGCCGTACGCTATCGCGGCACGCGGCAGGACTCCAACTACCAGACCGATGCGCAGAAGATATGTGGCCCATTGGATGCGCAGATCAATCAGGCCATGTCATTTCTCAAGCGCAATCAGACGGTATTTGCCGTCAAGGTGCCGCATCGGGTTGAGACGCCGCAATTTTCTGAACGGGCCGTTTTTGAGGCCATTGTCAACGCCGTGGCCCACCGCGACTACTCCGTTTCAGGGTCAAAAATCAGGTTTTTCATTTTCGACGACCGGCTCGAAATTTATTCCCCAGGCGGACTGCCAAACACCGTGACCGTTGATAGCATGGCATTAAGACAGGCTACCCGAAATGAACTGATTACAAGTTTACTGGCGGAGGCCCCCGTTCCTTACGTCATCGGTGATGTCGGACGCGGATTTTTCATGGAGAAGCGAGGCGATGGGGTTCCCATTATTCTCCATGAGAGTACAAAGTTGAGTGGTCAAGAGCCGAAGTATCGGCTTATCGATGATAGCGAATTGCTTCTTACGATTTGGGGAGCAAGACAGAACTCCGTTTCGGAGTGAAGCAGAACGCATGTTCAATTCCTTCCACGGCCAAACCCAAAAAACATTTCAAGGATGGGTCAGCAGTTCGTTCCGAAGCCCTGCCGTTTCCGATCCTGTCCGGGATTATCTCCTGCATCTTGCCGTTGAATCTCCAGCAGGCAAATACCAAGCCCTCTGGCCGCACCAACGGGAGGCGGTTCTACGCGCGATTTTTGTAAACGAGATATTCAAGCCACATGATGCGGGCTGGAAAGACCTCCTGCTGAACGTGGTCACCGGTGGCGGCAAGACAACCATCATTGCCGCGATTATGGCTTATCTGCGCGTCTGCCACGAAATCCGCTCTTTTCTCCTGCTTTCCCCGAATACCATCGTTCGCGAGCGATTGAGGACCGACTTCGAGAAACCGAGCCGGGACGATTCTGTTTGGAGAAGGTTCAACCTTTTTCCACCCGAATTCGCGCATTTTGTGCATGACATGACCTTGCACGTCCTGCAACCGGGAGCAGGAAGCGCGGGTATTCGCAGCGCTGCGGTGATGCTGGGAAATATTCACCAGCTTTACACATCAAGCAGCCAAGGCGCGGAAAATCTCGGCGTGATCCTGAATCACCTTGGCCGGATCGGTGTTTTCAACGACGAAGCCCATAACACCGTTGCGCCGAAGTACGACGAGATTTTAGATTTGTTGTCGCGGTCCGGGAAGACGGTCTTGCGTGTGGACACAACGGCTACGCCCGACCGGGCGGACAGTGAAACTCCCCGCAGCCGGATGATTTATCTCTATGGCATTAAGGAGGCGGTCAAGGACGGCATCATAAAGACGGTTTACGTCTGCCAGCCGAATATCAAAACCGTTGAACTCACGTATACGGACACCGAAACGGGCCAGGTTGTGCGAGTCGAAGAGGTGCCGTGGGAAGAAATCGACGCGAAGCAGATTCCTGCAACGAAATGGGTCACGAGTCCGAAACCGCTACGCCAGCAGTTGGAAATGGCAAAACGCCGATGGATGGAGCAGGTCAAGCGATCTGGCGGGAAAGTGGTTGAGTCCTCGGAAAACGTGAAGATCGGCGGACAAGCCAAATGGCGACGTTTCGAGGCGCAGGAGGGCGGACGATACCGGCCCATCCTCTTCGTTGTTGCGGTGAGTATCAAAGATGCTTACAACGCGAAGCGCGTCCTTGAAGAAGAACTGGGGTTGAAGACGTTCGTCATTGCCTCGAAGGACGAGGAGGCAACCGATATCAGCCCAGAACAGCGTAAATCCGAGCTTGAAGTCGCCATGACCATCGGCACGGAAGTGGATAAAGAGCGGCACAGCGCGGTAGTCAGCGTGCTCATGCTGCGCGAGGGCTGGGACGTGAAGGCGGTTTCCGTCATCACGCTGCTTCGCAAGTTCTCCTCAAAGGTCTACGGCCAGCAGGTTATCGGGCGCGGCCTGCGCCGCGTTTTCCCGCGCAAAGAGGATGAAAAAGAACGGCTGATTGTGGTGGATCACCCAAAGCTTGATCACGAATGGCTTTGGCAGATGATTGACGCCTACGTGAAAACCGATGTTGGGATTCAGGATGAGCTTGATCTGGATGAAGGGCTTGAAGAACCCGAGGAAGTAGACGCATCAGAAGACAAGATCGATATCCCAGAACCCACGGACGAAGGGGACGAAATCGTACTCCCCGAACCCCCGGGAATCGAAGACAAGCCCCTTGAACAGGATTGGACGGAATATCTCACGGCTATTCAGTACCCCCGTGAGCGAATTGCGGTGACGCGCGAGGATCGTACCGGCGAAAGCGAACGCGATCTGACCGGAACGGGGTTTGTGACAACGGTTGCTTATTCAGATGTGGAGAAAAAGGCTGCCGAGGAATTCATACCGCCCAAAGAAGCCATACCCATTGACCAACGCCAGAAGGAACTTTGCGACCAGCTTTTTGACCTCACGGTTGAAGTGCTATTCAACAATGGTTTGCCCATGAGCGGGCGCGCGGTGATTTACAAAGTTCTGCTGACCCACGTCGGTGACAAGTTTTTGGGAGGCCAGACCATTGGACAATGCAACAGTGAATCGCAGCTGCTTTTCCTTCAAGACAGCCTCCATTACGTACGCCGTGTGTTTGACCGTCAAGAGCTATTGAAAGCCATCCTCGATAAACCACCGAACGCATGAGCGTACGCGGAATGGGCTTTACAATCATCACGAGGCGACAATAATGGCCAGGTATCGTCATGGTTGGTCAAAGGGATGGAGGAAAAGTGTTCGTGGCCCGTCTGGCGAGTGGTTTGATTCGTCATGGGAACTGCAATACATGGATGAACTCGACCGCGATCCGATGGTAACCCGATGGACACGGCATCACGATTTGCAGATTCCGTATCGCAAATGGTGGGGAGGGCTTGGGCGATACGAGCCGGACTTTCTCGTTGAGCTTACAGGTGGAGAGAAGGAAATCCGAGAAGTCAAAGGCGAGCATCTTTTCAAGGACAAGAACACGGCCCGGAAGCTTGCGGCAGGCGATGCCTTTTGCCAACAGCGAGGCATGAAGTTTCGTGTTGTCACAAGGTCCCTGGTCAACCCTGAAATGTGGACACCGCAAGCGCCGGTCAAGATCGAAGCCCCGTCCCCCGTGTCACCGCCACCGAGCAGGAAGTCTCAGCCTACCGGTTGCCTCGGGTCTGTTGTGCCGGTTTCGCTGTTCGTTGTCGTGATTCTTGCAGCGTTGGTGATGATGCAATGAGCCTGAAGATTATGCGGTCAAGCGACTGCACCGCTCGGTCACCAAAATCAAAATAGTGCGAGAGGGGGGACTTGAACCCCCACGGGATGCCCCACCAGATCCTAAGTCTGGCGCGTCTGCCGTTCCGCCACTCTCGCGGCCTGCCTATGGACTCACCGGCGCTTGCCGTACGGCCGCCCCGACAAACGCACTAAAAAGCGGATGCGGATAGGTCGGTTGCGACTTAAACTCCGGATGAAATTGCACGGCTAAAAACCACGGGTGATCCGATAGCTCAATGATTTCGACGAGTTTGTCGTCCGGGGATACCCCACTGATGGTCAGTCCTGCCTTTGTGATAGCATCCCGATAGCGGTTATTAAACTCGTATCGGTGGCGATGACGCTCCATAATTTTATCTTGCCGGTAAGCTGCGTAGGCGTGTGTCCCCCGAATGACCTTGCACGGATAGGCGCCAAGCCGCATAGTGGCACCCTTCTGCACCACGGTGTGCTGATCGGGAAGAAGATCAATCACCGGGTCTTTCGTCTGAGGCGTAAACTCCGTACTGTCGGCCTCAGGCAGACCGGCCACGTAACGAGAGAACTCGATCACGGCGCATTGCAAGCCTAAACAGGTGCCAAAAAATGGGAGTCGCCTTTCGCGGGCATACGTGATGGCGTGTATTTTCCCTTCGATGCCACGGTTACCGAATCCGCCGGCCACTAATAGGCCCTGACAGCCGGAGAATTGCGCGGTAACGTTATCCCTTGTAACCTGTTCACTGTCTATCCACACCACCTGTACTGAATGCCTAACGCTAAGCCCCCCATGCACCAATGACTCATAAAGGCTCTTGTAGGCATCTTTCATCCCCACATATTTTCCAACAATGGCGATCTTGACGTGGCCGACAGGCGTTGAGAGACGCCTAACCACCTGCTTCCACGCCGAAAGTTTAGGGACACCTTTTAGGCGCAGATGCTTTGCGACAATCGTATCGAGCCCCTCTTTATGAAAAAGCAGCGGCACCTCATACACATTTTTCACATCCTGTGCGGTAATGACCGCCTCCGGAGAGACGTTGCAAAAAAGGGCTATCTTACGCTTCAACGCTTGCGCGATGGGGCGGTCCGTCCGGCACAGCAACATGTCCGGCTGAATGCCAATCTCACGCATCTTGTTGACGCTATGCTGTGTGGGCTTGGTTTTTAATTCATCCGCCGCTTGAATAAAGGGCACCAGCGTGAGGTGAATATAAAAAACATGCTGTCTGCCGATATCCAGCGGGATCTGTCGGATGGCTTCGAGAAAGGGCAAGCTTTCAATGTCTCCGACGGTTCCGCCAATTTCAACAATGACCACGTCAACTTTTGGATCGGTGCCGGCCGACTGAATACAACACTTAATCTCATCGGTGATGTGTGGCACCACCTGTACCGTCGCCCCCAGATAATCACCCCGACGCTCCTTCTGGATAACATTGTTATAGACTCTGCCGGCGGTATAATTATTCCGCTTTGACATGCTAAGCCCGGTATAGCGCTCGTAGTGTCCAAGATCGAGGTCTGACTCCGTGCCGTCGTCCGTGACGAAAACCTCACCGTGCTGATAAGGGTTCATGGTGCCTGGGTCTAAGTTGATATAGGGGTCGAGCTTAACAAACGTGACGGAGTGCCCCCGCGCCTTTAGCAATGCCCCAATAGAGGCCGCAGCAATCCCCTTGCCCAGTGAAGACAAGACACCGCCCGTGACAAAGAGATATTTAGTCATACACTGTTATAGGCGTTGATTCGCTTTTTGGCTTCCTGCAGCTCTTCGGGCGTGTTTACCTCCCAGAACGAGGCGGCTTCTTCCCGAGAAACCTCAATCACACGAATACGTCCACCGGCCTCCAGAACACGCAATTGCTCCAGCCTCTCTGTCTGCTCTAACCGACCTTCGGGGAGCCCTGCAACATGCAGAAGAAAACTCAGACGGTAAATGTAGACCCCGTAGTGTCTAAAAAACTGTACCCCGGTCGGCAGGGTACCGGTTGGGGGAATGTACGGGACCGTGGATCGTGAGAAATAGAGGGCATTACCCGCGGCATCGGTTACCACCTTCACCGCCTGTGGAGAGAAGGCCTCTTCAGGGGTTGTGATCTCTGATTTTATCGTCACCATGTCAACCTGGTGTGCTTGAATGTCTTTGACTCCCAGTTCAATGATACGTTCAAGTGTGTCCGGCCGAAACAGGGGGAGATCTCCTTGTAGATTAACGATAACGTCCGCCGGGGCTTGTCTTGCCACTTCTGCCACACGTTCGGTGCCATTGCGATGGACCGATGATGTCATGAAAACCTCGCCACCGAAGGCCCTTGTACAATCTGCCACACGATCGCTGTCCGTAGCAACCACCACACGGTAGGGCATGGAAGACGCCTGCTCCCAGACGCGTTGAATCATTGGTTTGCCGACGATATCCGCAAGCGGCTTGCCCGGCAATCGGCTGGAGTCGTATCGCGCGGGGATAACGACAAGTACACTGTAGCTCACAGTCGCACCTCCGACATGACTCTAACGATATAGGGTTCTCTCTTGTGGGTCAAGGCATCCGGTTTGAGCGAACGAACCGTTTGCGTTACGATCCCTTTATCTGAATATAATCCGGCCTGACTTCGTCCGATATGCCGAGAGCTTTGGCACAAAAGGGTACCCTGTCCGAGCCGCCGACGAACCGGCGTCCGTGTTCAAGGCTGCCTTGGCGGAGAACACCGTTGCGGTCATTGATTGTCCCGTGGACTTTACTGAGAATCTGAAGCCGACTGAGAAGCTGGGTCAGTTGATTTTCCCCTTGTGAGCAATGACCATTCTTCCTCTTGAGGTTAAACGAAAAAGGGAAGCAGGGGATGATTTTGTCTTACTGGATGTACGAGAGCGCTGGGAATACGATATCGCCCATATTCCTGATTCGGTCCTCATTCCGCTTTCGGAACTCCCCCGAAGAATTGCCGAGATTGATCCGACCGATGAAATCGTGACCGTCTGTCATCATGGGGTTCGAAGCGCCTCGGCCCAATCGCTTCTGATTGACGCGGGTTTTTTAGATGTGAAAAATATGACCGGCGGTATTGATGCCTACTCGACAACGGCCGATCCAACCATTCCCCGCTATCGGTGACACCTCTCATTTCACCAATC
>SBBL01000014.1 GCA_005239745.1 Candidatus Troglogloeales bacterium | reverse complement strand
GCTGGGTTATTCAGACAGCAGTAAATGTGCCGGTATATTGACCTCCAGTTGGGAACTGTACAAGGCACAAGAAAATCTCAGCCGGTTGGCACGGGCACACCGTATCGTCTTAACGCTGTTTCATGGTCGCGGGGGCACGGTTGGCCGTGGGGGAGGGCCTACCCACCGGGCCATCCTGGCGCAACCGCCGGGGACCGTTCAGGGCAGGATAAAAATTACTGAACAGGGTGAAGTGATTGCCTCAAAATACGCCAATCAAGATACGGCTTTTCGTCATTTAGAGTTGCTGGTAACCGGTGTTTTGAAGGCCAGTACGCGACAAGGGGGCGCCACCCCCTCTAAAGCGAGCACGCGCCGTTATAAAGCCGCTTTTGAGGAGATCTCTAAAATTGCGCTTCCTCGTTATTTAGATTTCGTCAGTGGCGCCGACTTCTATCGCTATGTGCGGGAAGCAACCCCACTCTCCGAGATTGGATTTCTTAATATGGGGTCGCGACCGGCCTATCGGAAGTCCACCCAGACGCTGTCTGATTTGCGCGCGATTCCATGGGTTTTCTCCTGGACCCAAAGCAGACAACTGATTACCGGATGGTTTCCCATGGGCTCGGCCTTTGGCCTATTTATTGACAAAGATCCGGAGATTCATGCCCCCCTCCTTTCCGAGATGTACCTTGCGTGGCCATTCTTTAACGACCTGCTCGACAATATACAGATGACCCTTGCAAAAGCCGATATGTCTATCGCCTGTCACTATGCTAAGTTAGTGTCGGATGCCAAACTGAGGGATAAAATCTTCGGTCAGATTCACGCGGAGTATGACCTAACAGTCGAAATGATGCGTAAAATAACCGGGCAGGCACACATTCTGGACAATGATCCGACACTACAGAGATCCATCCTGCTCAGAAATCCGTTTATCAACCCCATCAATTATATTCAGGTCAATTTAATCCGCAAACTGCGAAGGGAGACGGCCGGCACCGAGAGACACAAGGCGCTCGTGCACGCGGTTATTCCAACGATTAACTGCATTGCCACGGGGATGCGAAACACGGGATAGGCAAGGTGGACGGTACCCGCGTCTTAGGAGTTGAAGATAAGAAATGGCCGAAAAAATCGCCATTGTATTGGCAGCGGGAGAAGGAAAGCGCATAAAGTCGGACGTGGCAAAGGTGTTGCACCCGCTTTGCGGCGTCCCCATACTGCACCATGTCTTGAATCGCTTAACGCATCTTCGGTTTGCACGCATCTTCGTCATCGTAGGGCATCAGGCACAGCAGGTAAGAGAGTCGGTTGCCTTGTATGACGTCACCTGTGTCTTACAATCCGAGCAGCGCGGAACGGGACATGCCGTACTTCAGGCGCAAAATGCCTTGTCCGGGGTAAATGGGTCCGTCTTAATTGTAAACGGGGACGCCCCTCTATTGTCCGATGAAACTATCATGCATTTGTGGGAGACACACCATCTGAAGAAAGAGACCGTGACGCTTCTTACGGCGTTGCTACCGTCTGCCGCAGGCTATGGCCGCATTATTAGAGACGATAACGGCAATATCTGCAACGTTGTCGAGTCGGCGGATGCAACACCGGAAGAATTGCGCGTCCATGAGATCAATGCCGGTGCCTATGTGGTTGACCTTTCATTTCTCTTCCCAACCCTTTCTACCCTAACCTCCCACAACCAACAAAACGAGATTTATCTGACGGATATCGTACGGGCCGCCGTTCAGAAGGGCATTTCCATCTCTTATTACCAAACCCCTTCTACGAGCGAATCCCTGGGGATCAACTCCCGAAGGGATCTGGCCCGTGCCGAAGCCGTCTTGCAACAACACATTGTTGACGGCTGGATGGACAAGGGGGTTACCATCATTGACCCAAATGCGGTTCGCATCGAGGCAACCGTTACCATTGGCCGGGATGTCGTGCTCTATCCGGGTGTTATTTTAGAGGGACACACACACATTGGGAGCGGGACCGTCCTTTATCCGTGCAGAATCCGAGATAGCCATCTTGCGGAACGTGTGGTGGTTAGGGACTCTTGTGTTATTGACGGGGCGGACATTGCCTCCGATGTATCGGTGGGGCCCTTTGCCCACCTGCGGCCGGGGACGCAACTTCATTCTAAATCCCATGTGGGTAATTTTGTCGAAATCAAAAAAAGCAAACTAGGCGCCGGCTCTAAAGCCAACCACCTAAGTTATATTGGAGATGCCGATATCGGCAAAAACGTCAACATTGGTGCCGGCACCATTACCTGCAATTACGACGGAATACAAAAGCATCAAACACGTATTGATGATGATGCTTTTATTGGAAGCGGCACCCAGTTGGTTGCGCCGGTGCACGTGGGTGTCGGAACGGTCATCGGCGCCGGCTCCACCGTTACCAAGGATGTGCCGCCGCAGACGCTGGCCATTGCCCGTGCCCGTCAGACGCATCTCCCTAAACGACCCAAACGCCCATAGAAGAGGTTGTATGTGCGGCATTATCGGTTATATCGGTACACGTGACGCAACGCCGTTATTAATAGAGGGCCTAAGGCGGCTGGAATATCGGGGTTATGATTCCGCCGGTATCGCTTATCTCTCGGAAGGGCGTCTTAAAATTCAGAGGGCGGTGGGGAAGCTATCATCGCTTGAGGCCGTTTTATCAAGAGACCTATCTCCGAGTCACCTTGGCATCGGTCACACGAGATGGGCAACCCACGGGAAACCCACTGAAGAGAACGCTCACCCGCATCGGGCAGGCGCGATTGCCCTGATTCATAATGGCATCATTGAAAATTACCGTGTGCTGAGAGACACATTGGTAGCAAGCGGCAGAGATTTCTCGTCGGAAACCGATACGGAAGTGATTGCCCATCTGATTGACCGGCGGTATCAAACAGGCGTCTCCTTCAAGCAGGCCGTTTCCGAGACGCTAACACAAATTGAAGGGAGCTTTGCCCTCTGTATTATCTGCGAAGACGAACCTCAACAAATGATTGCTGTCCGCCGCGGATCTCCGCTTACCATAGGAATGGGTTCGAAAGAGTTTTTTGTCGCCTCCGACGTTCAAGCATTTGTGGCACAGACCAGCGAGGCTATTTTTTTAGACGACGGAGAGATGGCCCATTTTTCAGATAACGGCGTCTGCTTTTATGATGCTGAGGGAAGATCGCAATCCAAACAAGCAACCACCCTTTCCCACGACCAAAGTTTTACGGGGAAGGGAACGTTCAGACACTTCATGCAAAAAGAAATCCATGAACAGTCACGTGCCATCATGGACACCCTTTTTGGGCGAGTCTCACAACAGGCGGAGGCGGTCTGTCCTGACGATCTCATTCAAGCGGCCCCCTCTCTGGGAAAGGTTGACCTTGCCCGCAGTCGGCGGATTCTGCTGGTCGGTTGTGGCACATCCTGGCACAGCGCTCTGATCGGAAAGTTTTTCTTTGAAGCCATCGCCGGGATCCCCACCGAGGTAGACATCGCGTCGGAGTTTCGATACCGCAACCCCCCTCTATCAAAAGGTGATCTACTCATTGCAACGTCCCAATCCGGAGAAACGGCAGATACGTTAGCTGCCCTTAGGGAGGCGCAAATAAAAGGGGTACAGACGCTCGCCATCTGCAACGTTGTTGGCAGTACGCTAAGTCGAGAGGCTGGACGGGTGCTCTATACACGCGCAGGGCCGGAAATAGCTGTGGCTTCCACTAAGGCCTTTACCACACAACTGGTCGCATTCTTTCTGCTGGCGTGCTTTTTTGGGCAAACGCGCAAGACGTTGCCGGTTAAACTGCGTAAGCAGCTTGTGCGAGAATTGCTGGCCATTCCCCACAAAATAGATATATTGATGGCTCAGGAACAGGCCGTTGCTACCATTGCGAAGCAATATTTTCGCTGTCGTGATTTTCTCTTTTTAGGACGCAATCTGCACTATCCAGTTGCCCTCGAAGGGGCGCTGAAACTCAAAGAGGTCTCCTATATTCATGCGGAGGGCTATCCCGCGGGGGAGATGAAGCATGGACCGATTGCCCTTATTGATGAGCATATGCCGGTGGTGGTCATTGTGCCGCGCGATCATGTGCGAGAGAAGGTCATCAGCAACATCATGGAAGTTAAGGCACGGGACGGAAAGATTATTGCCGTGACCCACGGGGATGATGCGGAAGCCGCTGCCCTGGCCGATGCCGTCATTTCTACCCCGGAGGTGTCCCCCTATTTAAGCCCCATTTTAACGGTTATTCCGTTGCAAATGTTGGCGTATCACGTGGCGCTCCTGCGCGGGAGCGACATTGACCAACCCAGAAATCTGGCTAAAAGCGTTACGGTGGAATAGAGGCTATTAGCGGTCTCATTATAGAAACATTTATAAAGGTCTCTGGATTCCGGCTAAACCTGCCCCGTGGAGCCTGCCCCGTTACGGTTCTAGATGGGGAACATGCCGGGGTGACGCTGTCGTGTCGCTTCAACGACCGGACCCTTCATATCTTACATGGCCGAGGATCGAAGAACATTTGTAAGGCGGCTCCTTCCGCGCTTAGCAGGGCTTTGGGTCGTCTTTTCGTATGCCTCTCCCACAAGAGACCTCCCCGCCTGGGCACAAGCGTCTGGCGGCCAATCAACCTCCGTTTTGCTAGAGAGTGAGAAGTACCGCGCCTTACTAAAGACGCTGTCTAATGATTATCAGTTGAACCCCGAGTCGCTGCGCGCCACGTTTTCTCAAGCCGTGCTCCTCCCAAAAATCATTGAGATATTTGACAAACCGCCCGAAAAACTTTCGCATTACGAGTATAAAGAACGATTCATCAACGACGCACTTGTTGAAAAAGGCCGTGCCTATCTTGCGGCCAATATAGCCCTCTTGCGCGCCATAGAGACGGAATACGGGGTAGAGAAGGAAATTATCTGCGCCATTCTGGGCGTTGAGACCAAGTTTGGACAGGAGGGGATTGAAAAGTACCGCGTGTTTGACGTGTTAAATACGGGGTTTTCCCTCTATCCACGGCGCGAAGCGTTTTACCGAGACGAGTTGATTCAGTATTTGTTGTTGTGCCGTGAGGAAGCCATTGATCCGCTTTCGGTGAAGGGTTCGTATGGGGGGGCCATGGGCATGCCACAGTTTATGCCGTCCAGTTTTCGAAAGCATGCGGTTGATTATGACAAGGATGGAAAGCGAAACATCTGGACCTCGCCCGGCGACATTTTGGGGAGTGTGGCCAATTACCTAAAAAAAACGGGATGGCAATACAAACGCATCACCCACACCCCAGCCCTAATGACGAAAGATACTCAGACGGCACGCACGTTTATCTCCGGCGGGGTCCGTGAAACACACACCCTGTCAGAGATTAAAAAGCACGACATTGCCGTTTTAGTCGAAACGGACGCGGATGAAACGATCTCTTTTGCGTCCTATCAGCCCGTGGAAGACACGGAAGTCTTACTGGCTCTCTTTGAAAACTTTAGGGTGCTTTTAGGCTACAATTTTTCCGTCAACTATGTCCTCGTCGTCACCCATCTTGCTAGACGGCTCCTGTGACCCCTCTCCCATTATCGTTTTTGTTGCCACCCAAGCCATGCACCCGTTTGACAAAATCCGCCCATGACGTTACGATCCAGCCAGTCGGAGGAGTAGCGCAGTCGCGATTCAAATCCCGTCTTCCGCACTTCCTACCCTTAAGGCATGGGGGTCGTTTAGTGGCTGCCTTCTCTGAAGGGGGGTGACCTGCAGGTGCGGTACGAGAGATCGAAAGGCATAGGGTGTGGTTCCGCTTGAATGGTATTTGGCGCTAAGTTTTCTTCTCTTTTCCATTGGCGTAATCGGCGTCTTGGTGCGGAGGAATATTATTATGGTACTGCTCTCTATTGAGATCGTACTCAACTCCGTCAATATTGCATTTGTTTCATATGCTTATGCACTGCACTCCATTGCCGGGCAGATCATCGTCTTTTTTGTCCTAACCATGGCCGCCGCCGAAGTGGCGCTGGGCCTTGCCCTCATTATTGCCCTCTATCGCGTTCGGTCCGTCTTGAACGTAGATGAAATTTCACTATTAAGAATGTAATAATCAGTGCGTCGAGGAGAGGTGGCCGAGTGGCTGAAGGCAACGGTTTGCTAAACCGTCGTAGGGGGTAACCTCTACCCAGGGTTCAAATCCCTGCCTCTCCGCCAATTTGTACTTTCGCCGATAGGCTTGCTCCTTACTCATTGTTCACCTCCATTGGGCGGACCATAGATTCAATAAAAGCGATTTTGTCTTTTGTTAGACCGTATTTCTTTTGGAAGGCTTGTTGGAGGGCAGAGCGGGGTCCCCCAAAATGGGTTTGGGGGGTGCGTAGGCGGTACGGACGAAACTCCTACGATTTACGAATGGGTATGGCCTCAGTCAGTGTTGAGACGAATATCTTTCCGTCGCCCGGATTACCCGTGTGTGCGGCCATTTTAATGCTTTCCACCGTGCGTTGTACATCTGCCTCTTCCACAACAAGCATTATGGATACTTTGGCAATCTCTTCGTAATGGACGGACCCGACACGAATCCCCCCTTGCCGTCCCCTTCCAAGGACACTATACCTCGTATACGGGTAAATCCCGGCCATCTCGAGACTTAAGACAACACTTTTTTCTCTTTCCGGACGAATCACCGCATGAATCATTTTCATAGCCATATATCCCCCTATTTTAAACACCTCCCTAACCCCCTTTTCTAATGGGGATTGAAAAACCACAACTAGCCCCTCGATTCCACTTCCATGCGAACCCGTCCTTCTTCAGCTAAGTTGGGTATCCGGAAATTCTCTTCGTCCAAACTGACATTAGCGAGAATAGCCTCTCCTTCAATCGCCCGATCCACTGATGAAAGGCGGTATTCACCGGCAAAAGATGCTTTTGGCTCTCTTAGAAAAAATAAACAGACCCAAAAGCTGATGAAAGCGCCCGTCGCCATCACAAAAAAGAATGTTTGGGCGCTGACAAATGAGTAGACGGTGAGATAAACCAGTGTGCCGACGTTGCCATAGGCCCCGACCATACCCGCGATCTGGCCGGTCAAGCGCCTTTTTATGGTGGGGATAACAGCGAAAGTCGCCCCCGTCGCCCCCTGACTAAAAACAGCGCAAAGGACGGTGACGAAGATGGCAAGTCCCAGCGGCCAGTTTGCATTTATAAATCCCATACAGAAAAATGCGGCAGCAACGCCTAACATAAAGCCCATCATCACCCATCTCCGACTTTTCATCCGGTCAGAGACGATACCACCTGTAGGTCTTGCGAAAAGATTAACGATGGGGAAAGAGGCAGCGATCAGGCCGGCGGCTGCAGGTGTTTGCCTAAAGGTTGTCTCAAAAAATGCGGGGAGCATAGAAACAACGGCCAATTCCGCCCCAAAATTGGAAAAGTAGGCCAGGCTGAGTGCCCCGACGCTACTAAAAGGGTAGGAATCATCTTTAGGGACTCCCTTTTTCAAAAGTGGGAGATTGACATTTAGTATCTGAATAATTTGATAAGCAACAATTGCAGCGATGATGATATAGGCAAGCAAAGAAGCGGTCTTGCTTAGGTATCCCATCCCTTCAACTCTCCAAACGAAAAGGGCAAGGGCGCCGACCATGGGGATCGTGTAGAAAATTAGCTTAATCATGTCGGCAAAGCTGCTCACCTCCATGGCGGCAACCTGCCTGGGTCTGCGCAGAACAGAGCCTTCCGGCCCATCGGTGATAGAAAACCAGTAAATAATCCCATAAATAAGCATCGTAAGGCCATTTGCGGTCACCGCGTATCGCCATCCATGGTCCCCACCAAAAAAGTGGAGCGCAATGGTAGGCAGGGTCATGGCGGCGACTGCGGAGCCGAAATTCCCCCAACCCCCATAGATACCCGTCGCGAAGCCGATGTCTCTCGGATTAAACCAAAGCGCTGTCATATGCGCGCCGATAACAAAGCTGGCCCCGATGCAACTGAGCAAAAGCCTAGCGACAAAAAACTGCGAAAACTGACCCCCAAAGGCAAAAAGAAAGACTGGGATAGACATCGTCACCATCAACAGAGAAAAGACCCGGCGGGGACCCCATTTATCTATGACCATGCCCATAAAAATGCGCGCGGGAATGGCAAGGGCGATGTTGCAGATGGCCAGGAGTTTGACATCTTGTGAGGTCAGCCACTTAAGCTCCCTCGCCATTGTGGTGGCGAGCGGCGCCATATTGAACCACGTGTAAAAGCAGATGAAGAAGGCAACCCACGTTAAATGCAACGCCCGTATTTCCGGGTTCTTTATTTTGAAAAGATCGGATGGTTTCACAGTTTATGCTTAAATACGTGTCGTTCCGATCAGGTTTTCCGGTCTAAATCCGGCCGATATTCACGAATCCGGTCGTTTTGAACAACCCAAAGCCTGCCTCTAATGTCGCGTTTTATTAGGCTCTTGACCAGTGTTTAGTAAGAGGCCCAAACGTGAATAATATCAAATTCAAATC
>SBBL01000032.1 GCA_005239745.1 Candidatus Troglogloeales bacterium | reverse complement strand
TACGAAAGTGGTCTGAAGGGTGGGTTTCCCCGTGGTCGTACCCGTGTTGCCCATTTTAATATTGGAAACGTTCATGATTCTGGGTAACCGGTTAATGCGACCAAAAAAAAGCCCTACGTTGTGATATCCCCCAATCACCTCAACGTCCACCGGGATTTTCCGGTAGAAACCAGCCTCACCTTCTTCTCGCTCCCCCACTTTCCAAAGCTTGATTTTTAGTCCCACTTCATTCCCCAGATCAGAGAGTTGCTTTAAGATCACCTCCGCTTCTGCCTCGGAGGGCAGTTGTTTTTTTAATTCCAGTAGCTGTGCTTCAAGCATGGCATTTTCTTTTTTCAAGGCTTCCAGGTGGACAACCTTAGTGCGGTTTTGGGCAACTTCTTGTTGAAGCCCGGTCACCTTCTGGGCTAACAAGACAATCTCTGCCTCCTTGGGACGATACACAAACCAGAAAAAGGCACCACAGAGGCCTACCGCGATGAGAAGACAGGCGACGACCTTCTGCCTGTTGCCCGAAGCCCCCAGCGCCTTGACCTGTTCAGGTAACGTTGCCATAAGCCCTCACGACAAGGGGACGTCTCGAAAAAGCCATTTTAGTTTGAACGCATAGACGGACACGCTTCCCCCAATACCGCCGTCCTCCATTTGCTCTCGGGATTCCAACACCTCGACATCGTAGAAATAGGGGGATTGCTTTAACCGGTTGACAAATTCAACAATGCGATCATTCGTCGTTGCGCGCCCTTCCAAATCGATCTGGTTCGACTGGTTGCTAAGGCCCATGAGCCAAACACGTTCGGGAAGACTTTTGCTGATCTCGTCCAGCAAATGCACCGGTCTTCTCTGTATCTGGCGCAGTTCTTTAATGGTTGCAATTTTTGACTGGATGGTTTTTTTATTGGCCTCGTAGTCTAGTACGTCTTTTGCCTGCGCTTTCAGCCGCATAAGCTCCACGGTCAATTGCGCCTCCTCTATCAAAAGATCGTCAAACGTATGACGCTGGATGATCCACACGGACCCCACCGCGTAAGCAACCACACCGAAAAAGAGGAGCGCGGCAAAGCCCTGAAACACGGGACTGACAACAACGTTTCGTTGCGATAACGCCGGTTGCTGCCCCTCTGCCGCAGGACCCTCCTGCCCCACCCCCTCCCGTGACAGCAGGTTAATCCGGATCATCGGTTACGCCCCGTGCGAATCGCAAGCCCCATTCCCACGGCCATCAAGGGCGCGATCTCCTCTAGGCCGGCCGATAACGACTTTGGAACCTGCACCTTGCGGAACGGATTGATGGCTTCTACCGGGGTGCCAATTTGTTCCGACAAGTGTGCAATAAGGCCGGACAGCTTCGCTCCCCCACCGCTTAACAACACACGGTGGACCGCGGCACTCTCTGTGGTTGCCTTAAAATACTCAAACGAGCGAAGCACCTCCGCGGAAATCTCTTGGTGTAATCCATTGACGATGTCCATCACTTCCCCCATATCAATACCCTCAACCGCCTGCATTCGCTTTGCAAGCTCCGCCTGCTCATAACTTAAGCCGAACGTCCGTTGAAGGGCCTCACTATAGCGGTGGCTGCCAATGGCAATATCTCTCGTGAAGATAAAGGCTTTCCCTCGTAAAATGTTAATGCCCATGACACTGCTCCCCAGATTGATGAGGGCAACCACCTCTTCAGGCTTGTTATCATAAACGGCTTCAACCATGTTGGTAATGGCAAAGGCATCCACATCAACCACCACCGGATTTAGCCCGGCCTCCGTGGCAACCCCCACATATTCTGAAAGCTTATCCTTCTTGACGGCGGCCAACAGCACATCCATTTGTTCCCCTCCTTCCGGGGTCCGCGTGGTGCCCAATACGTGATAATCGAGATTAACCGCATCGATTCCAAAGGGGATATACCGCTCCGATTCCATGTGCAAAAACGGCCCGACCTCGGCCAGCTTCATCACGGGAAGGGTCAGCCGCTTGATAATAACGGAATGCCCGGAGACGGAAATGGCTACGTCCTTCACCTGTATGCCATGCTCGGTAAGCAACGACTTAACGGCCTCCACCACCTTTCCCGCGTCCAGCACCCGCCCGTCAATAATGGCCTCGGGGTCAATCTCCTTCATCCCTGCCTTCACGAGCGTATACCCTCTGCGGGATTTTTCTACTTGTACGATCTTGACCGCACCGGAACCGATATCCAGACCGATCAAGTCACGCTTCTTAAAGAATGAAAAACGCATCATGCCCCTAGTTTTTTGATCTGTCCGACCGGTTCGTCATCATCCGCCTAATCTGCCGCATGTTGTCCTCGGAGTAGAGACGCCAGTTTCTCCAGTCCCGTTCAACCCCTGAAAGCAACTTTTCACTCTCCCACCGAAACAGGGTTCCTTTTGAAATGCCAAACGCCTCGCATACCTCCTTGGTTGTGTATCGTTTTTTTAATACGCCCATAGGGAGCCCCCTATCTTAAAAACTATGCTGACAGTAGTAAGTATACTCATTATTCCTACCGCGTCAAGGGACGATAGGAAACAATAGGATAGGAACCCTATTTAGTATCGAAATGCGGGTAAGGGGACTACGGGTTGTGGTAAGGGCTTGTCAAGGAATAACGTATACACAAAGGGCAAACGAGTCGCCCTGTTTGCAAGGCGTAAGGAGCGCGCATACCCTTC
>SBBL01000065.1 GCA_005239745.1 Candidatus Troglogloeales bacterium | reverse complement strand
GGTACGATCATGCCTGCGCGCGGCTGACCAATGGCAACGTCCAATGCTGGGGGTATAACTACTACGGCCAGTTGGGCAACGGAACTACTACCAATTCCAGGGTTCCTGTGAATGTCTCGGGTATTTACTGACTTTCGCATAATATATTAGGAGACTTCCTTCATGAAGACGACAGGTTTCCGTCTTAACACTGGATTCCCGCTAAACCTGCCCCGTTATGATTCTAAACGGGGACATGCGGGAATGACGACGTGGTGTTGCTTTAATTATGGGCACCTCTAAAAACTCTCCGTTCATGCTTCGACAAGCTCGGCATAAACGGATAACTAGTTGATTTACAATCATATTCGTTCGCACTGAGCCTGTCGAAGTGCAGTTTTTAGGGGTGCCCTTATGAAACCCTTGTTACCTCAGGTGGAGTGAGTAGATTAGCCTTGAACCAGGACACGTCGGCCGAAACGCATTGGATTGCCGGTACTCTCTTAAGCGGTATTGCTGCGTTTCTCGGGGTTAGCCTGCTTACCTACCACACGGCTGACCCGTCCTTCTCGTCCATCTCAAGTGTCGCCACCCTTTCAAACGCAGCCGGCACGTTCGGGGCCTACTTGTCCGATGGACTTTTCATCCTTATGGGGGTTGGCGCCTACTTTTTCCCACTGGGGTTACTGGCCTGTGGTATCAAGCTATTTCTGGGAAAGACCCTGCCAAAGAGGCTATTGATTGGGGCGGTACTGATGCTACTTGCCCTTCCACCGCTTGTCCACCTGATGTTCCCGCGTGTCTTATCCCCCAACCTTTCAGGCGGCCTCACGGGCGTTGTCTTGTCGAGTCTGATGGAGCGCGCGTTTGGGTATATCGGCAGTTTTCTTGTCTTGCTGCCATTGACCGGCATTGCAACTATCCTCTTTTTCCACCTATCACCCAAGTCCCTTTTTCTATTTTCCAGGGATACGCTAAGGACAATTTTTAGATGGATCAGGGGATCGAAACCAGACGAGGTTCCCCAATCGCTGGTCCCATCCGGAGTGGTAATTTCCACTTACCACCCGCTTCCTGCCGAATCGGCGATGCGCACCATCCTACCCACACGTCCAGAGATCAATCGTCCGCAAAAGGTCGCTGCCATCCCCGTGACAACCGGCAAAGAGGGCTATCAGCTCCCCTCGACCGCACTGCTGGCGGACCCTAAACCCGTAAAGGCGGAAGATGAAGACTGGGTTCTTAGATCGCAGCATCTTGCACAAAAGCTGTTGGATTTCAGTATTGAGGGCAAGATCACGCAGGTCCATCCGGGACCGGTGGTTACCCTGTTTGAGTTTGAACCGGCACCCGGCATTAAGCTCAATCGCATCACCAGCCTTCAAGACGATATCGCGCTGGCCATGAAAGCCTCACGCGTCCGTATCGTGGCGCCGCTGCCGGAAAAGGCCACCGTGGGCATTGAAGTGCCAAACGTTACGCGGGAAGAAGTATCGTTAAAAGAGATTTTGACTTCGCCTGCCTTTCATGCGACCCCCTCAAAACTAAAATTTGCTTTTGGGAAAGATATTCAAGGAAACCCAGTGGTCGTCAATCTGGCTACCCTGCCTCATTTGTTGGTAGCAGGTTCTACGGGATCTGGAAAGAGCGTGGGGCTTAACAGCATGATCTTATCGCTGCTGTTCTCCGCTAAGCCTACCGAGGTGCAGATGCTCATGATTGACCCTAAAATGCTGGAGTTTTCCTTTTATGAGGGCATCCCCCACTTAATTGCGCCCGTGATTGTCCGAGCCAAGCAAGCCTCCGCCGCCCTTCGGAAGATGACGGCCGAGATGGAGCGCCGATACCAGGTGCTTGCGGACAAGCGTGTCCGCAACATTAGTCAATACAATCAGCACGTGGGACAAGAATCGGAGGCGGGGGTGTTGCCACTGCCTTACGTGGTGATCTTTATTGACGAGTTGTCCGATCTGATGATGGTGGCCGGGCGCGATGCGGAGGATGCCATTGTTCGGTTGACCCAGATGGGACGTGCGGCAGGGATACATTTAGTGGTTGCCACCCAGCGTCCATCGGTGGACGTGGTCACGGGGCTTATTAAGGCCAACTTCCCCGCGCGCGTTGCCTATTATGTTTCATCCAAGACCGATTCCAGGACGATTTTAGACGCCAATGGGGCAGAGCAACTGTTGGGCAAAGGCGACATGCTTTATCTCGCCCCAGGCACCAGTCATTTGCTACGCGTCCATGGGGCCTACGTCTCGGAGGACGAAGTCAAACAGGTCGTCTCTTTTGTAAAAACGCAGGAGGATACGAGTCACACGGCTCCAGTGGTTGATTTTTCCGCGGAGAGTCTTTCCGAAGACACCCGTCCGAACGAAGATGATGTCTATGCGCAGGCACGTCTTTTGGTGATGGAAAGCGGTGAGGCGTCTGCCTCGTTTATTCAGCGAAAGATGCGGGTGGGCTATCCCCGTGCCGCCCGACTGCTGGAACAGATGGAGGCAGAAGGCATTGTCAGTAAGGCCACGGGCAGTCGGCCACGCGAGGTTCTGGTCAAAAGTGAGACAGACCCTGCTTAAGATAGTCGGTTTTGCCATTTTGTTATGGATGCAGGCGGGCATTTGCCAAGCAGCCACACCGTCCATAGACAAAATTGTTGCGCAAATACAAGACACATACGAAAAGATGCGTTCCCTACAGGCGGAGTTTACCCAGACGGTGCGGTTTAAGGACTTTGGAACAGGGACAACGTCGCATGGGACGCTCTATCTCAAGCCCGGGAAAATGCGTTGGTCGTATCGGAAGCCGCATCAGCAGCAAATCTATATTATTGAAGATGTCATGCTGCATTATGTCCCTGAGCACCGGCAGGTAATGAAGGGGACGATAACAAAGGGCGGCAATCAGCTACCGCTTAAAATATTACGTGGGACCGGAGATATGCGTGACGATTTTGATATCAAAGAAGAAGCGCGGTCTTTACCCAAAAGACCTGTCCTGCGCCTCACCCCTAAACAAGCGGACGGCGGGTATTTGACCGTGACGGTGGCGCCTCATGCGGAGGGCGCCCTATTTAAGGAAATTGTCTTACATGAGCCCAATGGCAACACTTCCACCCTTACGTTCGGTGCCGTTAAACTCAATAAAAAAGTGTCCGATGACCTGTTTCAGTTTGATGTGCCGGCAGGGACAGAGGTGATCGAGATGCCCTAACTCCCTAACTCCTTACCATTACCCACAAGTTGGTATGTGGATGTTGTGCAGTGCGCAATGACAATTCCCCCTTAAAAAAGGGGGGGAGGGGGGTTGTGAAGAGAGGTTTTGTTTGTCACCGGGGGTGTAGAAGTGGAAGGGGAGTATTAGAAACAACCCCCTGACCCCCTTTTTAAGGGGGAATGATCCCTTTCCAACAAGAAGGAGTCTTCTTTCCGATGGATTCCCGCTTAAAGCATGCGGGAATGACGGAGACTTTGCCGTAACCCTGGGGAGTAAATGAGAAAAGGCCGGGATGTTTCCCCCTAATGGTCTTTTTATTGCGGGAACGGATACGGGTGTTGGCAAAACGATGATTGCCGGTGCAATCGCCCGTGTTTTATGTGACGCCGGTGTATCCGTTGGCGTGATGAAGCCTATAGAGACGGGGATCGCCGCAGGTAGACACACGGTTACCCAGACAACGGATGGGGCTTACTTGATGGCAGCCGGGCGTGTAACGTCTTCGATAAAAGAGGTAACCCCTTACACCTACCGAGCACCCCTCTCACCCGCTGCTGCTGCCCGTATCGAAGGAACCCCCGTTCGTCTTGATAAAATACTGAGTGTCTATCGAAGACTGTCTGCTGCCCATTCATTTATGATTATCGAAGGGATCGGCGGTATCTTAACGCCACTGACGGCAAGATATGACCTGCTCGATTTAATACGGCGGCTGGGCCTTCCGGTTCTGCTAGTTGCACGAAGCGGTCTGGGGACACTCAACCATACTCTCTTAACCCTTCGCCATGCAGTGGACCTCAACTTTCTGGGGATTGTCTTTAATCGGCTTGAACCCCAAGCGACGCTTGCCGACCGAACCAACCCGGAGATACTACGGGGAAGGACCCGCGTACCCTTTTTAGGCTGTTTTCCCTATTTCGAACAGGCCGGAACGGACGAGCGTAACATTATGCGATCTGTACAGGCGCTTATGAAGACACGCGCGCTGGCGGAGGCTATAGGGCACCTCTAAAAACCTACTGCGCGGCCCAATTGCTGCGTTGCGCGGGGTCCCCAAGAGCAAGCTCTTGGGGTGCTGCGCGGTGCTCGGAATCCTCATGTACACCGCGTACATTGCGGTTCCTGTGCGCAGTAGCCCTTGCACTTCAAGCTGCCCCGTGACGGTTTTTAACCCGACTTCCACGGTTCCGAGCTGATTTTTGTTTTTTCTTGCCTTCTGCTTTCATAACCCATTGAATTGTAAGAATCCCCTACTTTAAAAAAGCCTTAAAACGCAAAACAGTGACGAATATTTTATTATTATGTCTTTACATTTATATATTAATTGTTATATATAGTGTCCTATGTATATTCGAAAGACCGTTAAGACCTATAAAGGCAAGACCTACACGAACCACCTTCTGGTGGAATCGGTCCATACCCCCAAGGGCCCTCGCCAACGGATTATCTGCTCTTTGGGGCCGCTCTCTCCGGGCCCGCCCGAGCAGTGGCATGCCCTGGCACAAAAAATAGAGGCCGCCCTCCTCGGACAACGCTCTTTTTTACCCCCGGACCCCCAAACAGAGGCCCTGATTCAAAGGGTACGCACAAAGCAAAAGGGCCCCGAGAACCCTTCGCCGCCTCCCCCAACGGATACGGTTGTTTCTATCCAAACCGACGGAATCACCATCGAAGAAGCACGCGAGGCGGGGCCGGTCCACGTGGGCCATCAAGTATGGCAGCAACTCGGGTTGCCTGAAATTCTGAAGGAGGCTGGATTATCAGAGCGGGCTTGCATCTTAACTGAAAGCATGACACTGAATCGTCTCATCTTTCCGCTGTCTGAACATGCCATGCCCGATTGGATGCGCCGCACGGCAATCGGCGATATCCTGAACGTCGATTTTTCCATGCTGACCGATGAGGCTTTATACCGCAATCTGGATCGGTTGCATCCGAAGCGGGCAGAAATTGAGCGCCAATTGGCCGATCGGGAGAAAACCTTATTCAACCTTACGGATACGGTTTATCTTTATGATTTAACCTCGACCTATTTTGAAGGAGAGGCGGCGAGCAACCCGCAAGCGAAGCGGGGTTATTCACGGGATAAGCGTCCGGATTGCAAACAGGTGGTGGTGGGTTTGGTTTTGGATCGGGAGGGGTTTCCGAAGGCGCACGAGGTGTTTGATGGCAATCGCCCCGACTGCAGCACACTCGATGAGATGATGGATTGCCTGGAAAAACGGGTGGGGAAGCAACCGGGCGCAACGGTGGTGGTCGATCGGGGAATGGCTTACGATGAGAACCTGGCGCAGATCAAGG
>SBBL01000091.1 GCA_005239745.1 Candidatus Troglogloeales bacterium | reverse complement strand
GTCCTGCGGCGCGTATCATTGAAGTCATTGTTTTCGCGGTGGCAATTACTGGCGTGATTGCACTCGGGATCTATGGTTATTTTGTTCCAGCGGTGGTCCGTGTCAATGTTCTTTCCGTTGCCCAGGTGCTGGCGGTGCTTTTTGTGCTGGTCACCATTTCCATCATGACCGCCTTGATGCTTAAAAATGCCAAAATGGTGGGGGTGATGAAATGGGGCGTGATGAAACCAAGCTCCCAGTATGCACTGGTCTTAAACGCCGTGTTGGTGGTCCTGCTCATGTGCATGATGGGTTACGCCCGCTCCGCTTCACGTGTGCATTGGCACATCTATGGCGTGATGCGGGACACCTCTGAGTACGCCTATACGCCGGCCCTTGGCATGGCCGCATTTTATATGACCATTGCCGCGCTGGTTTTTGCCGTTTTCCTGTGCTTCATTTTCTGGGTGGTTGCCTTACCGGATAAAAAGGCAAAAGAGGCAAAGGCGATTGCGGAGGGACTTTCGATGCCGGCAAAAAATTCAAGTTATGTGTGGAGGGCGGCCGGTTTTGTTGTGACGGTGGCTGTTTTGTATGTGGGATTCGCCTTCTCGCTACCCCAGATGGTTTCGCTTCCCCCCACGGAAGAGAAGATAGACCTGACGCAAGTCAAATCGGGTAGCGACCTCGCGGCCAATGGAAGCAAGATATTTTTTGGAAAAGGGCAATGTGCGCTCTGTCACACGATTGGGGGCGAGGCGGTGGGTCGTTGCCCCAATTTGGCGAATGCAGGCGTTCGGCTAACGCGGGAGTTTATTTACGAGACTCTAACGAAGCCGGACGCCTACGTGAAGCGTGACTTTGACCTGCCGGAACCCAAGAACTTCCCCGCCCAAATGCCCACCATCAACAAGCCTCCCATTGATCTTTCCGAAGAAGAGCTGCTGACGGTGATCTCCTTTATCCAAAGTCAGGGGGGGAAGATCACGGTCGCCCCCTCTGAACTAGAAGCCCTTCAGAAGAAGCTATAGTCCCAACTTCCAAACTTCCCTCCTATTTTAGGAGGGGGCAGGGGGTGGTTGGGATGGGACCTATGTCCTTGATCCATTTGCCGCACGTTTGGTAGGATATTGCCGATAGAGCTGGGCGTCACCGGATGTCGGCATTTGCGTTTCTAAGGGGAGGCAGAGATGGAAGTATTAGATCGGATAAAGATAATTGTTTCCGAGACGTTTAAGTCGCCCCTAACGCAGTCGTATATTGTGAAGGTTGGAGGTAAATACGTTGCGCTGAAAAGGCAAGGTAATTATGAGGGGCTCGACCTAAGCAACCTTAATTTGGCAAATATCCACCTAGAGGGTGTAAACCTAAAAAACGCGAATTTGAGGAACACTAATCTTGCGGGAGCCTATCTTGATGGGGCCAATATGGAGGGGGCTGATTTAACGGATACCATACTAGCAGGCACGCATCTTACTGGTGCCAAAATAGATGCGAGTGCATTCAGGGTGGCACGGATAGGCGTGATGCCCATCGGGGTAGACCCTGTTGCTGAAGAAAATCTCAAGAGCAAGAGATGAACCTGTCCCCAGCCTTCAAGTTGCTGTTTTCCTGTGCTTTCTTCTTCACCTTCTTGGCGCTTGTCGGCATTGGTCTTTTGGCATTTTTCGGAAATCAGGCCGTCACAGAATCAGCGATCCCTGTTGTACAGAGGCATCTGTCCACCGCCTGTGATTATATCTTGAAGGCCGGGTTAGGGGCTATTTTTGGATTATTTGGTGGCAAACTAACGAAGTAATGCTTGATAGGTGTATCCACCCGGTTGGCTAAGGCCATCCCGTTTATTGTCTAGCGACTGTTTACCATAAGATGATCTCGTTTCTTAGGCGTTATCAGGGGTGGTTCGCGGTGGGGGCGTACCTGTTTTTAGCCGCCGGGCTCTACACGGGACTCGTCTCTTCGCCTGCCGACTATTATCAAGGGGAGGTCGTGCGCATTATGTATGTCCACGTCCCCTTTGCCTACAATGCCATGCTAGCCTATACGATTTTCTTCGGTGGCAGTGTCTGGTATCTGTGGAAAAAAGACCCGGTGATTGATAATGTCTGTCAGGCCTCGGCGGCCGTTTGTCTCTTCTTTACCGCAATTGCCCTTGTCACGGGATCCCTCTGGGCCAAACCTACGTGGAACACGTGGTGGACGTGGGACCCTCGGCTGGTGTCGTTTGCCATGTTGTTATTAATTCTTTCCGGGTACTTTACGTTGCGCGCCTTTTTAGAAGATGACGAGAAGGCCGCCGTTTACGGCGCCGTATTGGGCGTTATCGGCTTTGTTGATCTGCCCATTATTCATTTTTCCGTTGAGTGGTGGAGGACATTGCATCAGCCACTTTCATTCTCCACCCGCGGGGTCAGTATGGCACCGGGTATGTTAATCCCATTGATCTTGATGTCTGTTGGCACATCGCTTCTGTTAACGTACGTCATTATGAGTCGAACGCAGGTCGTTTATCTCCGTCACCTTCTTGAAGCCAAACAAGGACGCCTTCTTGGAGCCACCAAACTCTAAATGTTCCTTTTACGGTTGGGCGTCATTGTAGCCACAGCGGTCGTGATTATGGCTCTTAGTGTTTATCGGTACAACCGTGAGGTGCGTACCACCGCACCCGGCCAACTGGTTTATTACCCCAGTACGTTCGGGGTGCGGGTGCTCGGGATCATCGAAGCGGGAAGCATCCTCAGAACACCTACGGAGTTGTTTTTTGACCTTTCCAAAGAGGGAGGCCGTGTCCGGGTCCGATACATAGGGGAAAAAACGGATGATCTGCGTGACCTAAAAACGATCGTCGTGGTGGGAAACTGGGACAAAACAGAAAATGAACTGATAGGCACACAGATTGCCCTCGATCCTCATTACGGGTTTGTGGCCGCCGCCTATGCCATTGCGTTTGGGGCATTGGCCGTCTTTCTCTTTACGATGGAGCGTGAAAAGGCCGCTCTTTACCTTCAAATTAAACAGGAACAAATCTATCAACCGGAAATATAAGCGGTAATCCCACCTTAGAAAGTGGACTAGGGGGTGTCGGTAATCCCCTTAAAAAGGGTTCATCATTACAGTTCCCCCTTAATAAAGGGGGCCAGGAGGTCGTTAGGTAGGACAGGAGATTAAAAAACGGTGCAACAGCGAAACATTTGGATGGCTTTGAGTGTCGCCGTGATTGCCGGCAGTCTCGGCTATCTCGCCGTCGGAAAATTTGGCGAAAATCTTGTTTACTTCGTTACCCCGTCCGAGGTTGCGGCCCTTTCCCCAGATCAGTATGGTAAGAAGATGCGGCTTGCAGGGCTGGTCGTTAAGGAAAGCCTGCATGTCGTCTCCAACAGCACAAAAGTGACCTTCGCACTCACCGATGGGGCAAAGACTATCCCCGTTGTGTTTGAGGGGATTCCGCCCGATTTGTTCAAGGAGGGGCAGGGGGCAGTGGTTGAAGGTCGCTTGGAGGCGGATCAAACATTTTATTCGACGATGATTATGGCAAAACACTCCGAAGATTACATGCCGATCGAGATGAAGCGCGCCGGCCTTGAACTACCCAAAAAAGACTTTTTCAAAACATTACAAATGGAATGAAGGGGCCTTAAAGTCTCCACGATGATTGATCTTGGCCATTTTTCCGTGATGATTGCCCTAACGCTTTCGCTGTTGGGAATTGTTGCCCCGCTCATCGGTATCAAGCAGGCAAACGCCGCATGGTTGGTGATGGCACGGAACGTCGTCATACTCAACTTTGTGCTCATTACCGTTGGCATGGCGGCTATGATCCATGCCTATATCACGCAGGATTATTCCGTTCAATATGTCTTCTCCACCTCTAATAGCAAATTATCGCTCTTTTATAAGGTGGCTGGACTGTGGGGGGGGCATGAAGGCTCTCTGTTACTTTGGGCATGGATACTCTCGTTTTTCTCTGCCCTTGTCGCGTGGGTTCATCGCGAGAGCCAAACGGAGATCGTTCCCTACGTGCTTGCCGTTGAATCACTTGTTTTACACGGGTTTTTACTGCTCATCCTCTTTCTCTCCAACCCCTTTGAACGTATCTTCCCCGTCCCTGCGGATGGAAGAGACCTCAATCCACTCTTGCAGGACCCGGCCATGGTCGTTCATCCGCCCATGCTCTATTTGGGGTATGTCGGACTCTCGATTCCCTTTTCGTTCGCCATGGCGGCGCTTTTTTCGGGAAAGTTGGGGGAAGAATGGATTAAAGTCACCCGCCGCTGGACGCTTTTTGCGTGGTTGGCACTAACAACGGGCATTTTAATGGGAGGCTTTTGGGCCTATTACGAATTGGGATGGGGGGGCTATTGGGGTTGGGACCCCGTTGAAAACGCGGCTTTCATGCCGTGGCTGGTCGCCACCGCCTATTTGCATTCGGTGATGGTTCAAGAAACACGAAAGATGTTTCGTGTCTGGAATCTGTTTCTGATTATCTTGGCATTTTCCTTATCACTCGTCGGAACGTTTTTGGTAAGAAGCGGCATCCTTTCGTCTGTCCATACCTTTGCCACGGACCCGGGCAGGGGCGTATTTATTCTCGCCTTTCTTGCCTTTATGATGGTGTTGGGGTTTGGTACACTCATCGTTCGCTCCCCCAAGCTCAAGAGCACGACCACCCTTGATTCGATCCTATCGCGAGAAGCGGTTTTCCTTTATAACAATTTCCTTTTTCTTGCCGCAATGGCAGTCGTTTTTGTCGGCACCCTCTATCCCTTGCTGGTTGAGGCCCTACAGTTTAGAAAGGTTTCAGTCGGGCCGCCCTACTATAATACGGTGTTTATGCCCATTGCCCTTGGGCTTATCTTTCTCATGGGGATAGGCCCTTATCTTCCGTGGCGTTCGGCCTCTAAAGAGAGATTAACTGCCCTCTTTAGGCTTCCTACACTAATCGCACTGGGGATGTTAGGAATCTCTGTGGTGACCGGCATTCGGCATGGGTACGCCCTTGCGGGTATTACGGTCGTGGCTTTTGTCGCTTCCATTATGATGGAGGACTTTTCCAAGGTCGCTGCCTTTTGGTCACGGCGTAACCAAGTGCGCCTATGGCAGGGGTGTGTTTTGGCCTTTCGGGCAAATCCGCGTCGCATGGCCGGTATCCTCACCCACGCGGGGGTCCTTGTCATGACGGTTGGTATTATCGGTTCGACTATTTATCAAACCGAAAAAATACTGATGATGAAACCGGGGGACACGGTTGAGGTCGGCCGATATCGGTTCCAGATGGAACGGTTATATCGTATAACCGGACCCAATTGGGAAGGATACGAAGCGCGCTTTACGGTATCTTCAGGCAATACTGAGATTGCCCATCTTTATCCGCAAAAACGGTTTTATACGGTTTCCCAAACCCCTACGACGGAGACAGCCTTGCACCAGATCAACACGGGGCACCTCTTCCTAACCATTCCGGAGGTGGCCCCGGACGGCAGTTGGGCGCGGGTGCGTGCCCTGCATAATCCGCTGGTGCTTTGGGTTTGGTATGGGGGGGGGATGATGGGGACGGGGGT
>SBBL01000031.1 GCA_005239745.1 Candidatus Troglogloeales bacterium | reverse complement strand
AGGCTTTTTTGTCTGGGTGGTGGAAGGGACACTTCCCCATGTATTGCTTTCCCTGTTTCTTGAGGACGATCCCTTTGGATTGCATCACGGCAATCAGATTATGGGATCGCTTGATCGCTTCAATCTGAGATGGATCAATCTTCATCCAAAAACCTCCTTCCGGAAAAATAGTGTCAAGAGGGAATCGTGAAAATAATCACGATTGACATATACTACTATTTGTAGTAATTGTCAACTACTTTCTAATCCAACGGAAAAAAGGAGGTACAATGCAGGGACATCATCAAGGGTGGCTAGACATCATGGCTGAAGGCGGAGAAAAATTTCTTCAGGAACTTGGGCGGCGGATTGCGCATTTGCGCAAAGAAGAGGGGTTCACCCAAACTCAGTTAGCAAAGTCACTGGGAATCTCTCAGCAACTGGTTGCGTTCTACGAAGGCGGGTATCGCCGAATTCCGATAACTTTACTCCTGGAATTGGCTCGAACTTTTGGTATCTCAGTAGAAGAGATGATTGGGCAAACAAACGGCGGAATGAGGCGGGGGCCAACGCCAAAGCTCCAGCAACAATTGCAACAAGTTAGTCGTCTTCCCCGGGTGAAACAGAAATTTGTTAGTGAAATGCTTACTGGCTTGCTTCAACAAACCAATCGTTAATAAAGCTTATGATTACCATGACCCCCTGTGAATCTTGTAAGGAAAAAAACCGTTGAAACTGCATGTAGTGATTGAGCAAGACGAGGCGGGATACTTTGTTGCAGAGGTACCCGCTTTTCCGGGATGCCTTTCCCAAGGAACAACCAGAGAAGAGGCATTGGAAAATATCAAAGAGGCGGTTGAGGGTTGGTTGGAAGTCATGGAAGCCAAGCAAGAATTCAATCCCGTACAAGCCGTTGAAATGGTCGTTTAGTGGCCGGCCTTCTTCGATTGTGTTCTGGAGCAGAGGCGGTTCGTAAGTTTCAGCGTGCAGGCTGGACGATCTCTCGGCAGAAGGGCTCCCACCTCATGATGACAAAACCGGGCTATCTGTACACGTTATCTATTCCCCAACACAAAGAACTGGGACCTGGAATCCTCAAAAAACTTCTCAAGCAAGCAGACCTCACTCCCGAAGAATTCAATAAACTCTAAACGCTTTGTCACACGAGAGGGAAAAAGCAAATCAAGGCAGGGCGGCACAAAACGCCTCCCGTCTTTCCGCTCGGTCACGACGCTTGCAGAAAAAACCGCAAGCCCACTGCCCTCACTCGACCCCCCGCCCACCCCGCCGGCGCGGCTGCGTGGCGCCAAAGGGGGTGCGACCCCTGCGAGGGGCGGCCAAAGTCGTTTCGGCGCGTCGTGTCTGATAAAAGCGCTTTTATCAGACACGCCACAGGTCACCCTCTTTGCAAAAAGCAACCATCAAATCCCCTCGCCCATCGTGGGAGAGGGCAAGGGTGAGGGGCATGAGGGGCCTGCAAACAGGGCGCCCGCGCCTCCACTAGACATAACAGGTGTGTTATGTCTCCTTTGGCCGCCCCCCTCGCCACCACACACCCGCACTCGACTCCCATCTGCCCCGATAGGGGTTCCCTGAAGGAAAGAAAATCTTGATCCGATTTTGAAAAGGGGAACATTAAAACAACACATCCGGACTTGCGGACGCACAGACAGAAACGTCATTATTTTTTGGTGTTGATAGACGTTACTGTAATATCTGTGTCGGTGACTACCATTTCATGTTGGAAATCAAGACCATTAGTCACATAACCCGTTTCTCTTTGGAGTTTTTTGCCGGATTGGAATTCCACCACGATATTGAAATGGCTATCCGACCTTACCTTATAAAAGCCTTGAGCACTTTGGGTAGGTTGAATATCATTCAGCTTAATAGTTTGCCCACAGACTATCACCGAAGCTCGTGCGATTGGCTCGTCCGCCCTGTTAATCAGCAAGAATGACCCCTTATGTGTTCCACAGGAAAACATAACAAACATAAGGAATACAGCATTGAGAGCGACTGTTAAAACTCTTATTTTCTGCATCCCATACAATAAGGATCGTACTTCGATTTCTTATCAAGTGGCAAAGTCACCAGATCCTTCGGATCAACTGGTACCTTGTCCCTACCGGCTTCGCGACCCACAGAGTTATTGTGCAAATCCATGAGCATTTCATTCAAGGGTTGTCCATTCAACAAACCTTCAAGTTCATGGCCGGTCCCAGTTAGCCAAGCAGTAAATGAGTTTGTTTCATCAGTCGTCCTTCTCATCCATTCGGAGTGCCTTTCCGCATCTCCTATATCATTATGCGAATTGGGCCTATTCTCGAGTTCTTCCACAGCAATTTCCCTTGACCTCTCGATGTTGGCGGGTAAATCCCACCAATCGCCAACGGCCAGACCTAACAGGTCTGTAAATCGCAATGGATTATTTTCCACATACACATACAGATTAACGTCCCCTCCTGCAAACCCAATCGGATCCTCGCTCAAAAACCGCTGCATTGTTGGGCTGTAGTATCTGGCTCTGTAAAAATACAGCCTGGTTCCGTCGTTTTCTCTTCCGGTATACATAAACGGATTCGTACTTGTTCCCGTAACGGTCGTATTCCCGAATGGGTCGTAGGCATAGGTGGTGGTGACGGCGCCGGTGCCGTCCATCAGGGCTAACGTGCTGCCGAGGGCATCGGTGACGTAGTGCTCGTCGCCGCTTGCGGAACGCCGCACAAACGGCTCATCGATATTCAGCCCGCGCAGATAAGTCGCCGTGACCACCCCGCCGTTGATTTCGGCGACGATGTCGT
>SBBL01000060.1 GCA_005239745.1 Candidatus Troglogloeales bacterium | reverse complement strand
GCACGGAGCACAGGAACCGCAATGTACGCGGTGTACATGAGGATTCCGAGCACAGCAGCTCGCAGCAATTGGGTCGCGCAGTAGGTTTTTAGAGGTGCCCATAAGATGAATCTTGTTGTTGTGGGGATGCAGTGGGGCGACGAGGGGAAGGGTAAGGTAGTAGACTTCCTCTCCGAAACGGCGGATGTCATTATTCGGTATCAAGGCGGGCACAATGCCGGCCATACGGTAGTGATCGAAGGTCAAACCATTATCCTGCATCTTATTCCTACCGGCCTGCTCCACGCAGGGAAAATCGGAGTGATTGGACACGGGGTGGTGGTGGATCCAAAGGCGCTGCTCGATGAGATCGAAATGCTTGCGTCGAAGGGCATCTCTGTCACGGGTAGACTTTTTTTGAGTGATGCTGCACACCTGGTGATGCCGTATCACCGGACCATGGATCATGAGAGTGAACAACGCAGAGGGGCGTCAAAAATTGGCACCACAGGCCGTGGGATAGGCCCCGCCTATGCCGACAAGATGGCGCGTGTGGGCATACGAGTGGCGGACCTTTTAGACCCCCAGCATTTTCGCGAGAAATTAAGCGCCAACCTAACTGAAACAGGACGCTTGCTTCCTACTACCGCCGGCGAGCATACGGTTGACCTACAAAAAATATACGACGAATATTTAGCTTTAGGGGAACGGATAAAGCCGTACATTGCAGGTACCGCGCGGATACTGAGGCAAGCCATAGGGAGGAAGCAACACCTTCTCTTTGAAGGGGCACAGGGAACGCAGCTTGACGTTGATATGGGCGCTTATCCCTACGTCACCTCCTCAAATGCCACGGCGGGAGGGGCCTGTACCGGCACCGGGGTTGGCCCCACCCAAATTGACAAGGTCATAGGGGTCGCCAAGGCATATGCCACGCGTGTGGGAAGCGGCCCATTCCCGTCGGAGACGGATAACGATATTGGAGAGCGCCTTAGAACCCAAGGACAAGAATTCGGGGCAACGACCGGGCGATCACGCCGATGCGGCTGGTTTGATGTGATGGCTGCACGCTACGCCGTGGATGTCAATGGATTGACGGCAATGGTTGTCACAAAACTGGATATCCTTGACGGGTTTTCAGAGATACCTCTATGTACGGGGTATCAATACAAGGGGCAGTTGCTCACAGAGATGCCCACGTCCGCCAATGTATTGCAGCATTGCACCCCTGTCTACCAAGTCTTTGACGGGTGGCGGGGGCAGACCACGGCCGGGGCCACCTCCTATGGGAAGCTTCCGGATAACGCACGGCGTTACTTGGAAGCCATTGAAACGCGGGTCGGCTGCCCGGTGGACCTAATTTCGACCGGCTCCGACCGCGGCGGGATGATTATCCGGCGGGCGCCCTTCGTCTCGTGAAGCGTCTACGTGCAGTCTTTATGGGAACGCCGGCCTTCTCCCTTCCTTCTTTTGAATCGTGCGTTCACGCACTGGACGTTGTTGCAGTCGTTACGCAACCGGATCGCCCAAGGGGACGCGGGCTTACGCTCATGCCGCCGCCGATTAAGGCTGCGGCAATCGCACGATCCGTTCCCGTGTATCAACCGGAACGTATCCGCAGGGACGAAACCTTTCGCCAATGCCTCTCTGAGCTTGCACCGGATATTATTATCGTCGTGGCGTTTGGTCAAATTTTACCGGAATCTATTTTACGTATCCCCCGCTTCGGCTGCGTGAATGTTCATGCGTCGCTTTTACCTGCCCTGCGTGGGGCTGCCCCCATCCCGTGGGCCATCATTCGCGGAGAGACGGAAACAGGTGTTACCACCATGCAAATGGACGTTGGGATGGATACAGGGCCTATTCTCTTGCAGCGCAAGACGGCTATTTATCCCCACGAGACCGCGGGTGAGCTTGCCCAGCGCCTCTCCACCATAGGGGCATCCTTACTTGAGGAGACCTTACGGCAACTCGGCAGCCGTTCGCTTCCACAAACACCACAAGATGCGTCCATAGCAACAGTGGCGCCCCCTCTACACAAGGAGGACGGCATTATCCGTTGGAACGACACGGCAGTGAACATCTACAACCGATTTAGAGGCGTCACCCCATGGCCTGGCGCCATGACATACTACGGGATGGAGCGGTGGAAAATACCTGCACTCACAGTCGGCCGTGTGGATGGGGAATGGGGAGCACCCGGAGAGGTACTTAAACTGTCTGACCACGGTCTTGACGTCGCAACCGGGGAGGGATACACTACTATAAGGTTGTTGCAGACAGACGGGGGTAAAGTGATGACCCCCGCGGCCTATGCAGCGGGACATCAGAGGGTGACGAGAGCGCGTCTAGGGAATCGGCCTTAAGCGTCTTAAGTCTTTGGGAGTGGAGGGAGCAAATGAACGCGATAAAAACAACGTTTCTGTTAGGTTTGTTAACGGTTTTACTGGTGTTTGTGGGTGGGGCGCTGGGGGGTCGCGGCGGCATGATGACGGCGTTTATGTTTGCCGTCATCATGAACGGTGCAAGCTACTGGTTCTCAGATAAAATCGTCTTGAGGATGTACCGGGCACGGCCGGTCACCGAGGCTGAGTCGCCCATGCTCTACAGTATTGTCGCAAACCTTGCTGCACGGGCACAGATGCCTATGCCAAAAGTCTACGTCATTGAGGATGGGGCATTGAATGCCTTCGCCACGGGCCGTAACCAGGAAAATGCGGCGGTTGCGGTTACGAGCGGCATCTTGAGGGCGCTTACGCGGGAGGAGCTGACGGGGGTGCTTGCACACGAGCTCTCACACGTTCGGCACCGGGATATCCTTATCGGGTCTATTGCGGCAACGATTGCGGGGGCCATTTCTATGTTGGCCAACATGGCGCAGTGGGGAATGATGTTTGGTGGCCGGTCGGACGACAGAGAAGAGGGTGGCAGTCTAGCCGGAACGCTCGCAATGGCGATGTTAGCGCCGATTGCCGCCATGCTTATTCAAATGGCTGTCTCACGGTCCAGGGAGTTTGAAGCCGATGCGGGTGGGGCCTGGATGTGTGGCAACCCACTTTGGCTGGCTTCGGCGCTTCGCAAGCTGCACCGCAGTGCCGAACAGGTACCCCTGGACGCAAATCCGGCAACTGCCCATATGTTTATTGTCAACCCACTGACGGGAGGCGGGCTAATGTCGCTTTTCTCAACCCATCCTCCCATTGAAGAACGGGTGGCCCGCCTGGAAGCCATGGTACGCGGATGAGATAGAAGGAGGCTTATGGACACCGCCGTTCAAAGTACGCCGCTTGTTTCGGTAACGCCGCAGGCAGCGAAAGAGATTAAGAAAATGATAGACAGGGAGGGGCGTGGGAATGTTGCCCTTCGCGTTGGCGTTAGAAGCGGCGGATGTTCCGGCCTGTCGTACCAGTTGAGCTTTGATGCCAATATCTCACCACAGGATCGTGTTATGGAGGTAGACGGATTACGTGTCGTTGTAGACGAAAAAAGTTCCGCGTATCTCACCGGGATGACGCTTGATTTCAGTAACAATCTCGTGGACGGTGGATTGAAGTTCATCAACCCAAACGCAAAACAGAGTTGTGGTTGCGGGGAGTCTTTTTCTGCGTAGAGGTCACTGCGTAGAGGTCACACGGTCACGCGACCTTTAATCATGGGGGCCCGATGGAGAAGCGGTCTACGAACCGTATCTCTCTCTCCCTGCTCTTCTGCTTGGTAACCCGTCAGACAAACAGGATGATTGGAGTGACCGCATGACGGCCCCGCGCGTTCGATTTGCCCCCAGCCCCACGGGTTTTCTTCACATTGGGGGTGCCCGCACCGCCCTTTTTAATTGGCTCTTTGCAAGACACGAGGGGGGCCGGTTTTTTCTACGCATTGAAGATACCGACCAAGACCGTTCGACTGAAGTTGCCGCCCACGCTATCATCAGCGGTTTACATTGGCTGGGGCTTGACTGGGATCCGTGGGAAGGGTCCTCCATCGTCCGACAGGCAGACCGGCGTACGTATTACCGCAACGCCGTAGAAACGCTTCTTCAAAAAGGCCATGCCTATCGTTGTTACTGCACCCCTGAAGCGTTGGAAGCCCAGAGGGCGCAAGCTCTGCAGGCAGGGAAGCCCCCACGCTACGACGGTCGGTGCCGTCATTTAACGTCGCCGAAGGCAGAAAAGTCGGCCATCCGGTTCATGGCCCCATCCGATGGGGAGATCGTGGTAGACGACCTTGTAAAGGGGCGGGTTGTTTTTGACTCCAGTGTTATGGACGATCTCATTATTCTACGGTCAAATGGCACGCCCACCTATAATCTCTGTGCGGTGGTGGACGATACCGCCATGCAAATTACCCATGTGATTCGCGGGGACGATCACCTCAATAACACGCCGCGTCAAATACAGATTTATCAGGCGCTTGGGTACCCCGCTCCGCAATTCGGTCACATCCCCATGATTCTGGGGACCGACCGGCAACGTCTTTCAAAGCGGCATGGTGCAATATCTGTCTCCTCTTATCGAGACGACGGGTTTCTCCCTGAGGCAATGGTCAATTATTTGGCGCGTCTTGGTTGGTCCCACAAGGACCAGGAAATTTTCTCCGTTTCCGAGCTTGTTGAGCATTTTTCGCTGGAGAGGATCGGCGCGTCGGCTGCGGTCTTTAACCCGGAGAAGCTCCTCTGGCTCAATGCCCACTATATCCGGACCGGCAACCCCAAGCGTATTGCCGAGTTGTTGGTGCCGCATCTTTCTACCCCTCCATCAGCAGACCCACCGCTTGAGCCCGTGGTAGTGGCGCTTCAGGAGCGCTCCCGCACACTGACGGAGATGGCCGCCTCGGCTGCCTATTTCTGGGCGGACGATATTGTCTACGACGATGCGGCGCTTGCGTTGCTTATCCCACAAAACCTTCCTGTTCTACAAAAAGTATGCGCTGTTCTTAGACCCATGACCTTTGAACACGACGCGCTTGCGGAGGCCTTCAAGGTTCTTTGTGCGGAACTTGATTTGAAACTTGCCAAGGTGGCACAACCCGTGCGGGCAGCCATTACAGGGAAGACAGTCAGTCCCGGCCTTTTTGATGTGCTAGTTCTTCTTGGGAAAGAACGGGCACTGACACGACTAGACGGACAAATTGCGCGTCTTTCAAATATGAAGGCGGATAAGCGCCCTTATGACGCATCCGGCCTTGAAAGGACAGGCGACCCATGATGGTGAATGATCTTCCATTCCATGCCCTGTCTTTCGAAAATGTTAGTGGCGAGCACCTTGCCTTCCACCCACTGGTCACCATCAAGCGTATGGATGGTTTCTAAACAGAGCATCCATGCCCAATTGTCCCGTGCGGTAATATCCAATACCTGAACCACGATCCGCATTTCCTGGGTATGGTTAAAGATGAGCACCCAACTGTCTCGCACATTAGGCCATCCGACACAGGCCTCCCAGCCCGGATGCACACAAGTGACATCCCCCTTACCCCACGCGGCGTCCATTTTATGGATATCGAGTGTCATAAACGCCCGGTAGAACTGTTGGCTCGCAGCGATTACGGCATTTTCAGTTGAGTCAGACATGTGCCTGTACCACGGGAAGGAGCGGCGGGTGATAGATAGGCAATGATATCGCTTGTGCTTTTGCCTGCAACCCATTCCCTACCGCAACGGTTAGGTCCGTGCCGGTGCGGGCCACGGCAAGTTTTAAATAACCCAAGGCAACCACGTAACCCACAAATGGAGACCACGTTGCACTGGCAACAAAACCCGCGTCCTGCCCCTCGTGAAAAACACGATCTCCCCCTTGAGGAAACCCGCTTTCAGTCAACTCCACTTCCCTGGAAAATTGAATCCCAAAGAGCCGTTTATTGACATGGCCGTAGGTTTTTATCCGTGCCATCACTTCCTGACCGGGGAAACACCCCTTCGTATAGCTGATCGCCTCCGTTTCTATACCTGCCTCCGGAGGCATGATCTCTTCCGTTAATTCCGCACCATACCGCGGTCGGCCGGCTTCAATCCGCAACGTTTCAAGCAAGGACGGCCCAAACACCTGCCCATCCAGCGCCTGTCCTATTTCCAAGCACCGCTCCCAAAGGACATTCCAAGCGGTCGCCGGCACGCACAACTGATAATCCTCTCCAGCCGTTATCCATTCCCTGATGCATATCAGTGGTGTGTCGTTCCATATTTTTATTAAACGAGAACGCACTGTCATTGGCGGTATAGGCCCTTGCAGAAGTGTCTCCAAGAGCGTCCGTGCCAGAGGGCCTGTAATGAGCATCTTCCTCCATGGCAGTGGCTCGATACAAACCTGTGACCGGAGTTTATAGTATATGAGATGTTTAAGCACGGAGGCAGCCTCACAAAACGCGCAATCGGCCACAAACCCATCCGTGTAGGGGCGGCCCTGCGTGGTTGCCCCGGATAGGGCGTCACCCACGGCATATAAGGAAAAATCGGCGCGTATTTTTCCTTTCCCCGTCAAGAGGGTGGTATAGATGCCTTGTGTGTCCGTACACAGGGAGAGATCGTTGCTGATAATATTTTGCAAGAATGAAAAGCGGTCCTTCCCGGAAATGAGCAAAAAGCCATGGCTTGAGAGATCAGCCATCCCAACGCTTGAGCGCGCGGCATGGTATTCCAAAGCGAAGCGATCACTATTAGGGGGTACCATTAGGGGGTACCATCAGAAGATAGAGGGAATAAGTGGTCGGAAGGCACGACTGCGTAGGGTGTGGAGGGCGACGACCAGTAGAGTGATACAAAGGCATCCTCCTCCAACTCGAAAAACACCAATCGGACGTCGTGTAGACCGGTTTCTAACTGCACTGTTTTGTTATGCGATGCCCCGCCGGGGCCCCAGTGGTCAATCACCAGGTGCTTATCAATCCAGAGTCCGATGCCATCGTCGGTGATCGTATGAAACGTGTACGGTTCGTCATGGTCTATTTGTATCTTGCCCTCCCAAAGGACGGAAAAATAATCGGCGTCCATGTCCGGCCGCGGAGACGCTTTTCCCCAATCGAAATCAATCGTTGGGTCAAGGCGCGTAAAGTGTATACGTTCGTCTGCATTGATCGCGGATTGACCCACGTATTCCCCCATCAGACCCTCCACGGGAGGATTGGAAACGCCACCGATGGCAGGCAAAACCGTTAGTACAACTTCCAACCGCGCTTGATGCGACGTGCCAATCAGCGTTAAGGGAAGGGTCGTTTGATAGGCGCCGGCGGGTAGACCACTCGTTTCAACAGACACCTGCAAGTCAAACACCTCTTCGCCTTGTGATATCTCTGATACCCGCGCCAATGACAGCCACGGAACATCGGCTGCAAAGTATAGTGGCATATCTGCCGTGTAGGTCACGGTGACAAATTGTGCCTGAGGATTTCCTTGTCCCTCTATTGCGGTAAATACCAGCTGACTCGTATCTAAGTGTAACGACGGTTCCCGTTGAACGGGTAACGAAGCCGTCTGTTGTACAAGAACGGGGGCCGAGGGAGAAAGGTCCGTTTTTAGAAAAGATTTCCCTCCAATACCACTGCAACTCCAGCCATCTCCTCCCGGAAACGAAGGGAGTGCGAAGCGGTGCCAGTTCTGAGTACATCCCCTGCCGGGTTGGTGTTCTATGGAGACAAATCGCTGACCTGTCCATGCCAGAGCAAGCGGCGGGAATGAGGTGCCCGGGCCTGATCTGACATTCAGCGCCGTTAGATTTTCCACTTCAATCTGATGGGCCGTTGGGACCGGAACAACGAAGACCTCCTCTTTATTTGCGGCTTCAATCCAACCCGATGCCCCTCGGCGCCTGTCGGGGAGGTAGATGTGGTACCAATGGTCTTTTTTCTCAAAGGCAACAAACGCTTGGCCTTGTTGAACGGTTGTCAGGCGCTTGCAAGAAAGGCTGGGGCATTGCCGGACGTTCAATCGATCGGTAAAGACACGAATAGGAAGCGGCCCAGCAAGGGCGAACCCAATAGGAGAGAGGACCCATAGCAGGAACAAAACGGCGTACGCCCTTATTGCTTGCACCCCAAAGACCCGTCTTTGGGGACCCCGCATAGTACCCATGGAGAGTGTGTAGCATGTGTCGCCGGGGAAGATCAAGGGTGCTGATCCAGACCCAGCGATTCCACAATGGCTCAGGGGCAGGTAGATTTTTAATGAGGCAATGCGGTGCCTTTCTGCCTTTCAAAGAGTATCCGGTTGAATTATAATCGGAGGGGGGAAATTAAAAGGAGACCCAAACTAATGATTTCAGTCAGAGAAAGAATAAGCCAACTTATTCAGGAGCAACCCGATGATAGTTCGTATGACGAAATTCTTCGTGAAATACCCTTTCATCGGATGATTGAAAAAGGTCTTGCTGATTCTGATTCGAATAAAACGATCAGCAATGAAGAAATGAAGCATCGCATTAAGACATGGCAAAAATAAACTGGACGGCAGAGTCCGAACAAATCAAACCCCGACCGTTCTATCCGCATTTTACTTGAGAGTCACTATCAAATCGCGTACCTTTTAAAACCCAATATAGAGATATTGACATATTGGGCGTATTCCATGGGGCACTGGACATTGACCGGTATCTTTAGGCCCGGAGACTTGTATTTATCGCGAGCAGGGCGGCTTCCATCTCTGTCCAGTCGGTCATGGGGGAAGAACAGGTTCCCCGATGACCGAGATAAACGGTCGCCGTCCCGTTCACCGCCTTCTTCCCACGTACCGGCAGAGGAGACTTCGGGTCGTCTGAACTACTACAGCTTAACGCGTTATTTTCGATTTTATAACGAGGAGCAGTTTCACCAGGCGCTGGATTATCGGACGCCAAAAGAGGTGCATGGGTCTGGGGTGTTGAAAACAGCCCGCCCTCTGACCCTAGCTTGACAAAAATGATGGTCTTAAAATGGATTGTACGCGTTTCAATTTAAAGCGTATTTTAAAATGTGGTTAAAAAATAGGCAAGGATAGAGGGGAGTTGAACTCAAAGAGTTGTCTAGACAATGGGGTCCACCTTAAGGGAACAATGCGGTAATACGTTTCCGCTGGTAGCCGCTTGATATCCCGTGTGCCAGCCTCTTCAATAAGAACCTCATACACCGGGCCTGTACTCTTTTAGAAAGTCTTCCAGTTTCTTAAACCGAAGCGGCTTTTTTCTCAATACGGCGAGGGTCTTACGATCTTCCATTTCTTCCAAACGCTCAAGCATCGTTTGATATTCTCTAATTTTCAGGATGACCGCAGTGGGTTTGCCATCACGTACGATAACTTCCGGAGGCTTCATTTTTGCTCTCATAATAACCTCCTCAAAGAGTCCACGAAGTCACTATAGACTCCATACAGGTTATGAGTCAATTGGGTTGGACGGTGCCATTGGTGAGCCGCGCGCAGGTGTGACTATCCCCCCGTGTCAAACCAACGCATTGGTCTATGGCGATGAGGCTCTGGCGATGCAGGGCT
>SBBL01000117.1 GCA_005239745.1 Candidatus Troglogloeales bacterium | reverse complement strand
GGTTTGTTGTGCAAAATATCTTGATCTCGGTAGCCAAACCTTTAGGCTTAAAGGTGTAGCCAAACTCTTTAAACAACCCAAGAATAGATCTACTACGAAACGTTTCATCAACAAGAATAGAACGTTCTGCCTTATCAAAAGCTTCCTTCTCAGAGCAGAGGCGGGCCGCTACAATAACCGGAATACCCACGGCAGTGCCACGTCCTCCAAAATTTCCAAAGGAGATATTTCCTGCTGATACCGCAATCCTAAGCGAAAAGTCTTTCACTACTTGTGGGTTATTATTGATAATTTCACTAATCTTAGGTTGAATGTTGAACCCTGCCATTGCCGCATTCAGTTGAAGTGCCCAAAAAGGAATTGTTCAAAAAGTTGATTCAGGAAAGCCGAAAGCGGATCAAAGGATCAGGACTCACGGCATCCGATGTTCCAGGTATCATCAAGAAAGTCCGGCATGAGAGCCGTGCTTGACGCCAATGTGTTGGTTCCGGAATTTTCTGGAGCGGAGTTCCCTCCCAAAGTCTGGGAGCTTGGATGGATGACCGGTTTAAATGGGTTGTGTCAAAACCCATCTTGTCTGAATACACGGAGGTGCTTTACAGAATTTTACCTAAGTCTAAGAACGCGTCTCTTTTGGCTGACTGGCTCTTTCTGATTCACTCCCACACGCATTACTGCGAGCCAAATTCTCACTTTACGATTTGTCGCGATCCCAAGGACAATAAGTATCTGGACTGCGCATTTTCAGCAGATGCCCAAGCCCTTATTTCGGGTGACGAGGACTTGCTCTCCTTGAAAAGCGATTTTCCAATAAAAATTCTGTCCCCTAAAGAGTTTCTGCAAATTATTTTATAATGGCAGTCACCGATAACGGGGAATCGTTGGATCAGCCGTTGTCGAATAGGCATCAATACCGCCGGTCATGTTTTTCACGTCTAAAAAGCCCGCGTCAATAAGAATCGACTGGGCCGATGCGTTTCGCACCCCATGATGACAGACGGTAATAATTTCATCTAAAGAATCAAAAGGGAGATCGTCATCGATCAGCCTTCTTGCGAGTTCCGAAAGCGGAATGAGGACCGAATCCGGTATATGGGCGGTATCGTATTCCCAGTGCTATCATTCATGCTTTATGATATATTGCTTCCGCTTAAAAACAATCACGCTTGTCGTTCGTGTCAATGTAGATGAACTTCTGGGCAGCCGTCAACCATTGGCTTCACTTAATAGCAGTGATTTTCTGGATCGGTGGGGTCGCTTTCCAAACGCTGGTTCTATTCCCAATCTCTCGGACAGGCAACCCGTCCCCGGAAGCCTTAAACAAGATAGCAACTCGTTTTCGGTGGATCACTAGCCCCTTAATTCTCTTGATGGTCATTACCGGCGCGATCAATTTTGGGTTCCGGTCGCAAACCCCTGGGTCATTCCCACCAGGCTATGTGATGATACTTGGGATAAAGGTGTTACTGGTGCTTGTCATTGCCTCTGTCCACACCTTCGACTTTGTGCACGCACCTGAGGCCCAGGCCACCCCGGCACTTCGCAGTTTTTTCTGGTCTAGGACCGTACTTGTGATTGGGTTGCTGATCGTCTTCTTGGCGGCTCTATTACGACACTGGACATTTTAGAGATGCCCTAGAGGCGTCCTAGCAGAGGTGCTACCGGTTAAGACATTTAAGAAGGTAACCATAGAGGGATATCATCGAAGCATGGAAAAGGTAACCCATCTGGCCGGACGCAAGCGGATAGCATATTTTCGGTGATAACCGCAGATGCGACAGCACCCGTCGAGGATCGTTTTCTTACCGGCTTTATCTGTCTTTTTGTATCGAGTATGGATGGCCTTGAAATAGTCCCATTTTAATTGTCCGCTCATGTTGTGACCTTCCCGAATTTTGATTCGGATAGGGTTACATTTTGATGCCTCGATGCGCCATATTGATTCCAGTCTAACAGGCTGGTAGATTACCGATATGAATCCATCTACGCATTTCCCTACCGGTCAGGGGTATTTGGCGATGCCCTTTGTCAAAGAAGCCCGGCCCGCGTCCCTTCAAACAACAAGATTGGGAGATGGGACTGCCATCCCAGAGCCACTACAAGAGCAGATTACTTTCCTGGATGCCTTGTTGCATCAAAGCCTGCTCGAGCTGCGGGGACCCCGATTCCTCCATCTTTTTAATCGCTTCCGAGACATTTGTCAAAAATTGCGCGACGGCCACCACCCAAAACTTGAAGCTAAGCTCTTTAGAATTATTGCGGGTCTTGACCTGCTTACCTGCACACGCCTGGTATCGGCCTTTGACCTGTCGTTTAATCTCCTGAACGTGGCAGAGGAAATCTTCGCCATCCATAAAAGCCGCAAGATGGAAGGAACGGGCCACGATAAACCCACAGAAGGATCGCTGCGCGCGTATGTCTCACACACACGATTGAAGTCTGCCTCCGAGTGGCTGAAGGTGCTTCGCGCGACACAAATCGTCCCCGTGATTACGGCGCACCCAACGGAGGCGAAGCGGCAAACGCTCTTGGAAAAATACCGTACCATTTATAGTTTGATGCTAAGGCGAGAGAATCCGACCCTGACCCGGTACGAGCGGGAAGATATCCGTGATGGCATTTTGAAAGAGATCCTCCTGCTGTGCCAAACGGGAGAGGTTCGTCTCGAAAAACCCTCCGTGCGCAGTGAAGTGCAAAACGGCCTTTTCTATTTTAGAGAAACGTTTTATCCGATCATTCCTAAGTTATACCGTGCCATTGAAAACGCAACCCAGATACGAAAGAGGGAGGTATCCCTCCCCACATTTCTTACATTTGGTTCATGGATTGGCGGTGACCGGGACGGTAATCCACAGGTCACGGCTAAAGATACCGAGGAGACGGTGATTGCGCAGGCCCGCTTGATCTTCGAGCTTTATGAGGCATCGCTTGAGTGCTTAATTCGGGATTTGAGCCAGTCAAAATATCTGGTTACGGTTTCAAAGGAGCTCCTTGATTCTATCCAGAAAGATGCCGACGCGTTAGGCCCCCCGGCAGAAGAGATTCTCCTACGGAACCCTCACGAACCTTATCGGCAGAAGCTTGGCCTAATGAAACTGAAGCTCACCTTAACGTATCAAGCCATCTATCAGCAATTGCATGGTCTATCCGAGTTAGACCCTACTCCAGCCGGATACCCTAATGCCGAGGCCTTTGAAGCCGACTTGGCCGAAACAGGCCGGAGTCTGCGATCACACCAGGGACATCTTCTCGCACGCCTTGGGATTGATGCCCTCTTGACGCAAGTGCGCGTTTTTGGCTTTTCATTGGCACCACTTGATATTAGACAGGAGGCGCCACAACACCATCGTGTGCTCCACGAAATTTTTGCCTTGCTTTCCATTCATTCCAATTATCTAAGCGCTCCAGAAGAAGAAAAAGTTACCTTATTGACCGATCACTTAAAGAGTCTTCGTCCACTCATCTCTCCGACGCTTAGGTTGACGCCTGCACATCAGGAGATATTAGAGACGTTTCGAAACATACAGAGGATCCATCAAGCTTTAAGCGTGCGTGCCATTGGAAGCTATATTGTCAGCCTAACCTCTAAAGCCAGTGACATACTGGCCGTTATGTTATTGGCTAAAGAATCCGGTCTCTGCGGCGTATTGCCCGACGGTACCTACGTAGGCACGTTAGGGATGGTTCCACTCTTTGAGACCATCACAGACTTACAGACGGCACCGTCGGTCATGGAGCAACTCTTCACGCATCCCGTTTACAAACGGCACCTTGTCGCGAACAATCACAGGCAGGAAATCATGCTG
>SBBL01000138.1 GCA_005239745.1 Candidatus Troglogloeales bacterium | reverse complement strand
CCCTTTAGGTTCTAGGAGACAACGAGGCCCTCTTTGCGAGCAGCGGCGGCGAGATGAACGTCAAAACAGGCAAAGGAAATATCGCGGTTCCCTTCTTTCCGCAAGACAACCGCTGAAGCAAGCTGAATGGCATCCAGTCCCCTTAAAGCGTGTTTTTCCGCGAGAAAGCTCGCTTGTTTAGAAAGATTGCCCGTAATTTCCACCACGGACGTGCTTTCCCAGTCCTCGTCAACATGATGTAAGATTACGCGGTATGCCTTTGGGACAAGCGTTTTGTCTCTCCATTTGCGTGCTAAGGCGGCCCTCATCTCCACGTAGGTAATGCGTGATGTGGCAATCACCTGAGCGTCGCGGGTCCACTGTTGTACCTCCCGACTCCCTGTTTCCCGGACATAGAGCTTCACCATTGCGCTGGAATCTAGATAGAGAATCACCCTCTATCCTCGAGAATGATTTTTGATAACGGTTTTCCCTTTTGAACCATAGGGTCAAATACGCCACGGGGTTTCCCTCCCTTCCAGGAGACGACCCCTCTTCGGGCAAGCTCCCGCATAACGGCTATGTCAGGATCATCATTGACGGGAACGAGAAAAGCAATGGTTTTCCCTCGTTCCGTGACCGTGATCGAACGGCCGCGTTTCACCTCGCAAAGATAGTGACTTAGACGATTCTTCAATTCTCTCACCCCCGCTGGGAATGCCATCGGGCCACCTCCTATGTAGCCCATTTATAAGGAATTTGTGGCTACATTGTCAAGATACATTTTAGATGACGCGATGATAGCCCCTATGGTTACATTTTAGATGGCTCGATTCGCAGGATTCCCATTTTGGGTGGGGTGGGTTATAATAGCGCCGGGGTCATCATAAAGGGATGGTCCACCCGTATTCATAAGGGAAATATCAAGCGGAGGGGTAAATGACGCTTCCTACTGAGCGGTACCGGGAGGAAATATATGCAGTGCTTCGCATCGTCGTTGGATTTTTGTTTTTCTGGCACGGCACGCAAAAACTGTTTGGGTTCCCCGTGCCATCTCCATTCGAGGTTCCGGCCGTCGTTGTCTACATTGCCGGCCCCATCGAACTTGTGGGGGGAGCCTTCATTGCCATTGGCCTTTTTACCCAATGGGCCGCGTTTCTATCTAGCGGACTGATGGCGTTCGGATACTTTCTGGCACACGCGCCCAAAGGCCTACTCCCTATCCTTAACGGAGGAGATCTGTCGGTACTCTACTGTTTTATTTTTCTGTATATCTCAGCGCGCGGTAGCGGTATCTGGAGTCTTGACGGCCGCAACAAAAAACACAAATGACTTCGTCCCCCCGCCGCAAGTGGCGGCTTTTGTGCGATCCTCCCCAATCTGGTGCCGTGAACATGGGGATAGATGAAGCCGTCGCGTGGGCAACCGCCCAAAGGTGCGTCCTGCCAACCCTTCGCCTATATCAGTGGTCAGTTCCTACCTTCTCAATGGGTGCCTTTCAAAAAGTAACATCCACGATAGCGGGTCCGGCCCGGGCACAAGCGCTATCCTTGGTGCGAAGGATCACGGGGGGACTGGCCGTTTATCATCACCCACACGAAGTGACCTATTCGGTCGCTGTTAACTCCGACGATCCCGTATTTTGCGGAAATGCCCCGGGGAGAATAAAGAAAATGTACCACACGATCGCCGAAGCGCTTCTGTGTTCGTTAGAGCGATTAGGGGTAACGGCCGGCATTCATGCCAATCGCCCCAGCCCCGCGGTGACAGAGCTTTGTTTTGATGAGAACTCTTGGTTTGAAGTTACACTTGGGGACAAGAAACTCATTGGGAGCGCACAAAAGAGGTGGAAAGACCATGCCCTTCAGCACGGATCTCTGATGGTCAGGCCCCCCTCGCCTCTTGTGGACGGGGTTGTTTCCAGAAACCAAGCTGCCCTCTCCGATTTGGTTAAAGGACCGATCACTGTGGGGCAGATTCAGCGGGCCTTCAAGGAAGGCTTTGAAGATGCACTAGGTATTACCCTTGAATTAGGACACCTAACCGATTCAGAGCTGTCACACGCACTGGATCTTGCCGGCCGGAAATATAGTGCCTTTTAGGTCCCCATGCTACGGATAAAGTCCCTAAACAAATCTTCAGTATCATGAGGGCCGGGAGAAGCTTCCGGGTGGAATTGAACGGAGAAAATCGGTAAACGGCGGTGACGCATTCCCTCAACGGTCTCATCGTTGAGGTTGATGTGGGTGATGTCAACGTCATGCGCGATGGGCGAAACGTCTATCGCAAATCCATGATTCTGCGCCGTAATTTGTACCGTTTTGTTGACGGTCATCACCGGATGATTTCCTCCATGATGACCAAATTTCAGCTTAAAACACTTCCCCCCAAGCGCTAGGCCCAAGATCTGATGTCCCAAACAGATGCCAAAGATGGGCATTGTACCGATAAGTTGTTGGCAATTTTTAATCGCGTAGGACAAGGCTTCCGGGTCCCCTGGGCCGTTGGATAGTAACACGCCATTAGGATTCATCCGACGGACGTCATCGGCCGAGGTGTCTGCTGGAACAACCGTTACTCGGCAACCGAGGCGCGTCAGCATACGCAAAATGTTTTGTTTGATACCAAAATCATAGGCCACTACATGTTTTTCAGGTCTTTCAGTCTGTACGGGCGCCCCTGATCGCGGCCATGTGTAGGGCATCTGACAAGTCACCTCACGTACCAAATCCCGGCCGACAATCGTCGGCGCCTCTTTCATCCGTGTAAAAAGCGCCGCTACATCGGTTGTCTCGGTCGAAAGGATGGACTGCATCGCCCCTTTTTCACGAATGCCACGGGTGATAGCCCGCGTGTCCACGCCGGTAATGGCAACCACCCCACGTTCCCGAAGCCAATCCCCTAGAGAAGCGGTTGCACGCCAGTTGCTATAGGTCGCTTGATATTCCCGAACCACAAAGCCGGCCAGCCATGCCTGATGCGATTCAACGTCGTCTGTATTGATGCCGTAGTTGCCAATCAGCGGATAGGTCATCATAACCACCTGTCCCCTGTAAGAAGGGTCTGTGAGAACCTCTTGGTAGCCTGTCATGCTCGTGTTGAAGACGAGCTCTCCGACCGACGTGCCGTCTGCGCCAAACGACTGTCCTAAAAAATAGCTTCCATTCTCTAATGCGAGAATTGCCGGTCTCATCTGCTTTCGATCACTTCTCCCTGTAGAATGACTGCCGCTGCAAGTCCGTTTATTTTCTACCCCATGACACTATCGGCCAATCTGCTGAGCCTACCTCTTTGAAGTCTTTATGTCAAAAGTCGAGGGGATTTTTTAATTCCTTGATCGTCCTGCCGAGGCGCGAAGCGCCAAGGCAACCCATCCCCAAATCGGCGAATGTCAAAATTGGCGGAGGGGGTAGGATTCGAACCCACGGTACCTTTCGGTACAACGGTTTTCAAGACCGCCGCCATCGGCCACTCGGCCACCCCTCCATTACAGGGGCTCGCGTCGCCCCCTCCATAAGCAGAGCTTATGGAGCCTCCACCT
>SBBL01000018.1 GCA_005239745.1 Candidatus Troglogloeales bacterium | reverse complement strand
GCCCTATGGATGTTTCACTTCTCACTGTCGCACAAAATAGGCCACGATGGACGTCACGAGGATGTTGGCCAACGCAAGCGGCAGCATAATCTTCCAACTAAACCCCATAAGCTGATCGAAACGTAGGCGCGGAACCGTTGCCCGCAGCCAGATAAAAAAGAAGAGCAACGCGTAAACCTTACCCATAAACCAAAAGATGGGGGGGATAAACTCCAGAAAGGGGAACGGGGCGTGCCAGCCGCCTAGAAATGCGACAGTGGCAATAGACGAAACCAGGATCATATTGGCGTATTCCGCCAGAAAATAGAAGGCAAACCGCATTCCGGAATACTCGGTAAAAAAACCCGCCACGAGCTCGCTCTCCGCCTCCGGTAGATCAAACGGCAACCGATTGGTCTCTGCAAGGGCACAAATGACATAGATGACAAACCCAATGGGTTGTACGATAACGAACCAGTTCCAAAATCCGCCTCCCTGAGCATCGGTCATGGAAACCATCGAAAGGGATTGTGACAACAAAATTGGCCCAACGAGTGCCAGCCCCAGTGGCAATTCATAACTGATGACCTGCGCTGCCGATCGAAGCCCGCCCAACAACGAATACTTGCTATTTGACGCCCAACCCCCTAATAACACCCCATACGCCCCCAACGACGCGAAGGCAAGGATGTAGAGAATGCCAATGTTAATATCCGTGAGAACCGGCGCAAACGTGACGTTCCCAATGTGCAGGCTGTCTCGCCCAAACGGCACCACGGCAAAACCAATGAGCGCCGGAACCAGTGATAGAATCGGCGCCGCGCTGAAGATAATCTTGTTGGTGCCGGAGGGGATGATATCTTCTTTGAAGAAGAGTTTAATGCCATCGGCGATGGGCTGCAAAATGCCGTGCCACCCCACTTCCATGGGCCCCAGACGATCCTGCATATCGCCGAGGATCTTTCGCTCTGCAAGCGTTAGGTAGGCAACGTGCAACAGTACCCCGCCCATAATAATGGCAATGTGCACGAGAATAAAAACAATCTGAAAGACCGTATCCATTCAAACCACCCCTAGCCCCTCCTTGGTTTAGGAGGGGAATTAAGAAATTTTTTGTTTTGAGACCGTGACCCGGCCGCGGGTACTATAGGGTACACCGGTTGTCGGGTCAAAGGCCAACGGCAAGAGCCGCTTGACGTCTAAACTGAAATGCTCTGGGACAAAGAGCGTGCCCGGTTGAACCTTGAGACTTGTCTTCACCGGCAGACAGACGGTACCTGACCCGGCTCGCAGGGTAACTTGCTCTCCTTCTTCAACCCCCATTCTATCGGAATCGGATGGATGCATCAACACAATGGCACTTGATAGGAGTGTGGTTAAGCCACTCGCGTACGTACTCATCCGTCCCGAGTGGAATAGGGCTTGTCCAACTTGAAGGTCAAACTCATCCGGATTACGCCTCTTTGAGATTACCACGGGTGGCGCAAGTTCAATGGCCTGTTGGGCATAGACGGCCACATGTTGGGATACGGCTTCCGCGGAGTCTGTATGAAACCCGTCAGGAACGGTCGCCATAATCTCCCGCCAAACGGCTTCGCTATTGGCGTAGTCGAACGAAACGGCCGGAACGCCGGCTGCGGACGATGAGGCGATCGCAGCCCCCATCATCGAGAAAATTTCTAAATCGGTCTTCGCGTTGCCCACCGGCTCAACGGCCTTACGCACCCGCTGCACCTCACCTTCTTGATTGGTAAACCGCCCTTCTTTTTCTGCAAAACTGACTGCCGGGAAAACCACGTGCGCTATGGCAGCCGTCTCTGATAAAAACAGGTCTTGGCAGATGAGAAGGTCTAATTTGGAAAGTGCTGCTTGAACGTTCTTTTGGGGCAATGACCGTAGGGGGTTCTCTCCGACCAGGTAAAGTGCCTTTATCTCCCCACGCTCGCAGGCATCCAGCATCCCCGGCAATGTATAACCCGCTCCGTTGGCCGGAGAAAAGCCGGGAAGATATTCCGGCAGGCCCCCCATTGCAATGGCACCGTAGGCATTGTTCTCGGAAGCAAGCGCTAAGATGCCTGTCCCTGGGCGTCCCACTTGCTTGGCAAGGATCGCAAGATGGGCAAGTCGGACGACATTTATGTAGCCTTCCTCACTGCCGGTAATTGCCCTGCCAAAGATTAGTACCCCGCGCGTTGCGCCTGCATACGCTGCTGCTGCCTGCGAAAAGGCCTCTTGGGAGATACCCGTCGCAGCATGGATTTCCTCAAAGGAAAACAAAGCCACCGACTTCGTGACCTGCTCAAGAAACAGGGGAGAAAAATCCCCTTCAGAGAGGACAGGATTCTCTAGTAATGCTTTTGTTAGGCCAACGATGGCAAGGGACTCGGCCCCTTGCAAAATCTGAAGATGGTATTTGGCTAAACGAGGAAGATGGCTACGGAACGGGTCGCTCTGTTTAGTATAGGCATCAACCGCAATGAGTGTCGCGTTGTGCTTCCTAACGGCTTCTTTGACTTTTAACGCGGCAATGGGATTGGTCTCGGTCATCTCTCCTGCAAAGACTAAGAGTACGTCGGCACCCACCACATCTTCGTATCGGGCAAGCCGTGTCGTTCCAAAAACTTTGTGTAATCCGGTAATGGCGTTGACATACCCATAGCGTGTTGAGCTATCCACATGGGGCGTTCCTATCCCTTGCCGCAACAGTTTTTGAAAAAGATAAATCTCTTCATTGGTGCAGTGGGCCGAGATAACGCCACCCACGCTTCCAGGGCCGTGCGTTTCCACAATCTTTTTCAGGGCCGCGACCGCGGATTCCACAGCACCTTTCCACGTAATTTGAAGACGATGGTTGCCCCGGCGGATCATGGGCCGTGTGAGGCGGTCTTTGTGTCCGATGGCACCATAGCCAAAGAAGCCGCGGACGCAGAGGTCTCCCGTGTTGCGTCCGGTACCAAGCTTCGAGCTGGTCCTGACCACCGTGTTGTTGATGCTCTCAAGCGTCAGCTCACAACCGTCACCGCAATAGTTACAAATCGTTTCGGTCTTTTTGACCTGCCAGGGCCGATAATCGTACATTGAAAGCCGACTGGTCAGTGCCCCTACCGGACAGATTTGGATGCAGCCCCCGCAGAATTCGCAGTCAAGTTCATGGTGTGCAAACCCGCCAATCTGCGTCATGGTGCCGCGATCAATGGAGCCTAGGGCGTTTACGTCTAGCACCTCGTCGCAATAGCGGACGCAACGCAGGCACGAGACACAACGGTTCATTTCCTTTTCGATGAGAGGTCCAAAATATTCTTTGTCGAAGACGCGCTTTTCCTCGGAAAATGGGCTGAGGGTGGGAGAGTGTTGATGGGCAAAGTCCTGTAATTGGCATTCCCCGCCCTGATCGCACTCCGGGCAGTCTAGCGGGTGATTGCCCAGTAAAAAGGACATGACCCCTTCTTGCGCCTGCTTTACCCGATTAGAGGCCGTGTGCACGACCATCCCTTCAGCGGCCGGTGTACTACACGAAGTCTGCAATTTCGGCATCTTCTCAATCTCAACCAGACACATGCGGCAATTGGCGTCCGGTTTCAGTTTGGGGTGATAACAAAAATGCGCGATCTCGGCGCCCGCTTGTTTAGCCGCTTCAATCAGCGGTGTCCCGCTTTCGACCTCAATACCTTGACCGTCAATTGTTAAATGAACGAAGCCAGCCACAATCACTCCTTAAAAAAAAGCGCCCTCTCAGTGCGCCATGACAAGCTCAACGTTCGGTTGAAAGGGGCAGCCCCTCCCCTCAATATGAGCCACGTATTCTTCTTTGAAATGCTTAAGGGTAGAAAGCACGGGCGCCACCTCGGCATCCCCAAAGGCACAGACCGTTACCCCTTCAATTCGACGGCAGAGGGTCTCAAGCAGGTCAAGATCAGACGCACGGCCTGTGCCCCGCTCAATCCGGTGCAATACCTGCAAAATCCAAGAGCTTCCCTCGCGACACGGTGTACACTTTCCACACGATTCGTGGTAAAAAAACTCAAGGAGGTTGGTGGCCGCCTGTACCATGCAGGTCTCTTCGTCCATCACGGTCACTCCCCCTGATCCAAGCATTGAACCGATCTGCGCAATCGCCTCAAAGTCCATTGGGGTATCGAGATGGGCGGGGGTCAGAAATGCAGCAGACGCACCTCCCGGAATAATGGCCTTTAGTGCCTTATCGTTGCGAATGCCACCCGCGCACGTGTAGATCATCTCCCGCAGGGTGATCCCTAACGGCACTTCATAATTGCCCGGCCGCTTGACATGGCCGCTGACTGAAAAAATACGGGTTCCCGGGCTTTTTGGTGTACCGATTGACGCGTACCATTCGGCCCCCCGGTTAATGATGTACGGTACATTAGCCAAGGTCTCAACATTATTAACAACGGTAGGGGCCTGATAGAGGCCATGGACGGCCGGGAAAGGCGGTTTGGTTCGTGGTTTACCTCGTTTGCCTTCAATGGACTCAAGCAAGGCCGTCTCCTCACCGCAGATATAGGCACCGGCGCCTCGGTGAAGGATAACCTCCAGATTGAAGCCACTACCCAATAGGTTTTTTCCAAAAAACTTCGCCTGGTAAGCTTCTTGTATGGCCGATTCAATAATTTTAGCCCCCAGGTCAAACTCTCCACGGATATAGATATAGGCCACACTGGCCCCAATGGCGTAGGAGGCAATGCCAATGCCTTCCAGCATTTGGTGGGGGTCACGCTCGATCAGTTGGCGGTCCTTGAAGGTTCCGGGCTCGCTCTCGTCCGCATTGCAGCAGAGATAGCGCTGCCCCACGTGCGTCTTTGGGATGAAACTCCACTTAACGCCGGTTGGAAACCCAGCCCCCCCTCGACCCCGCAACCCGGATTTCTTGACGATGTCAATAATCTCGGCGGGAGGCATCTTCAATGCCTTTTCAAACGCCGTATAGCCGCCGGTCGCCCGATATTCAGGCAGTGTGCCCATATACCCCGGGGTATCCATATTTTTTGTTAATATCTTTTCGTACGACACCATCAAAACTCCTGTAGGGGTTGGACTTAAAACAGGTAAGCCGAAGCACCCGACGGTAATACGGTATTACAGTTGTTGCAGAACGTCAACACCCTCTAACGTTTCATTACAAATAAGTGCGTATTGTTGCGGACAGTAGCTGTAATGCTTCAGGGCCGAGGTCATAAGCGGCAGGTGTTCGGAGATGAATTCCCTGAAAAGGATTGAAATACCTTGGGGGGTGACGCGATGAGCCAAAAAGCCAAAAAAATTGTCCCTAGAGGGGTGTAGATGCAAAGAGCGAAATGGCAACCACAAGAATCACAGCCTGTACCACCCAACCAATGATGCAAACGCCTACCGCGCGCCATGTGCTGTGATAATCCAGGGCCTGGCGGACGGCAACCACCATTGCTACCAGCATCCAGATGCCGGCGAGAGAAAAGACAGTGCCCGTCAAACCCGGGATAATCCCTACGACACGGATTAAGCCTGGCGCGCTTGCAAACCCGATGGCCCGTAACAGCTCTCCCTGATCCGCACGGGTCTGCGGTTCGGGAAGCCATCGTGTTCCAATGTAATAGACAAGCAATGCCCAAATGTACCATCCCGCGAGGGCCCCGATGGCACCGATGACCAATTGACCAAAACCGCCATAGGCAAAGCTGCCAATCCCGGCCGCAAGCGCAGACAAGAGGACAACGGTCATCGCCTGACCTATCGCGTCCGGATCAGCCTCCACCTCTTCATAAAGGTGGACATCCAGCTTTGCGGCGCGGATAATACGTTCCTGAAGCTGTGACACGTGCCTTTCCTGATATTGGTATTGCTTAAGTAAAACCCGGTGGTCTATCCTGTACAATCTAACACAGGAAGTCAAATGGTCACCCCAGTTAAAAAGATACTGATTCGGGCACCGAATTGGATTGGCGATGCGGTAATGGCCATTCCGACATTGTCGGCCATTCGAACCGGCTTCAAAGAGGCAACGATTACCCTGCTTGCCAAAGCGGCCGTTTTATCTCTTTTTGAACACCACCCGACCATTGATACCTTACTTGCCTATGAATCCCCCGGCGACCATAGCGGCCCTATCGGGATTCTTAGGCTCTCTAGGCGACTTAGGAAAGAATCGTTTGACCTGGCCATTCTCCTGCCCAATTCCTTTGAATCAGCACTCATTGTCGCGCTTGCCCGTATCCCTAAACGGGTTGGGTATGCAACCGACGGTAGACGTTGGCTTCTAACCGACCACGCGATCAAACCAAACGGCCACCAACAGGATGTCTACTTAGGACTGCTTCGACTCTTGCGACAACCGGCCCCACCCAGCCAGCCGTACCTCATCGCTACGGCAGACGAGCGACAAGCAGCGCGCAAATGGTTGGCTCCGTTTGGCGTTTTGCCGTCGGATTCCTGCATTGGCGTTCAGGCAGGTGCGGCTTACGGCTCTGCGAAGCGATGGGACGCAAGGCGCTTTGCAGAGACGGTGGACGCCCTTGTTGCGGAGCAACCGGCTCATGTCTTACTCCTAGGGAGTGCGAATGAGTGCGGTGTTGCCGAAGAAGTTAGGCGCCACATGCGGCACCCGGCGATTCAACTTGCCGGTAAAACAACGCTGCGGCAGATGGTTGCACTCATCTCCCAATGTCGCTTTTTTTTATCGAACGATTCGGGCCCGATGCATATTGCGTCTGCGTTAGGGGTGCCTTTAGCGGCCATTTTTGGGCCGACGAGTCCCATGGTGACCTCCCCCGGTAAGCGGCAAGGTCGGGTCGTTTCTCATCCCGTTGAATGTGCCCCATGCACCTATCGCGACTGTCCGATTGATCATCGGTGCATGACATCCGTATCCGTAGCACGGGTGCTTGAAGTGGCTAACCGAGAGTTGCAAACGGACCTGAAGACGGCGGTTTTTTTTGATCGGGATGGCACGTTGAATGAAGAAGTCGGCTATCTAGATACCGTAACCTGCCTGACGCTCACGCCAAACGCGGCAGAGGCCATCAGGCGTTTGAATCAGGAGGGGATACTCGTTATCATCGTTACCAATCAATCGGGCGTTGCCCGTGGATTTTTTACAGAAGGCTTTGTCTCGCAAGTGCATCATCGTTTGGCACACTTGCTTGCAATGGAAGGGGCACATATTGATGGCGTCTATTATTGTCCGCACCACCCTAATCAACAGTGTCGTTGCCGTAAACCGGCAACAGGCATGATTGAACAGGCCGTGAGGGACTATCCCATTGACTACGCACGGTCATATGTCGTGGGAGACCGATTAACGGATACCACCCTGGCACGGCAGGGGGCAAAAGGGATATTGGTGCGAACAGGATACGGGAACAACGCGCTCCAAGAAATCGTGGCATCAAGCCAGAACCCACATTATGTGGCGGACGATCTGTCCGCGGCCGTTACATGGATCCTACGGGATCGTGAGACGGTGTTGGCTAAAACAGACAAAACCCTGGAGGAAATCAGATGATTGACCAGACACTCCTTAACCTATTGGCCTGCCCAAAATGCAAGGGGACCGTTCAAGCATACGGGCCGGAAGCCTTGAGTTGTGCGACATGTAAACTGGCCTACCCGATCCGAAGCGGTATCCCCGTCATGCTAATAGAAGAGGCTACCCGTCTAGGATAAATAAAGTCTCCATCATTTATTAGGGGTGCCCCCGGGGTGACTCGAACACCCGGCACACGGTTTAGGAAACCGTTGCTCTATCCGCCTGAGCTACGGGGGCATTTGGAGACGTATCCGACATAGGGCTTGGGGGCATGCTGCTTTCGCTCATGTAATGCGATTTCAACTGTACGTAGTTTTGCGCCGATTGCAAAAGGAACGCCGTTTCTTCCGGCGTCAGTAAACGCTTGACCCGCGCCGGGACCCCAAGAACCAACACGCCGGGGGGCACCTGCATTCTCTCCGTTACAAGCGCCATTGCCCCAATCATTGAACCCTCCCCGACAACCGCCCCATCGAGGACGACGGCGCCCATTCCCACCAGTACACGATCGGCGATGGTACAACCATGTAACGTCACGTGATGACCGACAGTCACGTCGGACCCGATCACCAGCGGATGTGTGATACGCGTCACGTGTAAAATAGACAAATCCTGAATATTGGTGCGATCCCCAATCCGAATGTAGTGGACATCACCCCGTACCACTGCCCCAAACCAGATGGAACTTTCCGCGCCAATCACCACGTCTCCAATCACCCGTGCCGACGGTGCAATAAAAACGCTTGGCGGATACTTTGGCGAAATGTTCAAAAAGGGATGGATCATGTCGCCACCGACGGGGTTAATAGGGAGAGGGTACGGGCGTCTGCGTCCATCCGAACGGGAATGCCAAACGGAAGGGTGGCCACCGCGTCTCCGTGACCCGACGGGAACCCAAATAAGATTGGAAACGGGGCATCACCCAAGGTATCAAGTATAATATCAGGTAAGACGTCCGGTTCACAGCCCGGCATTTGGCCAAAAATTACACCACGTACCGCATCAAACTTCTTCACCGCCTTCAAATAGCTTAACATCCGGTCCACGCGGTATGGGGCTTCATTGGTATCTTCAATAAACAAGATAGCCTCCGCCGTAGCAATCTCATAAGCCGTTCCAATGGTAGTACAGATAAGGCTTAGGCACCCCCCCGTCAACACCCCTTCTGCGACCCCTGACCGCAATGGGACAGCCTTGGGAAAAGCCATATGAACCATCTCGCCGGACAGTGTCTGGAGAAAGAGGTCATCTCTCTCTCTCATGGGTGCTTCTGAAAATTGTGTCGCAACCATCGGGCCATGAAACGACACCCACTGATGGGCGTTTAAATAAAGCAGAAGCGAGGTAGCGTCGCTGGCGCCTATAACAATTTTCGGGGTTGCTGGAAGCGTTAAATAGGGGAGTAATCTCCCTGTCCCGCTTCCTCCTCGGGCGCAGACAACCGCTGCAACGTCTGGACATGCCAACATCGCCTGTAAATCTTCCGCGCGATTTGCATCCGTCCCTGCAAAGTATCTGTGGCTTCCCTCCAGATGCCGCCCCAGCTGTACTTTTAGCCCAAGTTTCTCTAAATGGGCCACCCCACGACCCAACGCCACCTGGTCCACCCGTCCTGCCGTGGCAATCACGCCAACGGTATTGCCGATATGAAGGGCGGGCGGCTTACGATATCTATCCATCGTTGATGGCCGTAGTCAATTTTTCATAGATACCGCCAAAATCTCCGCTTGACATGATACAGACCATATCTCCCGGTTGTAGATGCTCCATGAGTATTTCCACAATCTTCTCGGCGGACTGGCCATAAAAGGCCCTTTTCCCAAGCGCCGTAAGGTTTGCCACGATCCTTTGGGGATTGAGGCGATTCTCCACGGGTACCGACTCCGGAGAAAAGACCTCGGCAAGAACGGCCACATCGGCAGCGCCGAACGCCTCCGTAAAGGCATCCTGAAAAATGTTTCTCCGGCTAGAGGCAGACCGCGGTTCAAAGACGGCAAAGAGCCGACGCTTCGAGTACCGATATCGCAGTGCATTCAATGTTGCCAAAATAGCGGTCGGATGATGGGCAAAGTCGTCTATGACCAGGATATCTTTCTTGCTAGAGATAACTTCCTGTCGCCGTTTGACCCCTTGAAACTTGGCGAGACCGGTTTGAATTTCCATATACGACAGTCCCTGCGCTGCCGATAGGGCGGTCACGGCAAGGGCATTTTTCACATTGTGTAGACCCATTAGGCAGGTTTGCATCCGGCCAAACGCCCGGCCACGATACTGCACGCTAAAAGAAGTAACCCCCTCCGTATCGCGTATATCCGTTGCCTGCCAGTCGGCCGGGTGGGTGAGGCTATACGACTCCACGCGACAGCAAGCCTCTTGCGTGGCTTCGGTGAGGCTTAAGTCACCTGCTGCGGCGACAAGCAAGCCATTTTGGGGGATTTTTTGAATGAAGGCCCGAAAGGCTTCTTTCAGAGAGAAAAATGTCGGATAGATATCGGCATGGTCATGTTCAATACTGGTGACAATGGCACAATCCGGCCGGTAATGAAGGAATTTCGGCCCTTTATCGAAAAAAGCCGTATCGTATTCGTCTCCTTCAACGACAAACGCTTCTCCCCTCCCCAGGCGATGGTTCCCGTCAAAATCCTTTACCCATCCCCCGACCATCATCCCGGGATCACGACCCGCGGAGGTGAGTACCGATGCCAGCAGTGAAGAGGTGGTCGTCTTCCCGTGGGTTCCGGCCACTACCAGTGAGCGCTTTCCCTTCAGAAAAAAGGTGGCAAGCGCCTGCGGCATGGAAAAATACGGGAGATTGCGTTCACGGGCTGCCACTACCTCCGGGTTATCAGATCTCACGGCATTGCCCACAATGACAATGTCGGTATCGGGCGGAATATGCGAGGCGTCGTAGCCGTTCTGGCAAGCAATCCCAATACGTTTAAGCAACGTACTAATGGGGGGAAAGATGCGTGCGTCGGAGCCCGTGAGAGCGTGACCTTGTTGCTTTAGCAGGCCGGCCAGCGCCGACATGCCTGTGCCACAAACGGCAATTAAATGAATGTGTTTAGGGGAGGACATCGCGGAAGTCTAACAGGTCGTTTCCGCGTTTCGCAACGCTTACGATAAAATGTAAGGTTAAGCCATAGCATATTAACCCCATGGTGTTATTGTTACGCTATCGCGCAGGATGTCTCTCTCAGGCGGTCGAGTTTTTCTTTAGCTCGGCCGGAATCAATGGACTCTGCGGAAAGCGCAACGCCTTCTTGTAGGGTCTGGGCGCGACCTGCCACAAACAGTGCCGCGGCGGCGTTTACCAGCACGACATCGCGTCGCGGGCCGCGTTCCCCGTTCAAGATAGAGATTAGGATATCTGCGTTCTTGGTAGCATCACCGCCTTGCAACGCCGATAGGAGTGCGACGGGACATCCAAAGTCCTGTGGCTGTAGGGTATAAGGGGTGATCTCCTTTTCTTCTCCCCATTTCCTTCCTTCCGCCACAGAGCTTTTACCCGTAATGGTGAGCTCGTCTAGTCCATCTGCGCCGTGTACGACAAGACAGCGTTGCGATCCGAGATTTAGTAGGACATGGGCAAACACCTTTGGCAAGCGGGAAGAAAATACACCCAAAAGTTGTATCTTGGCCCCGGCGGGATTGGTTAATGGCCCTAGCATGTTGAAGATGCCGCGAATACCCACCTCCTGCCTGGGCGATGCCGCGTACTTCATGGCCGCATGAAAATGTGGCGCAAAGAGAAAGCCGATGCCAATGCGATTAATACAATCCTGCACCAAGGGTGGTGCAAGATTGACTTCCACCCCTAACGCCTGTAAGACATCCGCACTGCCGCAAGCGCTAGAGACGGAACGATTCCCATGCTTTGCGACCGTCACCCCGGCCCCTGCTACCACAAAAGCAACCGTGGTTGAAATGTTGAAGGTGCACGCACCGTCCCCCCCCGTACCACAGGTATCTACCACGTTAGGATCGTCCACCTGAATTCGCGTCGCCTTCTCACGCATCACGCGTGCTGAGCCGGTAATTTCATCGATCGTCTCGCCCTTCATTCTCAAGGCAGTCATATAGGAAGCAATCTGGGCAGGCGTTGCCGCTCCCTCCATGATCTCCCGCATAACGGACACCGCCTCATGCTCTGAAAGGTCAGTCCGCTCCACTACTTTGGCAATGGCTTCTTTAATCACCATGTGTCCTCACGGGGCTCATTGCATCCTCCCTTACCGCTTCGCAAGGTCCATCCTTCATGATAGATCGTGGGACCATTTCGATGGACGCACAGTGTACGCCTTTCCTTAAGGGACACGCAACGCCCTGTCCGTGTCACGCCAAAGTGATAATGTCCCTTTTCTCCACGTCAGAGAGCCGGACGGGCTTGCGGATGAGCGATGGCATATCCTAAAGTGGTGCTAAGCACGGTAAATCTGCTAGTTTAAGCCCACATGAAACACACGGTTGTTATTATTCGCAGCGATCCGAGAATATCTGCACGTGCCTGCGAAGCCGTTCGGATTGCGCTCGGCATTGCCGCTTGCGAACAACAAGTCTCTCTCCTTTTCGTAGGGTCATCTGCCAGGCTTTTAACGTCTGACGCCGAAGCCTGCATGGATGGAGAAATGGCGACGGGGTTTTTAGACGGGCTCACGGCCTTCGTTCCCTGTTTTTATCTGGAGTCCACTGCCCTGACCCACTGCAAGGAAAGCCGGTATCCCATCAGCCCCCTTTTGACACACGAGATAGCCACGCTTCTCGCCACGGCTGACGCAACCATTGTTATGTGACAATCCATGAACCGGCATATTTTGTATATCATTAGGCAATGCAACGATCTAGCCAATACGGAAGAGATTTTGTTTCAACAAACCAAGACTCCAACCACACAAGTAACACTCCTGCTAATCCAAGAGGCCGCAAGGGTTTCTTCCAGCACTATCAACCGCCTAAAAGGGCAAGGACTGACGGTTTTTATCCTTAAAGAAGATAGAGGGATAGGGGAAGACATTGAGGGGTTGATTGGATATCCCAAAATGCTTGATGCTATTCGAATGGCAGACACCGTTGTAATATGGTAGTGTGATAGGCTAGGTTGTGATGATGGGAGGGTTTTTGTTTAATAGAGGGTTTTTGTTTAATAAAGGATCGGGGGGTGAGTCACCGTCAAACGCGGAGGCGTTCGCCGAGTCACCAACGCCTTCAGTAAACGCTGCTCCCAACGGGGGTAAGGTTGCAACCTTTTTGGATATGGCGTTTGCAGTAGAGGCGGCAGGCAATACAACGGAATCGTTGCGCCGTCTCTTTAAATCCGCCGTACAGATCATGGGAGCCGATTTTGGACTACTCTTTGGATGGGAGGAGTCCCAGTTAGAATGGTCCCTGATTGCCCAATTTGGAATACCTGGAGGCTTCAGGCGGGGCACGCCCGTTTTGCAGCGCTTCCAGTCGCTTGCGGGTATTGTGAAAATACATGGGTCCTGCATTTTTTCCAGCAACCTCTCCAAAGATCCCCGTTTTTCTGAACAACTGATTCGTCGCCTTCAGATTGAAACCTACGCGGGGACCGTCCTGGAAATAGACCGCAAGACCGTTGGAACTCTCTCGCTGGCCTTCAAAGCGCCGGATGCCCTCACAGTAGAGGATCAGGCGACGTTCATTGCTATTTCTAAGATACTCGGTCTCCTCCTCTCTCGTTTGTCCGACCGTACGCGCGTGAAACCGCCAAAGGGTGTTACCGACGCCATATCTGCCGATCCAAAAATGATAGGCATTTCGCAGGGACTGGCGGACACTCTGTTATCAAACCTTCACGCGATGGCCTCAGAGCAGATGCTCTGTAAAAAGGCGATTGATCAGGTTGTTTCCATCATAGGGGCCGACGGTGGCTATATCGCAAAGTTTGATGAGCAACGGCAACGCTTTTTTGCCGTTGCTCATCAAGGTCTCTCAACGCCCTCTCTGGAGCGCTTTGAGAGGCAAGGGATACGTCCCGATGGTAGTGTTTTGGGTAAAATTCAGAAAGGTGAGCCGCTGACGCTGATAGGTGATGGCAACAGCCCGCTTGATCCGTTGTTCGTTGGCGGAGAGGGATGGCGCACATATGTTGGGACAACGCTACCCGTTGCAAAAGAACGTTGGATCATTGCCCTCTTTAGCGCAACCATGATGACTGAGGCGGCGGTCATGCTGACTGAGAGCGCCGTATGGATTGGTACGGCCATCGAGATAGCCGCAAACCATCAACTGGCGGCTACCCAAATCGCTGCACTTAACCAAAGACAGCGGATTAACAACGAGATGGCCTCCTTACCTTCCCTTGAGCCATTGCTTTGTATGCTGGTCCAGACTTTTGTGAAAGTGGCTGACGTCAGTCACTGTTCTATTTTTCTTTTAGACCCCTATCGAAAGGTTCTCTACGGTGCGGCGGCACTTAATACACAAATTGACGCTATTCGAAAGATGGAGTTCCGTCCGTGGGAACAGACACTGGTGCCTCTCGCCGCGGCCCGGCGACAGGCAATCGTTTCTGAAAACGCCCCGGAAGATCCCCGTGTTGGAAAAACATGGAAAGAAGCATTCAAGTCGCAATCTTTGCTTGCCGTACCGCTTGTAATGCCCCATCGGGTTGTCGGAGTACTCGTTTTAGATGAAACCCGCTGCTTCAAACAATTTTTACAGGAAGACATCGAAGGCATCGTGACGCTTGCTGAAACAGCCGTCGTGGCCATTGACCGTGCCTTGTGCAATAAACTGACATTGGAGCGTACCCAACGGTTGCGCCTTCTTGCAACCGGCTTGAACCGGCGTGAACAAACGCTACGCGGCCGTACAAAAACCGTCTATAACGATATCTCGCGCGACTTATCCAATCTACCTGCCCCCCCACCGACAGAGCCGGCCCATTTAGAGTCGGTACCACCGTCGCCACCAGACCCATCCAATCCGTCTATGGGGAATTCTTCCGGGGAAGCACCACAAGACAAGCCCGCTTTGGTTGACTTACAGCCTAAGATAGAGTCTACCAAAATCGAGTCTATAGAAGGGCACCTGGCGCGTATCCGTAAGAAAATGGAGACGCACATGACCGAACTTCAGACGGCATTGCCTCCGACGGCGGAGCTTGTTAGCAGGCTTCAAAGCTATCTGGACGCTTATCGCAAGCAGGCACGACTACAGGTTCAATTTACGCCGAAAAACATACCCAAGCGACTGCCGGGAGGGCTGGATGCCCTTCTCTATCAGATCGCACATGAAGCCCTACGCAATGTTGCGCAGCATGCCACAGCGCGGTCAATTGTTATCACTCTTCAGAAGCAAGCGGGTCCAGGTCGAGTAAACCTTTCTATTACCGATGATGGAAAGGGATTTGCCATGCATCAGTCTTCCATATGGCCTATAGATATTCATGCGGGGACGGGACTGCTTTGGATTCGGGAAGCCGTTGAAGGCGTTGGAGGGACGTTTTGGTTAGATTCTACCCCTCTTCGGGGAACCTGTCTTTCCGTGACCGTCCCCCTTCAGATGGCGTCCAATTAAGGCGATGCGGAGTAGTTGGGGTATGGACCCGCCCGGTAGGGTCTTTTTATCCATGGTTAAACTAAGGAGGAGACAATGCGGTTATTGAGCGCACGTGTAGTGGTTTTGGCGGTTACAGCGGTCTTAGTTGCCGGTAGCGGTGTCATGGGAATGGATGCAGGGTCTAAAGAGGCAGTACCTAAAGACAAAGAGAAGGCAAAAGCTATGGAAAAGGCGGGAGATAAAACGGGAGATAAGAAGATGGAGACCACTGCATCCGGTTTGCAATATGTAGATGAGGTTATCGGAACGGGGGAAAGCCCCCAAAAGGGGAAAAGCGTTACGGTGCACTACACCGGTTGGCTGACCGATGGCAAGAAATTCGATAGCTCCCGAGATCGAAATGAGCCGTTCACATTTACCATCGGCGTTGGGCAAGTCATCCCGGGTTGGGATGAAGGGGTGTCCGGCATGAAAGTGGGCGGCAAGCGCAAACTCACGATTCCACCTACCCTTGGATACGGATCAAGAGGCGCCGGTACCATTATTCCGCCTAATGCTACACTGCTTTTTGATGTTGAACTGCTCTCCATTAAGTAAGGGGGTTAGCACGCACGCACGCACGCACGCACGTTGTTATAACACAAACAAAATGTCAGGGGCGTCCCTGACTTGCGATGGCGGCTCACTTGGACGATAGGGAGCCTGACCATCTTCTATGATGTGTAGCGGCGGAGGGATTTGAACCCCCGGCCGAGTGATTATGATTCACCTGCTCTACCCCTGAGCTACGCCGCCCAAACTCATTCCCGCCTCCGTCTCAAACTGCTCTTCAATTTGCTCGATGATATCCCGGGTACGGCGATCAATACTATCTTTCGATTGCTTCTGCTGCCGTCTCAACTGGAAGAGCTCGTCTGTAATATTGATCGCGGCCAGGATAGCAGTTTTGAATGAATGTTCACCGGGAAGAGAAGAGACCTCCTTGACCTTCTGTTCAACGAAGGCCGCAAGTCCCTGTATATAGGCAGAGTCGGCCTCTCCACGCAGGGTATATTGCTGCCCGCAGATTTCAACTCGGTGGCTACTTTGCAAGTATCGGCTCCTGTTCGGTGCAGTCACCTATTGTCTCAAGCGTGTCAACAATTTTCCCGAGGCGCGTCCGGATCGCATCACGCTCCTTTTGATACTGAAGCAACTCCACCTCCATCCGACGAACAATTTCAAAAAGCTCGGCCTTCTCCTGCCTCAGGCGCCCAACAAGGCTAATCATCGCCTGCACACGCATCTCTAAGGTATCAAGGTGCTCCGACATAACATCTCCTTCTTCTAAGATAGGTTAATACGTACGATTCAGTATTGACGCCCACCACACAGGCGCCATATCGGCAAAAAGCATGCCGGAATGACAACCTTAGAAGCGGGGTAGCGTAGCATACCCGCTTGCGGGAAGGCAAAGGCCCTGGCCTGCTGTGTACACCGACGGTAGTTTTCTTAAGACAGAGACGGAGGCAATCTATGTCAAGGGCGCCTCTAAAAACCGTAGCGAGCGGCCCAAGTGCAAGGGCTACTGCGCGCAGGAACCGCAATGTATGCAGTATACATGCGGATTCTTAAGCACCACGCAACGCACCGCCCCCCCCCCAAACAATGTTTGAATGTTTTGGGGTGGGCAGCAATTGGGCTGCGCAGTAGGTTTTTAGAGGTGCCCTAAACGAAGACGCCTTACTCCACACTTAGATAAAGCGTCTTTTTCCCACTGCGATCGTAGACCGCCCGAATGGTCTTTTGTACCTTGTTTAATTCTGCCCGTCCGACAAGTGAAAAGATATCACTCCTCACCGTTGCAATCACCCCAAGGTTGGCTATCGTATTCTGTAGGGCGGCCCCGGCGGAGCCTAGGTTTTTGTACGGGCGCCCGGCAATCAGTTGATTGAGCAACTGGTCATCCACGTAAGCGCCAAAACTTTGAATGACAGCCCGAGATGCCGTATTAATGTTTATCTTTCCATCGTTTGGTTGTGTACGATAAACGGTAACATGGAGTAATAATTTCCGGTAAATCTCCGGGGTAATGCCGGCAACCAACCGTAGCTCTTTCATGGTTTGAAAAGGCTGATTGGACGGCACATAGGAAAGGTCTAATTGTTGGTAGTAACCGGCTTCAGACCCAAACGCGCCACGGGTATCGTTGGGATCAATCCAGTCCGCAACATCATCAACGAGAGATTCCTCAATACCCAACTGCTTAAAAAGTCGTTTTAACTGAAGGACGTACCCGGGTTGCGTCAAGGCATTTAGATTAAATTTTCCCGCTTCGTCCGTAATTTCGACCTCAAACGTCCCACCGCCCAGGGTGTTTGTTGTTGTTTGCGCCCACGGCTCATCCAGGCCATCGTAAGCGTCGGATGGCTTTTTACCGTCCTCTTTTTTATCATCCGTTAATTGCGCTTGACCTTTCAAGATAGCGGATTGCGCCAAGTAAAACGCCTTTGTGTCATCCCGGAAATTCCCGGCAGCGCGCAAGTGCGTGCGCGCCTGAAAGTCGGCCTCTAACAGGACAACGGTGAGCAAGGCCGTAACGGCTAAACTAAGAAGGAGGGCAAATCCATGGCGGCTGACACGGGGCAGAAACACTCAGAAGAGATCTCTTTGGTACGATGATATAACGAAGGTGGCATCCATCAGAGATGGATCGGAGCGATGCGTCCTGATTGAAAGGCTCCCAATCCGCAGCGAATAAGGCATGCGTTCAATGGTGCCGAGAAAGGAGACCATATCCACCAGATGGACATTGGCTATCTTCACCTCAACTTTGTTGTTGCGGTACGGCTCATGCGTCTCGGGGGTCAGTGGACGGATGTAAGTCACATTCCCTCCTATGTTGTTCCTATTAGCATTTTCTTCTAGGAACGACAGCAAAGAGAACTCCTTGGGCGGGAATTGCCGCTCTACCGCATCCACATCACCCCGCAACACCAGATAGCGGTCCCGCAACACAGCAAAGGCCCGGATATCTTTCTCCTTCTTGGGGATTAGGCGCGTCAGTCGCGTGGTATCTTCACGTATGGGGCCAAGCCAAAAGACATAGCCAACAATCACAAAAAGTAACAAGACTCCCGCAGCCAGAACTCCTCTCTCACGGGAAGAAAGAAAAGCCATACGGTTAATTCCACTCATTGCGTTAAACCTAGTTACGGGCACCTCTAAAAACCTGCTGCGTGACCCGACTGCTGCGAGCTGCTGTGCTCGGAATCCTCATATATTCAAAGATATACTCCGGTTCCTGTGCGCAGTAGCCCTTGCATTTGGGCCACTCGCGACGGTTTTTAGAGGTGCCCTTACCGTAAATCCTGTAACGGCCCAACCGAAAACTGAATATCAAATTCCACACTTGAGGAACCGGGAGAGGTCTTTGCGCCACTAACATTCACATCCTGGAAGTGAGGAACCCCCAACAGACCGCCGCGTATTTGGTCTACCATGTCATAGGAACGGGTTGTAGCCGCAACACGCACCTTGTTCCCATCTACAGAAAATTCGTGAACATCAATGGGAACTTCGGGCGGTATGGCCATCGTCAATGCGCGGAGCGTAGCCAGCGGACTCTCCCGGTTAATCTCCAGCCATTCATGAGTTTGTTCCGTGGTCCGAATGATCGCTTCCACTTGTTCAATCTCTGACGTAGACGCCCGGGGTGCATTCGGTAACAGACGGACAAAGCCTGCATGAAGCGTCTCTTTCAATGATTTATAACGTTGCTGCACCTGTTGATGACGAAGATAAACCCCGGCCACCAACAGGCTCACAACCACCAAAACGCCAAATCCCATTGCGAGGAGCTGTCTCTGCTTCTGACTAGAGGACTGATGAAGAAGAAAGGTGCCTTGTCGTAAGTTTAACTCCCTCTCCGGTTGTGTGACAGATAGGGCAAGCCCAAGCCCCTGCATGTAAGTGGGTACGGCCTGTCGGTTGATGCCCTGAATCTCGGACTGCCAGGATATAGGAGACAGTTGCAGTGCCTGTGCAATATAATCACTCAATCCTTTTAAGAGGCTTCCCCCCCCGCACAGGTAGAAGGCAGAAACATCCATACAGCTTTTTTCTATCTCACGTAGCCACGGGGTGAGTGCCTCTTTTATGCACGTGGCAACCTCCACGCCATCGTCATCTGCCTCCATAGGATCAAGCGTGCTTCGCATCTTTACTATTTCTGCCTCTTCCCACGACAACCGGCGGACATGCTGGAGGGTGGCGGTTATGTCATCACCACCCATCAAGAGGGTTCGAACGGATCGTAGGTGACCCTGGGCGATAACGGCTAGAACCGTTTTAGACGCCCCTATATCAATTAGAAGAGCGGCGCCGTGCGCGATGTGTTGCTCGGCATGGCCGGACGTATAGGCCAAATAAAGCGCAAGGGTATCTAACCCAACCACGGAAGGGTTGAGCCCAAGTTCTTGTAGGGCGTCTAAATATTGCTTTAGAACGGTTTTCTGGACGGCAACGGCTAAGACGTGAGACGTTTGCACGTCTTTATTCGATTGCGTGAGAAAAGAGTCAACAATCACTTCTTCCAAATCAAACGGTAGATGCGCTTCCAGCTCCGATGGCACAACCTGTTCGATCTTCCGGGTGTCCGTAAAGGGAAGTACCAATGTCCGGAAAGAGACAAACTGACCGGGTAGGGCAACGGTAATCCGCTCATTTGGCCTAATTTTTCCGTCTGAAATTAATTGTTTAAGTGCCTCCATCTGCCCATGGCAGAGCAGACCGGAGGCAACCTCTTCCTTGGGCACCTCCTGCTCGAATATATCCAGCACGCGCAGACCCCGCAGGCCCTGCCCGATACGCACGCCACGAACGGTGTCCTGACCGATATCTAACCCCAGCACGGTCTGTGCCATCTGCCTTCTCAAAACTTGAGTGAGACCTTCTCTAAGCCGCGCATTTTTGCATAATACGGTATCGGAAGACAACTGGTAAATCCACTACCCTCTTGCTTGCCGCCCTTGTTATGATACGCTGCCATCAGTGGACACATTTGTTAAAGGACAAGATTGGGAACTACGCCGCAGGTAACGGAGGCACTGGATTACCTGTTCCGTTTGCAGGGGCATGGGATTGTGCCTACCCTGGCTCGGATGGAGGCACTTATGGACAGGCTTTGCCATCCCGAGCGGACGTTCCCCTCCATCCATATCGCAGGTACCAATGGGAAAGGCTCAACTGCTGCCATGGTGGCATCCGTTCTGACACGGGGTGGGTACCGGACCGGCCTTTACACATCACCCCACCTGATTGATTTCTCGGAACGCATACGTATCAACGGGACGCCAATCCCGGCGCCTGAAATGATCCGATTGACCTCTATCATACGTGATTGCGTCAAGGCGCTCCCGTTTACTCCACCCATTACATTTTTTGAATTTACAACCGCCCTTGCCTTTCTCTACTTTTCCGAACAGCGTTTAGATTATGCCGTCTTGGAAGTAGGAATGGGGGGACGGTTCGATGCCACGAATCTGGTTCTTCCTTTAGTGGCAGCCATTACTACAATCGCCCTTGATCACGAGCAGTATCTTGGAGAGACGATTGAGGCGATCGCTAAAGAAAAGGCAGGGATCATTAAAAAAGGGGTCCCCGTTGTCACGGCAGTGGGACAGGAGGAAGTCTTGGCAATCTTTGAAGGGATCGCGCACGAAAAAGGTGCGCCCTTAATCCGCCTGGGGCATGAGATCCGTGTCATGGGAGACAACCCGGAGCACTTTGTTTATATCGGTCTGCAGGGGAACGTGCACGCCATTCACTGCTCACTGGCGGGTCCGCACCAGGTGCAAAACGCCGGCGTTGCCCTGGGTATCATCGAGTGTCTACAGCAGTTGGGGGTGAAACTTTCTCACGAAGTCATTCTTAAAGGGATTGCGGGTGCAACGTGCGCCGGACGCTTTGAAACGGTGCACGAGAGGCCGCGGATTATTCTGGATGGTGCACACAACCCTGCAGGCGTGCAGGCACTGGTCAACGCCCTACATCAGATAACGCCTGACCCTCGCCACAAACGCTTGGCGATTGTCGGCATAATGAAGGATAAGCGGATCGCCGATATGTTGTCTTACCTACTGACATGGGCGCATGAGATCATTGTGACTGCTCCAAACATCCCACGCGCTGCCTCTCCTGCTGACATACTGGCATCTCTTAAATCTGTGACTGCATCCAGGGTGGGCACACCGGTGCGCCAGACGCCCCACAAAACCGTCCCTGAGGCTATTGCCTACGCGGTGCACAACATGCAACCTAACGATACGCTGACTATTACGGGATCGTTATATACCATTGGAGAGGCGAAGGCCTATTTCGCGGGGACCACGCCTTCCCCTATTCGCGGGTAAAACAAAGGGGGAACCCTTCTAACCCCTTACCATTCCCCACAAGTTGGTACGTGGATGTTGTGCAGTACGTAATGACAATTCCCCCCGTCACTCCGACTGGCCCGGGCGAAGCGGCTCATGGCAGACCTCGCAGTGATAGGCATCCGCATCATTCTGGGCGTGACACTCCGGGCAGACACGGACACGAGGAAGGGACGAGGGGAACTCCCTCAGGCACTTAACACACCAAGGGAGGAAGGGGTCATTTTCGTGCCCACAGGCAGGACACTTCACTATCGTTAATGGAGACCGGCAATAGACTGTTTGAAACCGACAAGCCGAAGCTCAAAGCCGCTTTGGACTTCGTTAATCGGAACCATCTTAATCGCGTGGTGCTTGGCAAGATCGTCGCAAACTCCAACGCAAATCTCGCATCCCTTGCACCGGTCCACCGATACGTAGGCCGAGTTCCGTGCGTTATCGAACTGAATGGTATTGGACTCCGGGCAAAACTGCGTACAGAGCCTACACTTTGTGGAACCGCACACATCAACGTCAATATCGGCAACAGCGTACATAGACCCTCACGAATTTTTAGATTCTAAGCAGCAACCGCTTCACGCACTTCCGCCTCTTTTCCAGAAATAGCCCATCCCCGTTCAATGACATACTCGTAAGCCGCCTTCACAACGGCAAAGTTTTTCTCTACCAGCTCCGCTTTTTTAGCGAATTTTCTCTCAATGACATTATCTAGAGAGGCCGTTCCACCGGAGACAACGAACCCCTTCCCTAAAAAGCGCTCGTGAACCGACTGCTTCAAGGCTGGAAGCGACGGCATGCCAATAATCCCCGCTATCCCTCCGACCATCGCCATATTGGTCGCAAGGTCCGTCCCACCGACCTCGTTCGCAATTTTAGTGGCTGGAAGGTAGCAAACCTTCGCTTTCATTAACCTCAGCTCTCGCTCTTGGTCTTCACCCATTGCCACGGGTTCCTCACTATTGATGAGAACGACACCAGCCTCTTTTAATCCCGAATAAAACGGCATCGTATACGACTTACCGTGCGTAATCACCTGCGGATGGAAGATCATAATGACATTCGGGTAGATGATCTCGCCAATTTCATAGATCTGAACGTTTGCCACACGCACATAACTTTCCACGGGCGCCATCCGCTTTTCAGAGCCGAAAAACGGCACCAGCGTGCTTTGTCCTTTTCCAATGATAACGCCATTGCTCAGAACGTGCGACGCGGTCACAACGCCCTGCCCACCGATTCCCGCCATCCGAACATTGTATCTCGACACTATTCCAGCCACTTTACCCTCCTATTGCTAGAGCGCAGCCACAGCCGCGCCCACGACAAAAACACTTAAAAGCTACCGGATTCCAGCTTAAAGGTTGCCCGAATGATCCCGCGGTGCTTCGTCAACAATGAGACGCTTGATACGCCTAAGGGCACCTCTAAAAACCTACTGTGCGTCCAAACTGCTACGTTGCGCGGTGCTCGGAATCCTCATATATTCAAAGATATATTCCGGTTCCTCTGCTCCGTGCGCCTTGCATTTTGGCCGCTCGTGACGGTTTTTAGAGGTGCCCCTAATCTTCTGATTCGCCGTCTGGGCCCTTAACTTGACGACGCTCTCTTTCGTAGTGCTCCCAATAGGACTTGGCCTCATCGGTAAAGTATTCTGAAAACCCATACCTCTGCTGCTCAATCATACGCGCATCATCCATCACCTTAGGGGTTGGAATCGCATATTCAATATTACAAGACGTATAGGCCTGAACATACGTGGGGCCCACCTCTCTCGCGATCAGGACGGCCTTCCGTATGGTGTTTGCCACACGGGTGGCGTTTGTCGGCACTACGCGGGCAATGTAGGCGACCCCTGCCGTTTTGGCAAGCCCCATCATATCCATCTTTTCAAACTTCTTACCGAGCGGTGCCATCTTTAAGATAGCCCCCCTCTGCGTCATGCCACTTTCTTGCCCACCGGTGTTTCCATAAACTTCATTGTCGAGCATGACCGTGGTAAATCTTTCCTTCCTAAACCAGGAGTGCATGACCGCCGAAAAACCGATATCAGCAAGCCCCCCATCGCCTGCCATAACAACGACATCTTTGGGTTTGTCCTTAAAGCGGATCGCTAGGCCCCGCTTCAGACCGCTTGCAACGGCATTGGTATCCCCGTAGTTGCCGTAGATAAACGGAACGGCCGTTTGAGACAGTACCAATCGCCCACACCCTGCCGTGCCGATGATCACCGTGTTTTCTAAGCTCGGAAGCGCCACGATGGCGGTACGAATAAAGAGGGTCATGGCACACCCGGCACACATGGGATGTTCTTCTACGGCCTCCTTAAATGACCCAACCTCAGAGACCTTTCGTTCTCTGCCAAACGGACCATCGTCTACTAAATCCTGATATTCTCGAGGCAAATACTCTTTAAACCCCGGAGCTACACGAATTGTTTCTAGTGACATTGCATCCCCTCCTTGTGAGGAACAGATTCAAAAACTTAAGCGCCGACCTACCGCCGGCCCTTGACGTAGCTCATAATCAGCTCCGTCGGCATCGTCATGCCGCCAAAAACCCGAGGCCCAGAGATTACCCGCTCCGTACGCGGAATGGCGGACCTTACCTCTTTAGCAAGCCACCCGACATAATTAAACTCCGGAACGATGATCCGATCGGCACCATCAACCGCTTCAACAAGCTCCTGCGATGGAAATGGGCGTAGAGACTTAATTTTGACCAGGCCGACCTCTATCCCCTGCTCACTTGCCTGCCTGACCGCTTCTCGAGACTGAGATACCATCGCACCAGATGCAACAATTATTGTCTTTGCCGTTGGGTTGACCACCTCGATTGGGCTGCCCATCCAGCGCTTAACCCATTTGTTCGCACGGGCCTGTGCAGCCCAAACTTCCTGTTGCCACGAGGCGTGCATGTGATAGGAAATGAAATTGGACTTCTGGATGGGCGCATCACGGGAGATACGAATGGGCGGATTTTCATTATCCATCATGGGAACCGCCTCATGGTAACAGTCTCTGGGTGGCAGCTTGATATCAGCCGACGGTAGCGAAACCCATCCGCGCGCATGCGTGACGAAGAACCCGTCTACTGCCACGGCCACCGGCAAGGTCACCTCCGGCTTCTCACCAATCATGAAACCGGCCAATATATAATCGTAGAAATCCTGCTGATTTTCTGCGTGAAATAGGATGCCACCCGTATTGAGCATGTACGAAAGCTCAACATTATCGGGTTGAATGGCAAGAGGCGCGTTGATCACACGGCACATAATGAGCAGCATGGACGGGAGCCTGCCCCCCGGCCAAGACGCGATCACTTCCATACCGCGGATTAGCCCAGGGCCGGCCGTCGCCGTCAGACAACGTACTCCCGCACGAGACGCCCCGGCAATCGCCGACATCACGCCATATTCTTCTTCCCCGCGGTAATAGTCCTTCAAATACCCTTCCGCATAGAGGTACCCCACCTGCTGCATCGTCTCACTCTGCGGGGTAATCGGATACGAAATGGCGATATCCACATTGGCGCGACGAATCGCTTCCTTGGCCGCCTCACTCCCCGTCATAAAAACAGCCTCACGCGGGGCCTGCAACATTAGATAATCCGGGCTAACAACACGCTGACTTGCGGCACCCTTCTTAGCATCCGCCTTTGGAGGAGGAGCGGACGTGATGACATCGCCCTGTGGGTTTGTCTTTACCTCCTCAATAACCGCACTCTCGCTCATCGTGTCCTCACTATTCTTAATTACCTAGACCTTTCCCCCCCCACACTACTCTTCGTTCTCGTCTAGACCATGTTCCAAATCATGGGAAAGCCCATGGTGAGAGAGCCCATTGTCCACAAAAGCACCGTTTTGCCCTCCTGCAGATCCACCCAAGCTTGCCACTTGGGCCCACCCGGAGGGGATAATTCCTTGCCCGGCATAAAGCGGCTTAACGCCTTCTTTTTTAACCAATCTCAAAATTTCCGCAAAACGAGCAATTTTTTCCGCCCCCACATTCGGGACCGAACTCATGGCGTCTTCGTGGCCTGCTTCGGCACATAGGGCAATCGTAAAACAATTCGTCCCCCCACGAATAATTTTAAGGGTAACATTCGCAAAATGACAATGCACTCCGATGAGAACGCAGGCTTCAATTTTATTGTGCCAGATCGTCAGGTTGGGATGACACGGATTAATCACCGCTTCCGGGTCAATCTTTGGGTAAATGGGACGATAGTCCGGCATGGGAATAATGCGCACCCCCGGTATCTCTCGGGCAACTTCAAAGAACGGGGCAGACTTATCCCGTGTATGTTCCGTCCACCCCCAAAGCATTAAAGGGCCTGGAAAGAGTGTTGGATTCCGGCGCGTGAGCATGGCAATTGCCGCAGATCGCATCGCCTCTTCTTCTGAGACGATCCTGCCATGCAACAGTCCTTCACCTTCCTCCGGTAAACAAACGCCCATCACCGTCGCAGCCGGTGGAAGAATCCCCTCCGGCCCCGGCAAAACCTCGTACACAGCACCTCTATTCATCATCACCATATCACCGCTAAAACCCCAATTAGATCAAACCACCTATACTCAACACCCAAATCCCATCGTGGCTCATGGGACCAACCACACCACCACGATCATCGTATCGTGCTGCTTCTCCCCTTGTCAACCCAATTGTTCGCCATGCCCTTACGTTACTTGCTCATGGCATCCACGTTAATGAAAGGCGTCGCTCCGCCGGAGACCTGCGGCAGCTTCCCATCCCATTTTTCAATGGCCCGTAACTGCAACAGAATAGGGGTGAGGGTCTCTTTTTGGAGCTGCTGCGCCTTTGACTCTGCCTCAGCCTGCGTAATGCGCTGTTCGGCTTCGATCTTGATTCGTTCCAGGTCTCGCTTGGCCGTTAACGCGGCTTGCTCCGCCGCCTGTTTGGCCTCAATTGCTGCATTAAACTGCTGAGAAAACGAAAAATTAACGATCGAGAACTCGTCCACAATCAAATTAAAGACGATCAACCGCTTTGCCAAATCGGCCTTTATTTTATTCTTTACCTCGGCCCGGCGGGTAATCAGCTCTTCCGCCGTAAACCCCGCCGCAATGGCCTTCACGGATTCTTGAATGGCAGGGTCCACGATCCGATCTTTGAACGAGAGCCCCACCTCTTGATACAGCTTTTGCGCAGATGCAGGGTCTACATGAAAGTTGACGGCAACGGCCGTCTCAACCACTTGTAGGTCTTTTGACGATGCCGACGCCTCCGTCTGCACCTTTTGAACTTTTACATCAATGAGGATGACCGTCTCAACAAATGGAACCCTGAAGTGAAGGCCTTCCGACAGAAGGATATCCCGGATGCCACTGATTTGACTGAAAACAACACCTCTCTCCCCAGGGCCGACGATCGCTATAGACGATGCGGCAAGAGCGACAACCAGCAGTGTAACGACCCCTATCGCAATGAGCTTGGGTGACAATTGCCCCATAGACGGCATCCTTGGATCATACGTATTACTCATGGAACGTTACTCCTTCTAGTTGTAGTAATTGTCGCTTGATAGATACCCCACCTGTGTATCCACCCATTGTCCCGTCATGGCGGATCACCCGGTGGCATGGAATCACGATAGGCAACGGGTTTTTCCCACAGGCACTACCGACCGCACGCGCGGCGGCACCCTTTCCCACCTGTATGGCAAGCGCCTGATAGCTCTGCACGTGGGCATACGGGATGCGCATCATACCTTGCCAAACCGCCTTTTGGAAAGGCGTCCCCCAGGGGAGGGCAATCGGCGCATCGAACCGTACCCTACGACCGGAGAAGTAGGCAAATAGCAACTCACGCCACCGGTGCATCACAACCCTTTTGAAACGCCATTCCGTCTTAAAACCAAAACGTCCCACCGGTGGCAAGGGGCCACCCTCATCCCCGACAAGCGTCCGCCGATCACACCCCCACCGTAACAGGCAAAGGCCCTCTTCGCAGGCAACCATCCAAAGATCGCCCAAGGGGGATGGCACCTGGTCATAATACAGCCAACGCATCGGCACGGATAGATGGCAACGGGGTGGGCGTTCCGCATTCGGAAGCACAGGTCAAATCAAGATCGTCAATCATCTTCAGATCGTCTTCCGGCCGACGCCCCTCCGTTGTCAGATAATTACCGATCAAGGTATGGCTGGCACCTGCGGCAAACATCCACGACTGTAAATCGCGCAGGTGCACCTCACGGCCACCGGCAGTCATAATGTCCTTAGAGGGCAACATGAACCGAAAGAGCGCGATGATTTTAAGGAGCTCCATGGGCCTAAGCGGCGGGAGTTTTTCAAACGACGTCCCCGGCATCGCATGCAGAAAGTTCAATGGCACCACGTCCACATCCAACTCCTGTAGGGCGACGGCCAGCTCAACCCGCTGCATCGGCGATTCCCCCATGCCAACAATACCGCCTGAGCAGATACGGATGCCGGCGGCCTTGCAATATTCAATGGTGCGCACCCGATCATCATAGGTGTGTGTTGTACAAATATTGGGGAAAAATGAGCGTGCCGTTTCTAAATTATGGTTATAGTAGGCAAGTCCGGCCTCCTTCAACTGAAGGGCAATCACAGGATCGCTAATGATACCCAGTGAGGCATCGGTGCGCGTGTGCCCGGCGGCCACCAACTCACGAATTCTGGAAAGCGTCGCCTCAAGATCACGTCCGGGCCGCATGCCACGCCACGCGGCGACAATACCAAAGGCGCCGGCGCCGTTTCGGGCTGCCATCTCCGCTTCCGCAAGCAGACGCTCTGAGTCCATCAGCGGATAGGTGGGTATCCCCGTATCGTGATAGGCAGACTGCGTACAAAACTTACAATCCTCCGCACAATTTCCCGACTTGGCATTAACAATGGAACAGAGATTGATCCGGTCGCCCCAGTAGTGGACCCGAATTCTGTTCGCAGATGCGATTAGATCAAGAATGTCTGGGCCTGTGGCTCCAATGAGACGGCATCCTTCCTCATAAGTCAACCGTCCACCTCTAACGGCCTTCTCTTCCATCTGCCGAATGAAGGTTCTCATAGGGACGCTTCCATCTCCGCCCACTGTGCATCAAACCGGCCGCTTTCTATTTCACTGATACGGGTATTGAGTTGGTCCGGGATGGGGGTGAAGAAGACCCCTTGAGCGCGCCGTACGTAGAGCCCCACTTGGTCGGACGAAATATTGGCAATACAAACGGGCACGCAAAGATGACACATCACGCACGGGAGAAAGAGGTCGGCGGCATCTTTGAAATCACCGAAGACTGCCTTCCAGATACCGGTCCGGACGTCAATCCCTTGTGGACAGGCCTCCGTACAGGCATTGCAATTTCGGCAAGAGGCCGCTTCCGGAAAGTAAGTGAACAAATCCTGCTTCGGGTCAGAAGGTCCCGTCTCCAACAACGACATAGGATAGATCGGCTTTCTGACGGGCAGAGGCGCCGAGAGCGCGAATGACAGGCCCTCTTCCACAATGAGCTGGCAGGCAAGGCCGGATTTTAAGGTGTGATCGCCTTCGGTGCGGTAAAGGGTCGCGCAGGCCCCACAGACACCCCCCAGGCACCCAATGCCCCGGATCATCTCATGGCCCGTATGCCACATGGCCTGAACCAGCGTAATCCCCTGGGGCACGCGATAGGGTCTCCCCATGATTTCTACGGATACGGAGGTGGATGTGGCTTGTGGCATGTTTTCCTTGTTATCCGTTATGCCGATACCGGGCACGTCGCCGACTGCGTTGGCACATCATAGCAACTATGTGGACGGGGACGCAATCGCCTGATCGTAGACGCCTCGTAAGGGACGCTTGCCTCATGCAATACCACCATGATACGGTGCCCGTATCCTTCATACCGAACGGCCCATGCGTTTTCTGAGTGTCATCCGATGGATTCTCTGGAAAGATCTCCTCTGTGAAATACGCAGCCGGGAATCCCTTTCGTCCATGTTTTTCTTCGCGCTCATCGTCATCCTGATCTTTGGCTTCAGTTTGCCCGTAGACCGTTGGGCACAGAAAGATACGGAAATGGCCCTCATGTCTGGAATCATTTGGATTGCCATCGGATTTACCGGGGTCACCGGATTGGGACGGATATTTTTGTCGGAAACCCGGAACGACTGTATGGAAGCGCTTCAACTGGCACCCGTTCATAAGGGGGCCATTTATCTGGGCAAATTCATCGGAAATTTTCTGTTGATGCTCTCCGCCGCATTGGTTTTATTGCCGGCTTTTGGTTTGTTTTTCAACATTAATCTATTTAACAAAATTACCGAGCTTTCCGTTATCCTTCTTGGCGCCACCCTGGGGTTCTGTGCGCTGGGGACGCTTTTTTCGGCCATGACCGTACAGGTACGGGCGCGTGACGCTATGTTCCCCATTCTGTTATTGCCACTCACGGTCCCCCTTTTTATCGGCGCTGTTGAGGCCACGCGATCTGCCCTTACAGGGATGCCCTTTGCACTCTATCGCCATTGGATAGAACTGCTTTTTATTTTTGACATCATTATGTCCATTTCTTCCCTTTGGCTGTTTGAATGGGTGATTGAGGCCTGACGCGCAATGAGGACCACCGTTCGTATTGCAGGGGCAGGGCCCGCGGGGCTTACCGCAGCCATTACTCTCGCACGCGCCGGTATCGCCGTGGAAATCTCCGAAGCACGAAAATCCGTCGGCGCCAGATTTACCGGTGGATTCCAGATTATTGAAAACACGAGCGGGGCGGAAGATGCCCTCCAGACGCTCACACGGTTTGGCCTATCACCGGATGATTTTGTGATTAAGCCTATCCATAAAGCTGTTTTCTTTGACTGGCGGCTAAACCCACAACCGGTAAAAGGAAACCGCCCGGTGGGATACCTCATTAGACGTGGGAGAGGGGGCCGGCAGTCACCTGATACACTGGATAGCAGCCTGCTTAGACAAGCGCTGGAAGCAGGGGTTGAGGTCCGCTACCTGACGCGACTCAAACCGACGCAGGCCGATATTGTCGCCACCGGCCCCGCCGTTGCCGATGGCCTGTCTAAAGAGATGGTATTCTCAACAACCTTATCGGACGCGGTTCTTGTTCTCTTCGATACCACCGTTTCACCGGGGGGTTATGCCTATCTCTTCGTTTTAAGCGGTCAGGCAACACTAGGGTGCGCCGTCACACGTGAGTTTACAAAGATAGACCACTACTTTAATCGCGCGGTTGAACAGTTTCAAAAAATCACCCCGTTTTCTATCCGCGATAAACAAACGGGCTATTCTTTTATGAACTTTAGTTTGAACGCCACGCCTGAACGGGAATCACACCGTTACGTCGGAGAGGCGGGTGGCTTTCAGGATTATCTGTTTGGTCTGGGGCTTCGTTATGCCACAACAACGGGGTATCTTTCCGCACAGAGCATGATTCACAATGAGCCTTATACGAAACTTATCGGCCGCGATGCACTGCTGGGCGTGACACAAGAAATCAGTCTGGTGAACCGCTATTTATATGAATGGGGAGGCAATCTGGGGCTTGCGACCATGATACGGCAAGCGGGACGCGGCGACTTACAGGCGTATTTGGCAGGGTGGCATAAATCGGTGCACTGGAAGCGTTGGATGCTTCCATGGATAAAATGGCGATGGAGGGCCAGTCAAAAATGTATGCACGGACCTCAGATACATTGGTGTCGAACACGGGAAAGATAACCGTCAAAGAAAGCTATCTCTACTGCAAACGGGTTGCCCATCGGCACGGGCCGCACTTTTCTTTGGGGTTTCGGTTTCTTCCCCCTAGAAAACGTGATGCCATTTATGCCGTGTATGCCCTTTGTCGCTACACAGACGACATCGTAGATGAACGGCTATCGGATGCTTCTACCGGCCGGGAAGCCGCACTTGTGGCATGGGAAGAAGAGATTGATCGCTGTTACAACCAAAAGCCCACGCATCCTATTACGATCGCGCTTGCGCATACCCTAACACAATATCCGGTGCCCAAGTCGGGGTTTTTGGCCCTTATCGAAGGCTGTCGGATGGACTTGACGATTAACCGTTACAACACATTTGCCGCTTTATTGGTCTATTGCGACCGGGTGGCAACGTCCATCCGCGATCTCTCTTTGCCTATTTTTGGATATTCAAGTCCCATGGCGTTGCGATACGGTCTCGCCCTCTCTACCGCCTTGCAACTGACGAACATTGTTCGAGATATCGGCGAGGACCTGAATCGTGGCCGTATTTATCTGCCACTCGATGAAATTCACGCCGCCGGCCTTTCCGAATATGACCTGATCAAAAGGATAAAAAGCGGTAGTTTTTTGCGTTTAATACACGAACAGTGCGCCCGTATCCAAAACCTCTTCCAGGAAGCACGGCATCTTATTCCTCTGATTGATCCGGATGCCCGTTTGGCAATTTCGTTAATGCTCCAAACTTATGTCGCGCTGATTGACCGGATTGAAGCCTCGCCCTTTGATGTACTGGACCGGCCAATCCGGCTATCTCAGTGGGAGCGTGCAAAGATCGTCACCCAAGCACTACTCCCATTCAATCGTGCTGGGAGGTTTGGATGAGACATCCAATACGACACGATTGATACCGCAGACTTCATTCGTGATGCGTCCGGAGACCGTCCGCAAAAGATCTTCCGGGAGCATCGCCCAATCCGCCGTCATGCCATCGGTGCTGACCACGGCACGTAGGGCGATGACGTCTTGGTAGGTTCGTTGGTCTCCCATTACGCCAACGCTGCGAATAGGGAGGTAGACGGCAAAGGCCTGCCAGAGGGCCGCGTGCAGTCCCCGCTTGTCAATCTCTTCTTGGAAGATGGCGTCGGCTTCACGAAGGAGGTCTAGTCGTCTTTTGGTAACTTCGCCGACGATACGCACGGCAAGCCCGGGCCCCGGAAACGGGTGGCGATCCAGTAATGTCTCCGGTAACCCCAGCACCTTCCCTAGCTCCCTAACTTCATCCTTAAAGAGTCGCTTAATCGGCTCTACCAATTGCAGCGTCATCCGCTTAGGCAGTCCCCCTACGTTATGATGGCTTTTAATGGTGACCGATGGCCCAAGCACCGATACACTTTCAATCACATCAGGGTAGAGCGTTCCCTGCACCAAAAAATGAACCCCCCGACCGGACGCCCGTTTAGCCTCTTCTTCAAAAATGTGAATGAAGGTCCGTCCAATAATCTTTCGTTTTTTTTCCGGATTTGTCACGCCGGCAAGTGGGCCGATAAATCGGCGTGCCGCAGGGATCTGTTTGTATCGGAAACCCATCTGCGCAAATGTTTTGGCGACTTGTCGGGCTTCGCCTTTTCGCAAAAGTCCGTTATCAACAAAAATACAGGTAAGGCGGTCACCAATGACACGGCCGACGAGTGCCGCCGCCACCGCAGAATCCACCCCGCCACTGACGGCACAGATCGCGTGCCCATCACCAATTTGTTGCGCCACCCGCTTCGACGCCTCGGTAAGAAATGAGGTCATTTTCCATGTGGGCGTACATCCACAAATCTGAAAAAGGAAGTTTTTAAGCAAAACGGGGCCTTTTGGGGTGTCCACCACTTCCGGATGAAATTGTAGGGCATAGAGGTTTCGCTTCACGTCTGCCATGGCGGCAACGGGGGAGGATGCCGTTTTTGCAATCACCTGAAACCTCGTCGGCATCTTTTCAATTCGATCCCCATGGCTCATCCAAATCCGCGTTGACGCGCCCATGCGATCCAAGAGGCGGGAAGGGTGCACAATCGTCAAAGTGGCGGCACCATACTCCCGGGAGACTGAACCGGCAACCACGCCTCCCAGAACGTGTGCCATGATTTGCATGCCGTAACAAATGCCCAGGACGGGGATTGAAAGATTAAACATATCCGGGTGGACTTGGGGAGCCTGAGGATCGTAGACACTGGAAGGTCCACCTGACAGAATAATGCCCGATGGGGCATACGATCGAACGTCATCAAGAGAGATGTGAAATGGGACGATTTCGGCAAAAACCTTTGCTTCTCGAATACGACGGGCGATAAGCTGCGTGTACTGGGACCCGAAATCAAGGATAAGAATCTTAGACGGGGTCATTTGCGACTTTAGGGCTTGTCAAGGAATAACGTATACACAAAGGGCAAACGAGTCGCCCTGTTTGCAAGGCGCGAGGAGCGCGCATACCCTTCTGTATGTAAGCGACG
>SBBL01000019.1 GCA_005239745.1 Candidatus Troglogloeales bacterium | reverse complement strand
TCTCTGACCATCTCGCCCTCCATAAGTGGGCAGACAGCCTATCAGCAAAGAGGACATTTCTAATTTGGCAGAACCGGACATTATCACTTTGGGATTACAGAAAGGCGCCAATGTAAGAACTTCGTCGTCGCTTGCGTCTCCTGGGGTGCCGTTGCCATTGGTGGTTACTGATTCTGACAAAGCCTTTTTAAATATAATATGCCAAAAATATATGGAAGAAGAGGAGGCTGTTCAGGTACAATCGGCGTACCGCTTTGTGACGTAACCTACCCCCAGAAAGGATGTGATTTGATGATTAAAGAGACCATTGCCAAGTTGAAGGCGGTACAAATTTGGGTGGACGGTCCCAACGTAGTGGATACCTGTGGTACGGGAGGGGATGGGGCCCATACGTTTAACATCTCAACCACGGTGGCCTTTGTGGTCGCTGGGAGGGGGTAACGGTTGCAAAACATGGGAATCGTTTTCAATATGCTTGGGCCCTTGACAAATCCTGCCGGGGCCACGGTACAGCTCTTGGGGGTATTCTCCTCTCGCCTACCCAAGGTATTCGCCCACGTTCTGCTAAATCTTGGGTCGAGACGCTGTTGGGTGGTACACGGGGCAGATGGGCTGGACGAACTTACCATTACGGGGAAAAGCGCCGTTGCGGAAGGCCGTCGATGGGGGACAGAGAAGGAGATCACCCCCTACACCCTGCAACCACAGGACTTTGGATGTCCAGTGGCACCCCTCTCCGCGTTGCGGGGCGGTGATGCCCAAGAAAACGCGAACATCCTTGTGTCTATTTTGAACGGGGAACGCGGTCCACGGCGCGACGTCGTACTGATAAACGCTGCCGCGGCGCTGTTTGCCTCAAGTTGTGCCCAGACGTTACAGGAAGGCTTTGCGTTGGCTGCGGAGTCTATTGACTCTGGCCGAGTGAAAGAAAAGCTCAATCGTCTGCAAGAGACGACCTGCGCAACGGGATAACGAAAACACCGTGGGGTTTGACTGGACAAAGATATCTGACGATCCCAACCATCCACAAGCCAAAGCACAGGTGCGTGCGATGCTGCCAGGGTTGCGTGTCATCCACACCGATACGGACCTCACCGGTCTAATCCTCCGTTTAGCCCGTCATCAGCGGGTTCTGGATATCGGGGTCGTTTCCCACAGCGCCAGATATTTTGCTGATCCCGGCTGGCGTCATGGTCGTATTGCCCAGGTAGCCGGCTATTGTCTCGGGCTGGATATCCTCGCACCGCTGGTTGACGAGCTGAATCAACAAGGGCTCAACGTTCGATGTGTAGATGCCACGTCGGACGTTGACCTGGGGGAACGATTCGATCTGGTTTTTATCGGGGACGTGATCGAACACGTTGAAAATCCTTCTGCACTGCTGCGTTTCTCTGCCCGTCACCTTGCTGCTTCGGGGCGATTGTTTGTTTCTACTCCGAACCCGTTCAGCAGAAAATTTGTTCGTCAATTTTTCCGGCAGGGACTCATGGTGGTGAACCTTGATCACTTGTCCTGGCTTACGCCCACGATGGCGTTAGAACTGGCACGCCGAACAGGGCTTGATTGTGTTGCGCACCATCTGGTTAAGCCTTACACGCGAACACGGTTAGCCATGAAAAAGATCGCATGGAAGTTGGGTTGGTCCCCCGTGGAATATGCCTTTCCAGACCACCTGTTTGAATTTCGCCTGCCTCCACAGAGATGAACCTCGCGGTTTTCAGCTTGGGCTTATCGTTTATCTAGAACGACAGGGGATTTCGCTCAAGCCAGAGCAATAACACAATCATAGTGTAAGATAACCGGCGAGAGTTGCGCCCCTCCCGCGCGCCGTTCCATAGCCGTTTCACGGCATCAGCTCGTAGGCAAGGGGCCAATTCATGCGTGCGTGCGACCGCCTGCTCACAGACGTCTCGCCACGGGCCATTGAAATAAGTCAGCAACGGCACGGAAAAGCCGTGTTTGGGACGATTCCATACTGCCTCTGGTAGTCTCTTACGTGCAAGCGCTTGCAGTAACGCCTTTGTCTCAGGGGTGACATGCTGACCCGTGGGCTGGGCCAAGGCAAAATCAACAAGCGCGTTGTCTAAAATGGGCACGCGAACCTCTAGCCCATGCGCCATACTTGCGCGATCGGTTTTCACAAGACAATTTTCACTGAGATAGGTCCACAAGTCGGCACGCATCAGTGCCGCCGTATCCATCTCCCCGCCGAAGGAACGCGCCAACGCTTGCCATCGGTGTAATGTTTCGTTGTGGCGGCAAGCGCGTAGCGCTTCCGGAACAAGATAGTGTGCCAAGCTCTTGCGTGATACCGACCACGGCCCAAGTTCAACCCTCTGATAGAGCAGACGATCCTGTCCTGCGAGGCTTCGGCGCAGCAGGGCACCGGGTGCTAGGCCTGCGCGGATCGCAGCACGCAACCAGCGTTTTTTGAAGTTGTCCGGGTAACGGTCTTCCGTATCCAGAAACCGTGCATAACCACCGAATAATTCGTCTCCACCGTCTCCAGAGAGCGCTACGGTGACGTGGCGCCGTGTCAGTTTGGCAAGTTCAAACGTGGGCACAAAGGCCGGATCTGCCAAGGGTTGGTCGAGCGTACCGAGTGCGGAGACGAACGCGTCAGCCCCCATCGTTGGTGCGTCAATGACGTGATGTTCCGTGCCGTAACGTTGTGCAACGGCCCGTGCGGCTACCGATTCATCGTAGCCTTCTTTGGCAAAGCGGACGCTAAACGTTAGCAATGGACGGATACCCGCTTCTGCCATGTAATGAACGATCAGGCTGCTATCAATGCCCCCGGATAAAAACGCCCCTAGCGGGACGTCGGCAATGGACTGACGCGTAACGGCTTCACGAAATAACGTATCGAGTTTCTCAAGGTTATCCGCAGGTGACTGTGCCGTTGTGGGGGGAGGGGGAATGTGCCAAAAAGGTTCAAGGCATAGGACCTGACTATCCATGTGCCAATCCAGGGTATGTGCCGGTGGTAGTTGGCGCACTTCCTTAAGGAAACTCATGGGGGCAAGCGGCGTCTGAAACGCTAAATAATCCCGCAACGCTTCATAATCTGCCGTATGAGGAAATCCCTCCAGCGCAAAGAACGGCGCCAACGTTGAGGCCAGCGTGATGCCTTGATAGGTTGAATAAAAAAACGGCTTGATCCCCAGACGATCCCGGGCCGCGAACAGCCTGCGCTCTTTCGTATCCCAAAGGGCAAAGGCGAACATGCCGTTGAGCTTTCTGACAAGATTGCGACCCCACTCCAGGAATCCGAGTAGAATCACTTCGGTATCGGAACGCGTCTCGAAGCGATGCCCGCAGTCTTCCAGTTCACCCCGAAGTGCTTGAAAGTTATAAATCTCTCCATTGTAGACAAGGGCATAGCGTTTGTCTTTACTGATCATCGGTTGTGTGCCGCCAACAAGGTCAATAACAGAAAGGCGTGCGTGGCCGAGCACGGCGTTTTCGTGCGTCCACAGTGTTTGGGCATCAGGTCCGCGAGAGGATAATGTCTGTAGGGCAGCGAAAGCGTCGTGCTGCCAGGGGGTATTGATTAAGGCGAGAATGCCACACATCGCTAGGTTGCCGTTACCAAAGCCTCGTACGCAGAGGCCATATGTGATTCGGTCAATTCGATGGGCAGCTCATAAGCCGTGGGACGAGGGGCCATCACTGCTTTTCGTATCGCCTCTGCCAGAGCTTCTGGATCGCGGCAGGGAACCAAGCCCTGCGCCAGTCCTCCGCGCAGTATTTCCCGCGGTCCGGAAGGACAATCGGTACTCACCACGCGCGTTCCGCAGACCAGCGCTTCGACTAACACGTTCGGCATGCCCTCGCGATCTGAACTTAAGACCAGAAGTTCTGCCGCTTGCATCCAAGGATAAGGGTTGGGCCTGAAGCCTGCAACCCACACGCGACCTTGTAGCCCAAAATGCGCGATCAATGCATCAAGTTCTTTACTCGCTTGCGTCAGCAGCACCAAGCGATGGGTCAGACCTGCGCGACGCCATGCATCGAATAATACATCATGGCGTTTCTGTGACATGAACCTGCCGACATGCAGCACGAACGGCTCTCTGGGCACGTTTGGCGCTTCCTGTGCTGCCGCCAATCGAATCTCTTCCACGTTAAACCCGTTATAAATACGAACAATCCGTGCGTGACGCAGGTTGAGGGTCTGACGCAAATCGTCCGCGACGCCATCCGATACCGCCACGAGGTGGCGGCCCTCATAGAGCCGACGATAGCGGCTGAGTCGCCTGGCCTGTTTTCGTGGCGATTTTAGCGCTTCAATTTCAGCAGATAGTGTATTGGCAATCCGGAACCAAACGTTAGGCAACCGTGCGGTTGAAACGACCTGATCGGCAAAGGGCAATGTAGAAATGGTTAAGCAGTCGGAGGATAAGCCTAACCTGCGATACAGCCGCCGTAATTGGAAGGCTGCGGTGAGTTTGCCCAACCAACCGTTGTGTAGGGGAGTGCCGGGGGCCGTTAACGCGTGTAACTCTACGCCCTTTGGGATTTCATGCTCTATCCGGTGTTCAAGTAAAATCAGTCGGACCCGGTTTCCACGATGGACCAGTGCAGTTGCCAGGCGCAACATCACTTTTTCCGCTCCCCCACCCTGTAGATTGGTGATGACCAAGGCGAAGTTCACCGGATTTTCTTGATTGAATCGCAGGATCGTGTCCAGAATCCGGTCCACGAGGCTTGCATCCGCTTCCAGCGGTAAGCGATATGGGGTTCGTAGAAGAGACAGCCGACTGAAAACCCATACGTTTGTTCAGGGTTGGCTCCGTACCGATGCTCGAGTGGAATGGCTTCTTCCACCCCGGTATCCAGGCTATGATGGGCATGGGTGAATTCCGGAGCGTCACTGTATACCGCACCGGGAAAGGCCGACTCAAGGAATGCCCGTTCATGGCTCGGACGGCCCACATCGTGCAGCAGCACGGCTTTGGGTTGGCAATAGCCCAGCAAATCAAGCGCCAAGCGGATGGCACGGAAGCCCTTTGGGCCGTCAATCAAGACGACGTCCGTTGGGGTAACTACCCTTGGGAGTTCCCGTACGGCATCTCCGAAGCACAACTCCACCTGCGGAAGGCCTGCCAGACGCGCCCGCGCCACGGCCACGTCTGGAGAGTCGGCATCATGCTCATAACTAAGAATGGGACAATGGGGAAAACGCGTGGCCAAGATGACCGTACTCTGGCCGCGCGCCGTCCCTGACTCAACCAGTCGAGTGGCACCCACGATGCGTGCCACCGCCTCTATAAACAGCATCTCCGAAAAGAGTATTCCTTTTACCTCATAGGCAAGCTTGTGAACGGAACGCTCGAAGTCGGGGCGTATGGCCTCCGCCTCTTTGAGGATATCTGAAGTGGTTATAAACGACATGGCCACTTTGCCAAGAACATCATTTTTTCCGCTCCCCTACCCTGCAGATTGGTGATGACCAAGGCGAAGTTCACCTAATTTTCTTGAGGGCACTTCTAAAACCTACTACGCGGCTCAACTGCGGCGGGCTACCGTGCTCGGTGCCCAACTTTAATTCCGATTCTTCCGGCATTATCAATTCTGTTCAGTAGTATGTGTCCCTCAGAGAAATATTCATCGACCGCTTTTTTTGCCCCAGCCCAATATCCATAGTCATCTATTATTAAAACGCCATTTTTCGATAATAGTGGGAACAGATGAATAAGTTCGTGCCTCGTAGATTCATACCAATCGGTATCCAATCTTAATATAGCAATTTCAGGCGGTGTTATTCCGGGAATGGTTTCTTCAACCCTCCCCTTAACGAAAACAACATTATTTTCCGGGTATTTCGTTAAGGCCATATTGTTTCTAACTTCGGGGAGAGAGGCATAACACCATTTAGTGCGATCTTCTTTTTGTTCCTTTCCCCATTGATCATGAGCGCGAATTTCGTTATTGGACATCCTATAGTCATATCCCGTAGGCCGGGTCATTCCTTCGAATGTGTCGTAAAGATAGATCTTTCGGTTTGTAGTATTTAGTTCAAGGAGAGTGTGAGCGATTAGCATGGCGCTCCCTCCTCTCCAAACGCCACATTCAACAAAACTGCCGGGAATATTGGTTCTAATGATATATTCCACCGACTTGTATAAGGCATACATCCTTTGTTTAGAAGTCAGGGTGAATGTTTTACATCGATCATATATCCCTAGGAACCTCTCATCTTTATCGATAACCGGATCAGCATTGGATGCCTTTTTGACTTGATACCCAATTAAATCGGCCGATTTTAGAATAATTTTTTTGAGAGGACGCAACATCCACCGATCATCCAACCCTAAACGTCAGTCCGAAGGGGTCTTTTTTAACCAATCCATAATCGCAAGCACCTCGGCCTCAGTCAGTGCCGATCGGAACGGCGGCATGTTATTGCGTCCATCCAACACGACCTTTAGGGCACCTCTAAAAACCTACTGTGCGTCCAGACTGCTGCCCACCCCAAAACATTCAAACACTATTTTGGGGGCCCCGGTGCGAGCTGCTGTGCTCGGAATCCTCATACATTCAAAGATATACTCCGGTTTCTGTGCGCAGTAGCCCTTGCATTCTGGCCGCTCGTGACGGTTTTTAGAAGTGCCCTTGACTGTTTACTGCGCCCCTACCGTGCCGATCACCCGAATTAACACGGGATACCCTTCCAAGGACTTTGGGAGTTTGGCCTCATCTTTTGGGTCGGCCTGATCCAGACCAACAATAATCGCAGGTTGCCCCTTCTTATCTCGACCAATGCCAACGGAGACCACGCCGGGTTGATTAAACAGTTGGCCTTCGTGCTTCTTCTTTACCTCCTGAATTGAACGGGACACTCCGGTCTCCTTGCCATCCACACAGGCTGGAATAAGCAACAACGCGGAAATCAGCAAGATACGAACCATCTCAAAATCGCATTGACTCCGCTTATAAAGTCAATTCAAGCGCCGAAAAGACGTGCTCAATCCGATTGATAACCGTGCTGTTCTCGCTGCCGGCGAATAGGAGTCCTACCAGCCGGTTTTGCTCATCCAACACGGCAGAACCGCTATCTCCTCCCTGACTCATGGGGCCGGCAAGTAACTGATCCGTGAAACGGGCCGTCTGGCCAGGTCCGTACTGAACATTCACGGTGACATCCACCTGTGTAATTTCCCCGGTCGTAAAGCCGGTCGTGCGTCCACTTTTTCTTATTGCCAGCCCCAAACTACCCTGCACCGTGCCTGATGGGGGACCGATTTCCAATATCGAATTGATAACCACATCAAGATTGACTGGACGCGCAATGGCCGCATCCACACGATTCTCCGTGGTTTTAAGCGTAACGGCGGCCAACCTGGCATCACTACCCACCATAGCGGCAACGGCGTTGAGTATTGATGCGGCTCCACGGGCGGTAGAACAGCCACTGGGCGGTCTGCCGGGAGGAGGTCCCCCGGGAGGCTGTTGTCCCGGAAAAGCGATCGGAATAAATGCCTCAAGATTGGCAATATGATCTTGCGGGAAACGACCGCCGTCTGCAGGCCCCGGCTGTAAGATGGCGTCACCGGTTTCGGCATCGTTGCTATTGGCCATAACGTGATTATTGGAAAGGATCATGATTTCTCCCCTTCTCTTGACAAGGCACCCTAACGTCCCGGCGGTGATTTCCCGATGTCCGATACTCACGCCGCCGGGTGCGGGGCGATGCCGGTCGGTGCGTGACGGGAGTGCCCGAATCCGACCTGTCGCAATTACATCGGTAGGAATGCCCTCTAACCTCTCCGGAATTTTATCCGCAGGTGATAATTCCGAGACAGGCCATTTCTTCACCACCGAACAGATAATGGAAAGCGATGGTGTTTTCTGCCCGCCGGTCATCTTGTATCCTACCCCCGTGGCAACGACATTGGCCCGACGTTGAAGGTGGTCACAAACGCTTTTGTGGATTTCCTTTATGGTAAAAAGATCATGCGCCATTGTTTCTCCTCTCGTGGGTTAACACTTAACCGCTTAGGACACCTCAAAAGTCGCTGGATTCCGGCTAAAAGCACGGCTGAGACCCTTAATAAACCCTAGGTACGTGGGTAACCTTGCCACAGACAAGTCTCTCTTGCAATATGGAGAATTCTCCATGTCACTTTGGGTTGGGGTCTGGCATGGCTTTTTCCTTCACAGGGTTATGGGCAAAAATTCACACTACGGACCGCCCTGACCTTAAACCCCGCTTTAGCGACGTGAAGCGCGGATAAGGCGGCCGATCATCAGCAGGGGTACCGTCGGAAAGATCAGAACCCGTAATAGGTCAACTAAGAGCATTTGACTATCAGGGCGTGTCTGTACACTGTTTGCCATACCGGTATGATAGGCCAGTCTTTTACCGTTTAAGGCATCAGCCAATAGCTTGTTTCCCATGTCTTCTCTGACCGCTTCCGATGGATCGGGGTTCTTACTTGGAAGCGGCTGATAACGTGCCGGCTCCCAAACCGATACCGACGCACACAGCAGGGTAGTGATGATGACCACAACCCACGGCACAACGCGAGTACTATGAGCACTATCTGTGTGATGGGTCACTGAACGAAGTCTCTGCGGGCCAGCGCGGCAACCGTCACTTTGTGGGCACCGGCGCCCATGAGGGTCTTGGCCCCTTCGCGTAAGGTGGCCCCTGTTGTGTAAACATCATCCACCAACAAAATATGATATCCTTTGATTGCCTCGGGCTGCAAGGCAAAAAAGGCCCCCTTCACGCTTGTATAACGCCCTTTTCTGGAAAGCCCAACCTGTGAAGGCGCTGCCTTAACACGTGTCAGTGCATCTATGTTTAAGGGAAGGGAGAGCATTTTCGCGACATGGGCTGCAAGCAGGAGCGCTTGATTAAACTCACGCATACGAAAGCGTTTTGGGTGCAGCGGGATTGCAACGACCTGATCCACCCGGCACGACGTTAACCGGCTTGCAAGCAGATGGGCGAGTGGTTTTGCAAGGTAGGTTTTCTTCTTGTATTTGAACGCGTGAAGTGCGGAGACCAACGCTCCCTCGTATCGAAAAGGGATAATCGCATGGGAAAACAATGGAGGGTCTTCTCGGCACATCCCGCAAAGATGGTTTGGGCTATGTGACAGTGCGGCCTCGGAGAGATAGGGGACCGCACACACCGGACACACGCCGCAAGACTGCTCAACCGGCTTAAGCGTGTGAAAACAACCGTGGCAGAAAACATCCCGGATAGAGGGAGACCGTTCACCTATTTTGAGGACATCACCACAATGCAGGCAAGCGCGCGGATAGATAAGATCGCTTAAAAAGTTTAACCCCGTTCGAGCAAACTCAGCGGCGACGGACATGATAGACCATCCCCACCATTCCTGCTACGGAAGCAACCGCCATTGTCGCCAAAAAGAGTGACGTGGGAGTAAGCCCCCCACCCCTTACCACAATCAGTAGGAGGAGCGCTGAAAAGGCGCCCCACGCAAACCACCATCCAAACGATTGGCCGGTGCGGGTCGGGGCGGTATGCCATGAAAGCCTCCCACCCCAAAGGGCCTGACCAATCAATGCACCCGCGGTGTCTATCCCCACGTCCTGTAGGCTACTTGTGCGAGAAGGAACGGCGGCTTGATGCCATTCGTCTACGCCGGCATAGAGTGCCGAGAAAACAATCGCTGCAAGTAACGCCCATTCACTGGACAGGTTAAATCGGCCCCGCAGCGCAGCGCACCACAAGATGGACAAAATAGCGTATTCCGTTACATGACTTATTTTCCGAATCGCAAAAATAATATCGTCTATCCCGGCTTGGTCCATTTCCGGGAACAACAAACGGATGAATTGACTTAAGTAACCGTGGGTCACACGGTCTGCACCTAGATCCGTGGAAAAGATGAAGATGACCCCCATCCAAATAATCGGGAACGCAAGATACCTCATGTGAAAAAGGGGGAGGATGGTCTTTAAGCAAAGGACATTTTGCCGGCCGATTGATATTGAAGACCCTCCGGCGAAAAATCGCCCGGAAGCCCCTTGCCTTGGAGAAGCACCTTGAAGGTCCCACCCATTTGACTGGGCGCCATCAGATGCTTCATGGCCAAGAACGCCGAACGCGCATCGGGTGAAGTCTCCATCCTGCCCGCTAAACTCTCCATAGAGTCGGCAATTCCCAGTCCCATCAAGAAGCGGGTCTGATCCGTTAGGCCCAGGAATGATAAGCCCGCTTCTATGCCTGCTTCAATAAGTGATGTGAAGTCAACATGTGACGTCATGTCCTGTGCCCCAACACGGTCATAGGGATTTTCGCTAACAGCGTGTCGCGTGTAGCAAAGAAACGTCCCCCGCTTCCGATGGGCACCATAAAGCACATTCGCTAAATATCCATAGTCAATCGTGATGACCATCCCCCGGGAAAGGCAAGAAGCCACGTGGCGTATCCAGGAAAGTGCGGCCAGATTGATTTCAAATGCCACATCGTCAACTTCGCTTGTGTTAAAGGATATACCAAGCCGTGCAATATAGGTGGGGAGTGCAGGAGACGATGGTGCCCGTAGGCATTCCACGAACCGTCCCTTTTGCCAGTCAACATGTACTTCAAGCAGCGAAGTCCCCCGATATTGCATCCGGTGCACGGGAAAGGCATCAATCAATTCATTCGATAAAACCACACCGACCACATCGCGCGTCAGTGCATCGCAAAGACGGACACGGCCGGGAAAGCCCGCGACAAGCCCGGACATTGCAGCCAAACGACCCTTTTCCACAAGATGATACTCTGTTTGGGCGTAGCAGTCTGGATAGTACTTTTGAAGGGTCTCTAAGATGTCCGAGCAAAGGGTTCCTTTCCCGGAACCTATCTCAGCAATGACAAAAGGACGGTCCGTACACGCGATCGTACGATAGACCTGGGCAATCTGGCGGGCAATTAACGCTCCGAAGATCGGGTGGACACTGCTACTGGTATAGTAGTCCCCATTTTGACCGATCCTCTCCCTGAAAGAAGTATAATAGCCGTAGGCGGGATGGTAGAGCGTAAGCTCCATAAATCGGGCAAACGGGATGGGGCCGCACGCCGCGATTTCCCCGCGAATCGCAGAAACCAATTCCGGCGTCGCTGTTGGGTCAGTAGGCATTTTTGTTGATAAACCCGCGCCACAGGGTCATCCAGATAATTTTTAGGTCAAGCATGGGGGACCAGTTTTCAATATATTCCAAGTCGCATCGCACGCGATCCGCGATGGGCGTGTCACCCCGCAAGCCATTTACCTGTGACCAGCCTGTAAGCCCCGCTTTCACTTTGTGTCGCAACATATACAATGGCACCATTGTCCGAAATTTCTCGACGAACTCGGGCCGCTCCGGACGCGGCCCGACTACACTCATTTCCCCGCGCAAAATGTTCCAAAATTGGGGGATTTCGTCTAAACTCGTCTTGCGTAAAAACGTGCCTACCCGGGTTCTGCGTCCATCCACCGCCTTGGCAAAGACCGGTCCGGTTTGATCTTCCGCGTCTACAGACATCGAGCGAAATTTTAATATGGTGAAGACCCTTCCGTCATAACCGACCCGCTTCTGGCGATAGAGGATAGGGCCCACGGAAGTGAGCCTAATCAATAAGGCAATAGAAATAAAAACGGGAGATAAGGTGAGGAGGACAATGATGGAAAAGACAATATCAATCGCTCTCTTCAGAATCATACCTCCGATATCGCTAGGCGCCGCTTGGAGGGTAACGATAGGAAGGCCGTCAAAAAATTCAGCATGACCCCGAATGGTCGCAAACTGAATCAAGTCTGGAACAATTCGAACGTCCACCATTTGGGTGCGAAGACATGCAAGAATCTCTTCCGTGTAGGCATCGGCATCACGGGGAAGCGCGAGAAAGACCTGATCTATGGAATGTTTTGCGAGGATCTCAGGCAATTGGTTATACGTCCCCAGCACCCGGATGCCCTGTAACGTCTGTCCGATTTTGTTTCCTCGGCGGGTTAAAAATCCTATGACCTCCGTGCCTATCTCATGGTGGGCATGCAACTTTTCGGCAAGGTCCCGCCCCAACGTGCCGGCACCAATAATCAGGGCATAGCGCATATTGTATCCACGGCTTCGAAGCATTCGAAGACCTTTTCGGAAGAGTAACCGACTCAGAAAAATTAGACCGACGCTCAACCCGAAAAAAATGCCGCAAACCAATCTGGAATACTCCACCCGTTGCAGAAAGAAACTGAGGGCAATGGTAAGGATGGTTGTCGTGCCACAGGCTTTTATGATGTCCACGAATTCGGCAACCCCTGATGAGATACGACGAGGCCGGTACAGGTTGAACAGATGAAAAACAATCGCCCAAGCGATTAGAATAATCGGCAATAAGCGCATATAAAGCGAAAGTGGCGGCACCTCTTTTGGGGCGGGCGGTAAGCTTGTGTAGAAGCGAACCATATACGCCCCAAGCCATGCGGCAAAGAGAAGCCCTATATCTATGGCGAAATTGACAGACTTAAAGAACCTGCTGTGTCTCTTCAGCATGGGACGCCCTGCAATGTAACGTTGGGCTTCCGGTTCCAGCGGCGGTGAATCCAAACCCACTGCTCCGGAGCCAGTCTAATTTGCTGTTCGATGTCCGCCGTAAAACGCTCTGTATATCTCCGTATATCGGCCGTTGCATCTTTTGTGGGTGTTATCAAAAATGGTTTTTTGAAGGTCACGCGATGTTGATTATTAGGAAGCCGCGTAATGAACGCACAAAGAGCGCTGGCGCCGCTTCGCAGCGCCAGCGCGGCCGCCCCCACGGGGGTGTGGGCCGGTTCTCCGAAAAAGTTGACGAACACTCCCTTGGCCCGCGTGTCCTGGTCTATCAAGAAGGCCAGGATGCCGCCGCTTCGTAAGGCAGTGAGGATTTCCTTGGACGCGCTCAGACTTCCCCTTACGATGGTTTTGATATGAAAGCGTCCCCGTAGGGCAAGTAACCACGCATTTAACCGGGAGTCGTACAATGTGGCACCGATCACGTTCATGGGATATCCAGCCGCTGCTAAGGCTGCCCCCATCATTTCCCAATTTCCGATATGTCCCGTGATCAGAATAACACCGGACCCACGGGCAACCGCTTCCTTAAGATACCCTTCTCCTTCGATTTCAACCAACGAAGCCAAAGCGGTAGACGGCAAGTAAGACAGCATTAGCGTCTCAAAGAGGAGTTGCCCCAAGTGTCGAAAATTGTGTTTGGCTAAACCCTTTAATGCTGGGGTAGTACCGAAAGCACGCTCCAGGTGTGTCAAGGAACGGCGTCGCATCGCCGGGAGAAGATAAAAACAGAGTTGTCCGAACCCTTTGCCCAACCGCACTCCCCACTGCCATGAAAGGTACCGGGCTCCAAAGGCCAATGCCCGAAGCACGGCAAAAATAGTTAATCGCGTCGCCTTTTGAACTAACCGCCGCATAATCTCTTAAGATTCTCTCCCATGACCATTAAATAGCCGGGCACCACCCCGATGTTCGCAGGGCGGCCTCCACCGAGGAGAACAGTACAGGTTAGGGTTGGCGGAGTCAAGTTGATGGCCCAGTTGACTGGGCAAGGTGCAGGCCTGTCAAGACATTTATAGATAGTTGTATTGATTATGTTAAATAATTCTCAAAGAATCTTGGCTCTTTCTCACTTCAAGTGGGTAAACCGGTTTGGGTGTAGCGGGGCAGGGGGATATAAAAACTGCCCTGGGGAAGGAGTAGCCGCTAGGGGGTGTTGGCTGGCAGGGAATCCAATAAACTTGCCCTGCCGGACTTACAGCCCCTAGCGGCGGCGCTGGTGGGTTGGCCAGCACTGCCTCCCCAACGCCCTGTCCAAATTTTGGGGTACAGCATATTAGACGCTCCTCGTCGGCACAAAGCGAACCTGAAGATCCCGGCCCAATGCCCGCGCAATGCGATCGAGTGTCTCAATCGTCACATTCTGAGCACCACACTCAATCCGAGAGACAGTCTGCTGCTTGGTCTTGAGCGCATTGGCTAGATCGCTCTGGCTCATCTTCTTTGATTCACGTGCCTTTGCGATTTCCAAAGCAACTCGGAGTTCAATATCTGCCTCTTCGTAGTGACGGCGAAACTCTGCGTCCTTCATTTCACTATTCAGAAACTGTTTCAAAGTCGTTCCCCGTGCACCGACAACTTTCGTTTTCATGTGTCACCTCCAAACCGCTTTAACCAATCCAAACGATATTTCCTTGCCCTCTCGATTTCGGGAAGGGGAACTCGCCCCTCGTTCTTCAAAAGACCGACTGCGACAACAATGGTTTCTCGCCCGTGAAAGAAATACAGTAGACGATGCTGATGTCGGTCAACCGGAACTCTGAGCTCATAAATCTGATTCCCGAGGTAATCAACCCATGGCCGTTTTGCTTGATGTCCTGTATCTTCAAGATACTGAAGGGCCCGTCCGATTTTCGCCCGATGCGTCTTTATTTGCCGTCGGACATACTCGAGGGCAGGTTCATCGCCGTCCTCTGTTCTATAGAATTCGAGTTGAAAACCCGTCTCTTGTAAAGTACATCATATATGCTGTACTGTCAAGGTACGCCTAATAAGCCAATACTGCTTGTTGACAAAAGATCTTGTTGAGAGGACGATGCCGGTTGGTTGTAACTGAGTGCAGCTACAACGTAATGTAAACAATGAGAAAGGAGAAGACGGATATGAGAAAAGCAATTCGGATGTTCGCTCTGGGGCTGCTGAGTGCCGTGACTTTGACTCAGCCTGCGATGGCTCGTGAGTTTGCTGATATCTACACCGAGTGCGGTCTGGGGGCGATGATTGCGCCCCGTAACGAAGCTGTAGCGGCTGTAACCAACGTGACATGGGACTTGGGAACAACGGCTGTCAGTTCGAATGTTAGCTCGCCCGATTCGTGTTCCGGCGGTAAGCAGAAAGCAGCGGCATTTATTCATGACGCCTATGCGTCGCTCAAGACGGACCTGGCAAGCGGCTACGGTGCACATCTTAAGATATGATACGTTGGAAAATCTTTTAACCATTGTTTAAGAAAATCGTGTTGATGAAACGATGGACCTCGTAGAGATTTCCAAAGGAGTAACCCTCAGTGAGGAGGCAATAAAGGCGCTTGGCCTCTACCCTCTTCAAGATCAAGAGAAGTCTGTCATCACGATGATGTTTACCGACATCGTGGACTCCACCCGGGTAAAGGCCAAAATCGGAGATGCCGTTTATTTTAAGATTTTGGAGCGCCACAACGCCCTTATTCGGGAATCTATTCGAGAATACAACGGCCAAGAGTTAAAAACCATCGGCGATGCCTTCTTTGTTGGGTTTCGCCTTCCTGCCGATGCCACCGCGTCTGCGTCACAAATCCAAAGGCGGCTTTCTGAATCGCCGATAGAGACGGCCGAGGGGCCTCTTCAGATTCGGATCGGCCTCCATACCGGCACACCAATCATCTACTGCGATCCGGTCTCGGCTCGGATCGACCTCTCCGGAACGGACGTTGATAAGGCCGCGCGGGTAGAAGCGCTTGCCGCCTACGGTCAAGTCCTTCTC
>SBBL01000055.1 GCA_005239745.1 Candidatus Troglogloeales bacterium | reverse complement strand
TCGAGCGAGAATGCGGATATCTGTGAGCAGTTGTTTCGCGATTTAGAGCGAAGGGGGCTTTTGTTATCGAAGCGGGTTTTGTTTGTCACGGACGGAGGGGGCGGGATTATCAAGGCATTAAAGGGTCGTTTTGGGAAGAAGCTGATCCACCAGAGGTGTACGATTCATAAGGATCGGAATATTCAGCGGCATCTTCCGAAGCGGTACCGGAAAGAGGCGCACCGGCGTTTTCGGATTGCCTTGGAGCAGACATCTTATGGAGAGGCCCGTGGAATGCTTTTGGAATTGGAGCGATGGTTACGAGAGAGGAATGTCTCTGCGGCGGAATCGTTATTGGAGGCGTTGGAAGAGATGCTCACGTTACACCGCCTGAAGGTTCCGGCGCTTTTAAGGAAGACGTTGCACTCAAGGAATATCGCCCGTCTCATTGGGTTTTTCCTACAGGCTCGTTGCTATGGAAATGAAAGAGGCGGCCCCTTACATACCGGGCTTGGTCATTTTGGTGGGGTCCAGTATTTTGTCCACCTCATTTTCAGAGAGGATCTTCTGCTCGATGACAATCTCACGCAGGGATTTTCCCGTTGCCACGGATGCTTTTGCGATCCGTGCTGCCGCCTCATAACCGATAGATTGATTCAATATTGTCGCTACCCCAACGCTTTGTTCCGCATAGGTCCGGCAAGCTCGTCGGTTGACACCAATGCCCTTGACGCACTTATCGGAGAAGAGATTGATGCAGTGAGTAAGGATCTCAAGCGATTGCAGAAGGTTGAAATTGATCACCGGCATCATGACATTCAATTCCATCTGCCCAGCCTGCGCCGCCAGTGACACGGTGAGATCATTCCCCATCACGTGAAAAGCCACCATATTGGTCACTTCGGCCATCACGGGATTCACCTTTCCCGGCATGATGGAGGAACCCGGCTGCACCGGAGGAAGCGTAATCTCTGCAAAGCCCGTGCGAGGGCCGGACGATAATAGCCGAAGGTCATTGGCAATGCGAATCAACTCTACTGCGACTTCCCGTAAGGCACCGGAGAGCGCCACAAAGCTGCTCATGCTTTGCATGCGTTCAAACAAGTTCTTGGAAGCTATCAGCTTTAATCCTGAAATTTTTTGAAGTGCCAAGACGACCTGCTTTTGATAACGCGGGTGGGTATTAATTCCGGTACCGACGGCTGATCCACCCATGCCCAGTTCCTGTAAGAGCGCCCCTGCCGCCCAAACTCGCCCCCGCAACAGACCGATGGCGCGCGCGTAGCCGGAAAATTCCTGCCCCAATCGAATGGGAACGGCATCCTGCAAGTGCGTGCGCCCCGATTTAATGACGTTGTCAAAGGACTTTGCTTTTGCTTCCAGCGCACTCCCCAAATTGGCCATCGCTTCATCCAGTGCCGGAAGGAGAAGCAGCGCTGCAACACGCATAGCTGTCGGGTAAACGTCATTGGTGGATTGCGACATATTGACATGATCGTTGGGATGGAGGCTGCCATATTCCCCGCGTTTTTGCCCAAGCATCTCGAGCGCCCGGTTCGCAATCACTTCGTTGCAATTCATATTGTGCGATGTGCCAGCCCCTGCCTGAAAAACATCCACTACAAACTGTTCGTCTAACTTGCCATCTATGACCTCCTGGGCGGCTTTTTGGATAATGGTCCCCGTTCTGGGATCAAGCTTGTTACAGGCCATGTTGGCCTCTGCCGATGCCCATTTCACCATGGCCGTTGCCTTGATAAATGTGGGATGCGCCCGTAAACCACTAATGGGGAAATTGGCTACCGCCCTTGCCGTCTGTGCCCCAAAATAGGCATTAGACGGAACTTCTACATCTCCTAAGGCATCCTGTTCTTTTCTGTACTTCATCTTTTCTCCCGATTGAAGTTTGCGCCATCCGTTTGTTTTGGCTGTTAACCTGACATTTTGTTTATGTTATCACATTCAGGCGCGATTCGGCTCATTGACAAATAAAGTCAATTCATGTGACACTGTCAGCGCTTTGTCCATAGGGATGGTAACGGGGTCGTCTGATGCGTCGGTGGGTCGGGTGGGTTAAGGTCTTTTTTGTGGCGTGGCTGTTGAGGGGGCATGCAGTTGCCGTAGCAGCGCCTGCGCCGTCGGTGGCTGTCCCTAATCAGATTCGGGCGTCGGGACCACCGATGATACCAATGGTACAAATTGACGACACGGATTTTTTTGATATAGAGGAGGCGACCCTCACCATACCGGCAACCCTATTGGCACCGGTCTCTGCTCCTCAAATTCCGGATAGTCGCGGCCTAGGGACAGCGGATGATTTTCCCATTGAGGTGAATAAGAGTGTCCTTGACTACATTTCATATTTTAAGACCGGCAACATGCGGGAACGCTTCAGTACATGGCTCGACCGCTCGGGGAAGTACTTGGCCATGGTACGAGATGTCCTGAGGCAACACAACCTACCGGAAACGTTGGTCTTTCTCCCGTTGATTGAGAGTGGGTTTAATCCAATGGCGTATTCTCCAGCCGATGCCTCAGGCATTTGGCAGTTTATTGAGGGGACGGCCAAGGTGTACGGCCTTAGAATAAACCATTGGGTAGACGAAAGACGGGACCCGGAGAAATCTACCGTTGCGGCTGCCCGGTATTTGAAAAAACTATACGGCATGTTTGATTCGTGGCCCTTATCGTTGGCTTCGTACAACGCCGGGGAAGGACGGATTCTAAACGCCCTGAAGCGATCAAACACCAGTAACTTTTGGGACTTGTCCGCCTTTAACATTCTCAAGGCAGAGACCCGTAACTACGTGCCCAAGTTTATGGCAGCTACACTTATCGCGCGCAACCCAAAGGCGCATGGCTTCTCTGTTGATTATCAGGAACCGCTCCGTTACGATGAAGTCATCGTCGCCGGGGCAACGTCGCTTAAAAAGTCGGCTAATGCGGTCGGTATTTCCGTTGATGAGCTTCGCAGGTATAACCCTGAACTCAAACGTGGGATTACGCCACCCAACGACCCCAATTATCGCTTAAAGCTGCCCATTGGTACGAAGAAACGCTTTTTGGAAAGCTATCCACATGTCGTGCGCTGACACGACAATAGTGTTTCCCAGACAGCCGGGGCCGTAGTTCAGCTGGTTAGAACGCCGGCCTGTCACGCCGGAAGTCGCGAGTTCGAGTCTCGTCGGCCCCGCCACCTAAGACGGACCTAGGGTTTTATCATGAAATCCAGAAGGCATGTTTCGTCTGGAGGCGTTATCTTTAAGGTAACGGAGACGGGGGCTTATGCGGCTTTGATCTCTCATTACAGCCGGAGGGGACGTACGGTCTGGTGTCTTCCTAAAGGAACTATCGAAGAAGGGGAGAGTTTACAGCAGACGGCGCTTCGCGAGGTGCGTGAAGAGACGGGGCTTGTCGGATGTATTCTCGAGAAGGTAGGTGCCGTTCAATTCTGCTTCTACTCTAAGGAGGAGGATACACGAATATTCAAGACCGTACATTTTTACCTGATGGATTACCGGAGGGGGAATGAGTGTGATCACGATGATGAAGCGACTGAAGCGCGCTGGGTGCAGTTCGGGGAGGCCATGAAGATGCTGACCCATGCCAGTGAACGTGATATTTTGGAGAAGGCGGCGTACTGCCTGGAGCAACGGTTTTCTCTAAAGTGCGTTTAGGGCATCTCTAAAAACCTGCCGCTCTTGGTCCAAGTGCAAGGGCTACTGCGCGCAGGAACCGCAATGTGTGCAATATACATGAGGACTCCAAGCACAGCAGCTCACAGCAATTGGGCTGCGCAGTAGGTTTTTAAAGGTGCCCTTTAACAAATCGCCCCTGCCCCTCCTTAACTAAGGGGGAACAGAGTCTTACCCGCTTAAAATGGAAGAACATCCTAAAAAAGACCTTAAGGCCATCCTCAAAAATATAACGTTTCGTGACGACGCGAAGGTCATGGAACAATTGGTGGATCAGTCTCTGCGGGTGAAGACGCGTATGGGGCGAATCCGCCGTAAGATTGCCGTGATGAGCGGCAAGGGTGGCGTTGGTAAGAGCATGACCACCGTTAATATCGCGTTGGCCCTTGCACGCAAGGGCCAACGCGTTGGCGTGTTAGACGTTGACTTAAACGGCCCTTGTATTCCCAGGATGTTAGGTGTCTCCGGACGCTTTGTATCTATTGCAGAGGGCGCCGTACCGCCCCTCGGCCCCTATGACATGAAGGTCGCTTCAATGGACTTTTTCCTGCAGCAGGCTGATACCCCCGTGCGGTGGTCGGGTCCGACGGAGTTGTCGCCTATCTGGTTGGGTCTTATGGAGATGAACGTGATCCGAGAGTTTCTTGCCGATATCGTGTGGGGGGAACTGGACTATCTGGTGATTGATCTTCCGCCGGGGGCCGCAGCCGATAAGCCGCCGGTGATTATTAATTTTATTCCGGAGCTGGACGGTGCTATTATTGTCACCACGCCTTCCGAGGTTGCGCAAATGGTTGTTAAAAAATCGGTCGCCTACGCGCGGGACGTGAGCATCCGTCCTCTCGGGTTGATTGAGAACATGAGTGGCGGACGCTGCCCAAAATGCAACACGCATGTCGCGTTTTTTGATGGTGCGTGCGACGACCTCGCAAGTGACGTGGGGCTACCTATTTTAGGTAAAATACCCTTTAGTTTGGAAGTCTCTCGGTCGTGTGACCAGGGAAAGCCACTTCCAGCGGACCACTCCGTTTCAAAGGCGTTTGACAACATTGTAAAAAACATGGAAGACGTATTAAACTTCCGTAAAATTATGGCGGAAGCGCTATAGGGCGGGAAAGGACAATTCCAGCACTCCTTTGCACTTGAATGTCCGTCATTCCGGCGTGTTTCTAGCCGGAATCCAGTTCTTGAGGGGGTCGAATCAAAGACTGGATTCCGGCCCCCGTTTAGGATCATAACGGGGCAGACTCCGCCGGAGTGGCGAAACCGGAATGCTAGGACATTATAAATACAGCATTTAATAGTAACCGACGGGAGGGGTCACAATGAAGTTTGTCTGTGTAAAGTGTGAAAGTTTTATGGGGTTTGAGAATGTTGAGGTGCCGGGGGAACAGTCTCTTGGGGTTACCTTCTCTTGTAAAAGTTGTGGGGCAAAAATCGCGATGGTGACAAACGCCGGAGAGACGGCAATGGTGCAGGCGCTTGGCGTGCAGCTGGGTGGAAGGAGTGCGCCGGCTACCCCTATGGAACTTACACGTACCAGCCTTAAGGAGGGCGAAATGCCGTCACCCACCGTTCAAAAAGAAATGCTGGCGACGGAGATGGCCAAGCTAAGGGCACCCCAAAGCCTCGCTTTGGGGGACTCCGTATCTGAATCGGGGTCATCGGGGGCGGGCAAATGTCCCTTTTCGAGCATGGTCGCTGCCATGTCTGGTGCCACCGGGATGGGAAGTACGGGCACTTTCGAAGGCACGAGTGAAGGGGCAAAAGGGATAGTCGCATTGCAATGGTCGCCTGAGGCGCAAGAGCGCCTTGAGCGCGTGCCATCGTTTATGCGCCCGATGATCCAGATGGGCGTCGAGGGTTATGCGCAACGGATAGGGGCTTCTCTGATTACTCCAGAGATTATGGACGCTTCTAAGAATGCTCCGTCGGCCGTCTTATGGACGGATGACGCGGAACGCCGCCTTGAAAACATTCCTTCGTTTGTGCGCCCCATGGCACGCAAAGAGATTGAACGCATGGCCGTACAGCGTGGCGAAACACAAGTTTCCGCGGAATTGCTCGAAGAGGCTAAGCAAAAATTCGTAGGCCTTGGCTATTAAGTCGTGTCTTCTCACACATCAGCCACATCAGCGGACACCTTCCTAAGCCGGCTGGAGGAGGAGATTCGCAATGATGGGGCGGTCAGGCATCCTTTCCTTTCGCGGTTTGCGTCTGAAAAGATGGCGCTTTGGCAACTGCAAGCGTTTGGCCTGCAGCACTATCAATTAGTTCGGATATTCGTCAACTACATGACGAACCTCCTGCCTCGCATCCCTGATCCGGAGGCGGAGTCCCTCTTTCGGGTCGTTTTCAATGACGAGTTTGGGCAATACACCATTTTTCGGAGCCATCCGGCGCTTTATCGAAGCTTTCTAAGGACGCTTGGCCTATCCGATGGGGCATGGGGGCGCGTTACCCCGCTTCCTGAAGTCAGCCGTTTTATTGAGGGGCACCTCCACCTTACGCGTGAAGGGGATTTCCTGGAAGCCTTGGGCGCGGTTGGCCCTGGGCACGAGTTTTCCATCCCGATGATGTTCCCCCCACTCGTCGCAGGGATAAAGAATAACACGACACTTACTGATGGTGACGTTGAGTACTTTACGTTGCACATTGAAGAGGATAAAGAACATGCGGTTGTCTTTAACCGGCTCATTACAAAGTTCGTGGGGACCGATGAGGGTCAAGCGCGCTTGCGTCGCGGTGCGTGTTTTTCCCTGTCGTTGCGCAAGGCCTTTTGGGACGGTCTCAACCGAACGCTCTTCCCTGTTGGTAAGGGGCACCTCTAAAAACCGTCACGAGCGGCCCAAATGCAAGGGCTACTGCGCACAGGAACCGGAGTATATCTTTGAATATATGAGGATTCCGAGCACAGCAGCTCGCACCGGGGCCCCCAAAACAATGTTTGAATGTTTTGGGGTGGGCAGCAGTTTGGACGCGCAGTAGGTTTTTAGAGGTGCCCTAATAGGTGGAAGTACCCTCCAAGAGCCTATCCATGCGCGCCAAGGATACTCACAAGCAACGTGCATTGCCTATTACACTTAAGATGGATGAGCACTTGAGCCGTGAGCGGCAAGCCGCCCGTTTATTGAGAAACACACAATGGTGGAAGCGCCGGAGAAGCCTCGGCCTTTGTTTTTATTGCAAAGCGGCATGCAAACCTTCCGAACTAACGATGGACCATATTGTTCCGATGATTCGCGGGGGACGAAGCACGCGCGGAAACGTTGTCCCCGCTTGTAAAACATGCAATAGCCAAAAAAAAGATACCCTCTTAATGGATTGGGAGCCGTACCGCTAACATGGACAGTACCACTCATACAAAAGAGGAACCGCGTCCCGTGCGGTTTAAGTGGATAAAACGGCTAGCGGTCTTTGCCTTAGTAGTTCTGTGCTTCGGCTTAATAACGGTTGGCGGGATCATTTACTATCTCTCGCGAGACCTTCCCTCATTGGAAGGCATCAGCCGGTACGAGCCCAGCCAGGCAAGTCGTATCTACGCCGCTGATGGTCGGGTCGTTGAACAGTTTTTTGTTGAAAAGCGGGTCTATGTTCCACTGTCGAGGATGTCCAAGTTTCTCATTCAAGCGGTACTTGCCGTTGAAGACGCACGGTTTTATCAACACGTTGGGATTGACTATCGCCGAATGATCAAGGCTGCATTTACCAATATTGAACAAGGGAAAATTCGGGAAGGGGCAAGCACCATTACGCAACAACTGACGCGGAGTCTCTTTCTAACCCCTGAGCGCACCCTTCAGCGCAAAGCCAAGGAAATTTTACTCTCCTTAAAAATAGAACGGACGCTAACAAAGGACCAAATCCTTGAGTTTTATTTGAATCAGGTTTATTTCGGGCATGGAGCCTACGGCGCACAGGTGGCCTCGCGTACCTATTTTGGGAAGGACGTCAGCCGGTTAACCCATGCCGAGGCAGCCATGTTGGCGGGGGTGCTCAAGGCCCCCACCCGATACTCCCCTTACACCCATCCAAAGCGCGCTAAAGCACGGCAACAGATCGTCTTGCGACGCATGCGTCAGGAAGGCCTCATCACCGACTCCGAAATGAAACAACACGTATTTCGGTTACAAGGTTTGCCAAAAGAAGAGGCGTTGTCCCCACACTTTGTCGAGTACATCAGGCAATACCTCTCAGCGCGTTATGGGAATAAATTACTTTATAAGGGTGGCTTAAACGTCTATACCACGCTCGATATTGAAATGCAGCGCGTTGCGAACAAGGCGATTAGGGAGGGGCTTCGCCGTTTTGATAAACGCAAGGTGATGCCCCGGGTAGAGGGGGCGTTGGTGGCTATTGAACCCGGCACGGGGCATGTAAAGGCAATGGTGGGTGGAGCCGACTTTGAGACAAGCAAGTTTAATCGGGCAATAACCTCCCGCCGCCAACCCGGTTCAGCCTTCAAGCCGTTTGTCTACGCGGCTGCCATTGAGCGTGGGCTAACCCCGGCAACCGTTATCATTGACTCCCCCATCATTCAGCAATCCCACCGTAAAGTTCCGTGGATGCCCAAAAATTACGACGAACAGTTCCACGGCCCGACAAGATTGCGTGAGGGGCTGACCTTCTCTAGAAACCTCGTTACGATCAAATTATTGCAGGAGGTGGGCGTAGGGCAAGTGGTTGCGTTGGCACACCGGGTTGGTATTCAAAGCCCGTTGACGGCTACTCCCTCGCTTGCGCTAGGGACCTCAGGGGTTAGTCTCTTAGAGTTAACCTCTGCCTATTCCGTCTTTGCCAATCAGGGGATACGTGCCGCGCCCGTTATGATTCTTTCTGTTGTGGACCAAAACCGGCATGTCTTAGAGCGTACACGTACACGCCCCCAACGGGTGCTCTCACGGGAAACCGCCTACATTACCACCAATATGCTTGAAGATGTGATTCAACGCGGCACCGGCAAGCGGGCCCGTAATATTGGGCGGCCGGTGGCCGGGAAGACCGGCACAACCAATGATTTTACCGACGCATGGTTTGTCGGGTTTACGCCAAGTATCGCCGTGGGCGTTTGGGTGGGATATGACAACAACCGCTCTTTGGGACCGAAAGAGACCGGAGCAGCCACTGCCCTCCCGATCTGGCAATTATTTATGGAAGCCGCGCTTGGTCGCCTCCCAGTGGTGCCTTTCTCTATCCCGGAGAATATTGTTTATGCTAAAATAGACCCCGATACGGGCTTGCTGGCGGCCCCCGGTCAAGAGACCGCTATCGTGGAGCTTTTCGTCAGGGGGACCGAACCTACAGAGGTCGTTAATCTCACTCCGGGTCCTTCTGACTTTTTCGAACTAGATATACTGGAAGAGGAACTCTGACATTTAAGCAGGGTTTGTCTTTGCGGTACCAAAGGCAAGGGCGGAAGAGGGATATAATGGTAGTGGCTTAGTATGTCAAAGGGCAATTTTTCCGTTGCAATTAATGGATTTGGGCGCATTGGACGCAGTTTCTTGCGGGCGGTTGCCTCTCATCCCCCGACGGAGGGTGAGATACGGGTCGTTGCCATCAACGATCTGACGGATCCACAAACGCTTGCACATCTATTGAAATACGATTCGGTCCATGGGCCGTTTCAGGGTACCGTTGCATCCACGCCTGGCGCTATTATCGTAAACGGCAACGAGATACCGGTCTTTCAAGAAAAGGAGCCTGTAAATCTTCCGTGGGGGAGGCTTTCGGTAGACGTCGTCGTGGAATCGAGCGGCCATTTCACGAATCGTGCCGCGGCTTCGCAACATCTAAAGGCAGGTGCCAAGAACGTGGTTATATCGGCCCCCGCCCAAGACCCGGACATCACGCTGGTGCTTGGCGTGAACCAGGCGGGGTACCTGCCTGGGCAGCACCGTATTGTTTCGAGCGCGTCATGTACCACTTATTGCCTGGCCCCGGTGGCAAAGGTCCTGCTGCAACATTTTGGGATTAAACATGGCCTGATGACGACCGTACATTCCTATACCAACGACCAGGCATTGCTCGATCTTCCGCATCAGGACCTTAGACGGGCACGGGCCGGCGCCCTCTCCATGATTCCGACCACAACGGGCGCCGCACGGGCACTCTTTTCCGTCCTTCCGGAGCTACGGGGCAAATTAGACGGCATGGCGGTTCGTGTCCCTACACCCAATGTCTCGCTGATTGATCTTGTGGTGGAAATGGAATCGGACGTCACTGTCGAAGCGGTCTCCGCAGCCATGAAAAAGGCCGCCCAGGAAGGTCTTGCGGGTATTTTGGCCTACAGTGAAGAGCCGCTGGTCTCCATTGATTTTACCGGCAATCCGCATTCATGTATTGTTGACGGTTCCTTCACTAAGGTTATCAGGAATCGTATGGTCAAGGTGATTGCATGGTACGACAACGAATGGAGCTACGCGTGCCGTATTCGTGATCTCATCGGCTACCTTTCAAAATATGCACACGCGTAAAGTCACCATTGAAAATATTCCCATCCGGGGCAAGCGCGTCTTTATCCGAACGGATTTTAACGTTCCGCTTGACCATGATTTGGGCATTATGGACGACACCAGGGTGCGGTCGGCCCTGCCTACCATTAACTATGCTCTGGATGAAGGGGCAGTCATTATTCTAGGTTCCCACCTGGGTCGTCCGAAGGGTATGGACCCGCGTTTCTCGCTATCTCCAATTGCAAAGCGACTACAACGCCTTCTGGGACGCGAAGTCCTGTTTGCGCCGGATTGTATCGGCCCGGAAACGGAATCCATGGCAGCCCTGTTAAAGCCCGGAGAGGTGCTCCTGCTAGAAAATCTCCGTTTTCACCCGGGAGAGATAAAAAATGATCCCGCTTTTATTCAGGCGCTGATGCGGTTGGGGATTGATGTGTATATCAATGACGCTTTTGGCTCGGCACACAGGGTACATGCGTCGGTTGTGGGTCTTGCGCAAAAGGTTAAGGTGTCCGGTTGTGGTTTTTTAATGAATAAAGAGATTCACTATTTGGAACGGGCGGTGGCAGACCCCGCCCATCCGTTTGTAGCCGTTTTAGGAGGACAGAAGGTCTCCGGAAAGATTGGAATTATTGGAAACCTGGATGGACGGGTGGATAAGGTTATCATTGGTGGGGCAATGGCCTTTACCTTTTTGCGTGCGGCCGGGATAGAGGTTGGGCTTTCATTGGTTGAAGAAAGCATGCTTGACGTTGCGCGTGATATGCAAGAGAAGGCCGTCGCACGGGGCATCAAGTTCTATCTACCGGTAGATTGTGTGGTCGCCACCAGTCATGATCCAACCGCCGAGGCAAAACTGGTCCCCGTGCAGGAGATACCAAAAGGATGGATCGGCCTTGACATTGGTCCGGCTTCGTGTGCCCTTTTTCGGGAGGCACTGAGCAACGCAAAGACCATCCTCTGGAACGGCCCCATGGGGGTGTTCGAGGTGGATGCCTATTCTCGGGGTACGCTCGCCGTTGCCCACGCCATCGCGAGCACTTATGCCTTAACCATCGCCGGGGGCGGAGAGACGGCGCAGGCCGTCCAGAGGTCCGGGGAATCGGAATCCTTCTCTTTCATCTCAACCGGAGGCGCTTCCGCCCTTCAGTTGCTAGAAGGCAAGCCACTTCCGGGTCTTGTGGCGCTTCCCGACAGGGAAGCATAATGTCGCACTCCTACTTTGTCGCCAACTGGAAAATGCATAAAACGGCCACTGAAGCCGCGGCGTATATAACGGCATTAGAGGCTGAACTTGCCGGTACGGATGTTGACCTCTCGAATCGTCTAATTATTGCGCCGCCTTATACGGCAATCGCCACAGTGGCCGCACGGGGGCCGCACGCTTCCCCCAAAATTTATGTAGCGGCCCAAAATGTTCACCACGAATCGGAGGGCGCCTATACGGGAGAAATTTCAGCCGGAATGCTCTCGGAACTGGGCTGCCGATATGTTATCGTGGGGCACTCTGAACGTCGTATCTATTGTTCGGAGAGCGATACCGTAATTAACAAGAAGGCCTCATTGGCCGCGGAAAGCGGTCTCATTCCTATCCTCTGTGTAGGGGAAACCAGGCGGGAACGTCTTGATGGAAAGACGTGGGACGTGGTAGAGCGGCAACTAACGGCGATGGGTAAAACAGCCATGAAGGAAGCGTTGATTGCCTATGAGCCTGTCTGGGCGATTGGAACGGGTGAGTCCCCGCTTCCCTCTGAAGTTGTGGAGATTCATGTGCGCATTCAGGATTTTTGTCGCTCGACTTGGGACACAATAGACCAGCCGGTGCTTTATGGCGGGAGCGTGACGCCCGAGAATGTGGCCTCATTCCTCTCCGGATCGTGCAGTCGTCACGTCAATGGCGTGCTGGTAGGTAGCGCTAGCCTTTCGTCACATCTATTTGCTAGTATCGTTAGGTTGGGGGGTAAATGCACATCTTCATTACAGTTGTCCACATATTAATCGCGGTTGTTCTGATCCTGACCGTTTTGCTGCAAGCGGGTAAAGGGTCCGAGATGGGTGCGGCCTTTGGCGGGTCGTCACAGACGATTTTTGGAAGTCGTGGGGCCACTACCTTTTTGGCCAAGGTAACGGTCGGTGCGGCGGTCTTATTTATGGTCACTTCGCTCTGGCTGTCAGTGGCGGCGAAGGGCAAGTCGGTCATGCCGGACGCCGATCCTTCGTCTGTCACCGCGACTAAGAAAAGTGACAAGTCTACCTCTAAAGACAACACCACAAAGATACCCTCTCCCAGTGTCACAGCCACAAGCACAACCGCGCCTACAACAGAGGTCCCCGCGTCTGTTCCGTTCACGTTGCCGCCAGACCCTACAAGCGCAACCGCGCCTACAACAGAGGCACCCGCTGCCGGTGGCGCGGTGCCTGCGCCTACCCCCTAGCCGTTCCGTCGCATTGATTACACGCATGTCTTTATAGTACCGTCAGGGTCGTTATAAACGCACTGCCTTCATCGGCCCGGGCAAGGTAAAAGAGTAGAATAATTTGGAACATTACCTTTTATCGCTTATCCTGTTCTCGCTTTTTTTCGGCGCCGTTCTCCTCATTTTCGTCCCTAACCACATGCCGCGCCTCGTGCGGGCCATTGCCGTTGTCGCATCTTCGGTTTCGCTTATTGCCTCCTTCTACCTCCTGTACGCCTTTGACAGTCAGGGCCCGCAGTTCCAATTCATAGAGCGTTATTTATGGGCGCCCACCCTTGGCATCTCGCTCTATCTTGGTGTTGATGGCGTTTCCGTGCCATTGGTACTGGCCTCTTCCGTCTTGATTCTCTCCGGTATTTTTGTTTCATGGCATATCCAAGACCGCACCAAAGAGTTTTACGTTCTATTGCTGGTCCTAGCGGCCGCAACCATCGGTGTCTATATTTCCCTTGATCTATTTTTCCTCTACTTCTTTTATGAAATGTCCGTGATCCCCATGTACTTTTTAATTGCCGTTTGGGGGAGCCATACCAAAGGTTATCTCACCTCGAACGATCCCATGAAAGACTCTACCGCCTTTTTCTTCAACTTTGGCGCTAACAGCCGTGAATATGCGGCTATGAAATTAGTCCTCTTTCTCTCCGCCGGTGCCGTTGTCGCACTGATGGGGATTCTTTTAATCTATGCCTATTCCGGCCTACAATCGTTTGACCTGCTTGCTTTATCACGGATACCCGAAGCGCATTATGGAAAAGCACTCGTTAGCGTCATTTGGCTCCTTGTTTTCTTTGGATTTGCCTCTATCGCACCCATTTGGCCGCTACACTCATGGTCCCCCGTAGGGCACGCCTCTGCCCCTGCCGCGACCTCTATGCTCCATGCAGGCGTCCTCATGAAACTTGGGCATTTTTCTATCATTCGGGTGGCCTTCTTGCTCTTCCCTGAGGCGACACGCCAATGGATGCCGCTCGCGGCGGCACTTTGCATTGGAAACATTATCTACGGCGGATTGGTCGCCTTATACCAAAAGGATACCAAATATGTCATTGGCTACTCATCTTCCAGCCATATGGGCTTTATCTTTCTTGGAATGGCTGCCTTGAATCGTTTGAGTCTGACGGGTGCCGTGCTTTATATGTTTGCCCATGCCCTGGCAACCGGTCTGCTCTTTGCCATGGCGGGATGGGTATACGATAAAACCCACACACGCGATATCCCTTCATTGGGCGGACTTTGTCAACGGATGCCTTTTGTGGCAGGGGCCTTCACCCTTGCCGTTGCGGCCTCATTCGGACTGCCGCTCACCGTAAATTTCATCGGTGAATTGATGATCATCATTGGCAGCTTCAGCGTCTATCCTAAAATTACGATTATCGCCGTCTTAGGCATCTGCGTTACGCTGTGCTATCTGTTGCGCATGTTACACGGGGTTTTCTTCGGACAAATGGACGTAAGATATGCCGGGGTAGAAGACGCAAAGGCGTGGCACGATCGGCTACCCATCCTCTTGATGCTTGCACTGACCCTTTACTACGGCATTTTTCCGTCCCAATTTATTCAGGTGATCCAATCGGGCATCACCCCGCTGGTGACCCAAATCACGGGTGTTTCGCAATAACTAATCACTCAATGCGCTTACTGGACGTGTATATCTTTAGGAAACTTTACCTTCCCTTCCTCCTCACCCTGTGCATTCTCACCTTCATCCTCATCATTCCGCAAAGCGCTGTCATCGTTGAGTGGGTCGTTGGCCGAGGTGCCGGATTACAGGTGGCAGGTTCGGTCTTTCTCTCTCTCCTCCCACCATTTTTTGAAATCACGCTTCCCGTCGCATCCCTGCTTGCTACCGTTGTTGTCTTTCGTCAGCTTTCTTTCTATCATGAGGTCACCGCCATGCAGGCGTCAGGGGTTGGGCACATGCGCATTCTTCGGCCTGTTTTTTTTTCTCATTTATCGTGGCTAGCCTTACTCTTTGGATGGGTCACCTTGCCTTTATGAAGGGGGGAAGTGGATCGCTAAAATCGCTCTCCAGGCTATTTCTTCAGCAACAGATAGGCGCAGGATTTGAGGCCGGAACCTTTAACCACCATATCCCCGGAATGACAATCTATATTGAACAGATGCAAACGCCCACGACGGTGCGCGGCATTTTTATTGACGATCGGCGAGATCCTCTATCCCCCATGGTCATTGTCGCAAAGACGGGTAAGATCATCTCCCCTCCATTTCCTCAGCCGATCGTCTTATCCCTGACGGAAGGCAGTCTCCATCGAAGCACATTACATCAGGACCAAAGACTTGTTTTCTTTTCTTATCATCTTTCTATCCCGGGGGCGAGCAACGCTCAGAAAGTCGAGGTACCCACCTATACCGCCCTCTGGGAGGCTTACGCTTCCGGAGCGGAGGTTAACCGCCAACTGCTTGCATTCTATAGAATATTCTCCTTCTCGCTGGCATCGTTTCTGATGGGTCTAATTGGGGCAGGGCTAGGGGGGCTGGGTCGCGCAGGACGCTTCGATGGAATCACTGCAAGCGCCGGACTTATCGTTGTATACTATTTGCTCTATACACTGGGTGACTACTTACAGGTAGGGTGGGGGATATCGCCACTGGCGGCAGCGCTATTGCCGCTTGGTTTCCTGGTACCTTTTTGTGCTTACCTAATAGGCATGCGCCGCTTCCCACAACAGTAAACCCCTAAGACGAGAAGATGCCACTCTTAACCAAATATCTGTTACGGGAATACTTAAAGACATTCTTTATGATTCTTGCTGTACTGCTTCTTACCTCTCTTTCCATTGAGATCCTTGAAAAAATTAGAAAGTTCTCCTCCTATCAAGCCGAAAGCGTCTGGATCGTTCAATATTTTTTATACCGACTGCCCACACTTCTTTTTGACATTTTTCCTATTGTCACCCTTGTGTCCACACTCTTGACCATGGGTCTCTTTGCGCGCAATCACGAACTGGTCGCCGCCGGCGCCGCCGGTGTCAGCCCACTGCGCTTTGTCAGTCCGCTCCTCGTCTTTGCTGCGATTATCACACTGATTCTTTTTTCCCTGAATCAAACCTTTATTCCACTGACTTACCGAACCGCTAAAATGACGCAGACGGTTCATATTGAAAAACGCCGTGACGTTGGATTTTCGGGTGATGCGCTGTGGTTACGGATTGCCCCCCGCACACTTGCGTACGTCCGGCAAATAGCGCCGGATAGAATGCACCGGGTGCGTATTTATGCCCTGGGAGAGGACTTCTCCCTGCAACAACAGACAGAGGCGGCTTTCCTGATCTATGAAGGTGGAAACTGGATATTAAAGCAAGGGAGCGATCGCACCTTTCTACCCAATGGCGGAGTGATCCGTACCCCGTTTGACGAGCGCCAAATTATACTTCATCAGACACCCGACAATTTTCAGGGTATGAGATTTACCTCAAACCAGATGACGGACCGGCAAATGCGTGATGTTATTCGTCACTTGTCGGAAGATCATCTTGACAGTACCCACTATCGGGTTGATTTGCAAGCAAAGCGTGCACTTCCCTTTGCCAATTTGGTGATGGCATTCATCGGGGTCTCTCTAGGGATGACCTTAACGACGCCAAAAGGCATCGCCCTGGGGTTGGGGATGGCATTAGGTTACTGGTTACTTTTTTCAGCAATGACCACCCTCGGGCACCAATCGGTCCTGTCGCCCATACTCGCGGCGTGGGGAACCAACTTCCTCTTTCTAGCGGTGGGCCTGTATGGGATTTTCAAAACATCCACCCCTTATTCCTTGACAAGCCCTTAGCCTCGCTCTTTCAGCCATCCGGCAATCAGCGGGGGCAGATTCTGTTGTACCTTTCCGCTGGCGTACATGCCAATGTGGCCGACCGGGAAGGACTGGGCGGTATAATCCTCGGCATGGATATGCTGCTTCAAGGCGATTGAAGACGCCGGAGGGACCAAGTGATCCTCCTCGGCGTAAATGTTCAGGACGGGCATTCTGACGTTGTGCAGATTGACCTGCTTGTCTCCAATCCTGACCTCACCTTTGATCAACTTGTTGCCTTGGTAGAAGTCCTTCACAAACTGCCGATAGGCTTCACCGGCCTGATCGGGGCTGTCAAATATCCATTCTTCCATGCGCAGGAAATTGACCAGTTTCTCCTTGTTGTCCATGATGTCGAGCATCTCCAGATATTTGCGAACCCCTAGCTGGAACGGCTTCAACATCAAGAATCCAAGATTCATAAACTCACCGGGGATATTACCGAACGCATTTACCATAAGGTCTACGTCTATGTTCTCCTTCCCGTTACCGCGTCCCACCCAACGGTTGAGCAAGCCGTCCCCCTCCACATGGAAGTCCACCGGCGTCACCATCGTGATGAGGTTCTTTACCTTTTCGGGATAGAGTGCGCTGTAACAGAGACTGAGCGTTCCCCCCTGGCAAATTCCAAGCAGGTTGATCTGTGGAAGGCCGTGCCGCTTGCGCACCACATCAACACAATTGTTGGTATACCCGTTAACATAGTCGTCAAGGGTCAACCAGCGGTCGCCCCGACGGGGATAGCCCCAGTCAATTAAATAGACGTCAATCCCCAACTTGAGCAGGTTGCGCACCAACGACCGGTCTTCCTGAAGATCAACCACATAGGGGCGGTTGACGAGTGCGTAGACCAAGAGGATGGGAATGTGGAACGGAGCCCCCACCGCCTGGGTATAACGGTAGAGTACCACACCATCCTCCCGATAGACCTCCTCTTTTGGACTCACGCCAACGTGGATATCGTCAGGCCCAACACGACTCAGACACTCGATCCCTTGGAGTATCTTATGATTGAGTTCGGTAAGCTGACGGATTGCGTCCTCGGGTCGAAGGAATAACGGGAGTTCCGCCATGGTGTGCCCCCTCATTTAAGGATGGGGAAACGCCTGTTCCCCGGTGTGCCGGCTCAAACGCTCCTCCTGAAACATTTGTAGCGCTTTCTTTAGTTGCTTCATTTCTTTGCGGAGCTCATATATCCTATGGTGAGTTTCGTCCAGCTCGCTGCGGGAAGGCACGTGGCTGATCTTCAAGAACGCCTCCGTGATTGCCCGTTCATGGGTCCGGTAGGCCATCGCGGTGTTCATCAGGCGCGCCTGAGTCCGAACGTACTCATCGGTGCGAAACATCTCCAGAAACGCCTCGTCTACCGTATCAATCCATAGATCGAGAAGCTCACGAAGGTCCAGCACTTTGTCGTATGGCGGCTTACGTGAAATGAGCTTGAGCATGAAGCGCTCGAACGCCTTGGTCCACACATCTGCGCATATAAACTGGTACTCAAGACTCGCCCGACGGAGGTCTATCCACGCATTGAATCCCTTGAGCAACTGTTCATTCAACTCGCGGGTATGTCCCAGACTCGGGCTTTCGAGCAGCCAGCCAAACGTCCGCTCATACGTGTCCCAGTACAGGTTCGTCAACTCAATCAGCGCGGAACCGTCCCCGGTCGCAGCCTCGCCGACCCGCCACGACGCTCGCCGCCCCGACTCAAGCCAGGGCTGACCGATCTTCTGCCACTTTCCCATGTATAATTGCCAGAGCTTACTAGTATCCTCAAGAGATCTGACTGCCCGCTCGGGAAATTGCAGGAGATGTTCTCGGAGCTGCCCGGTATACTGAGTCAGCATCGTCTGCCCATCCTGTCCTCCCTGTGGAGGGAAACTCTTCCATGCGGTCAGGGCCAGTTCGAAGAAACGCATAAAGACGGCATGGGGGCTCAGGAGCCCCTCGGCGGCGTCTTTCACCTCCTGCTTGGACTCCGTCGTCCACGCTTTAAGGCCTTGCATCGCTATTTCACGCCACTGAGTCGAGACATCTGGAAAAGGCATGCCCTGTACGGGTACGCCGCGAAACAACCCGCACCAGCTTTCCCACATCTTTGTCTGGGACTCGGCACAAGCCTTCACCAGATTCTCAACTTGTTCGCTTAAGTCCACCACGTTCTCGAAAGGCCCCTTCATTCTGCTCTCTTATTCTGTTGACCCTTTGTCCATGTGCGGAGCCATTCCGACTGATCATCCATAGCTTTTTTTGCCGCTTCCTGCCACGCATGGGCCAGTCTCTGTCCTTCCTGTTCCCAATTTTCTCCCAGCTTAGACGAGTTGAACTGCTTCGCAAACTTGAACCAATTCTCCCAGAGTACTTTCTGCGTCTCAGTCCACCGCTCGGTCATTTCCTGTCCCTCGCGCGCCCATTCGACAACCTCCTTCGGCAAGCCGCTCACGGTCGAGAAGTTCTCCGCCCAGAGCCTGGTCCACTCGGCCTGGGCATCCAGTGTCTTCTTGACGGATTCCTCCCACGCCTGCAGGCCCTTTTCCCAGACCTCACCGGGTTGGGACTTGACGAATCCTTGTATGGTCCGCGGCCATTCATCCCACATTTTTCTCTGAACGTCTGTCCATGCCTTGAACATCTCTTCTGCTTGCTTGTTCCATTCCGTAGTTAGCATATCTCCCTCCGTAGGTACCCTTACATATATACGCCGCCATTGACGGAAAGTACGTGGCCGGTGATGTAGGACGACTGCTCGTCCGCCAAGAACAGTACCGCACGGGCGACCTCCCACGGCTCCGCCAACCGCCCGACGGGAATCCCGTCCACAATTTTATCCATCACGTTTGTTGGAATCTTGTCCGTCATACTTGTTTTAATAAATCCGGGAGCCACCGCATTGACCGTGATCCCCTTTCTGGCCGTCTCCAGCGCGAGCGACTTGGTAAACCCGACCATACCGGCCTTTGCAGCGGCGTAATTGGTCTGTCCAAAGTTTCCCTTCTGTCCGACCACCGAACTGATGCTGACGATACGCCCATAGTTTCGCTCAAGCATATGCCCGATGGCTGCCCGACAACAGTGGAAAACCGATGAGAGGTCAACGGCAATTACCTTGTCCCATTCCCCAGGGTCCATGTTCTTTAGCGCCCTGTCTAGGGTGATGCCGGCATTGTTGACCAGGATGTCAAGTTGGCCGAATTCCTTGATCACATTGTCAATCTGTTCCCTGGCATCTTTAAACTGGGAGACGTCCGCTTTATAGAGCCGACCCCGATATCCCCGCCGCCTAAACTCGGCCGAGAAGGCATTTGCAGACTCATCGGACTCGACCAGATAATTGAGCGCAACTGCCGCACCCTCTTGAGCAAGCGCCAAAGAGATCGCCTGTCCGATCCCGCCGACGGCACCGGTGACGAGTGCCACCCGGTCTTTCAATCCCTCTCCCATGGTCTCTTCCTACGAGAGCCGCTCCACCGCGACCGCCACCGATTCGCCCCCACCGATGCAGAGGCTGGCGATTCCCGTCCGCTTCCCCGTCCGCCTGAGGGCGTACAGGAGGGTGGTGAGGACGCGCGCGCCGCTGTCCCCCAGAGGATGCCCCAAGGCGATCGCGCCACCATGGATATTCACTCGCTCCGGGTTAAGCTTGAGGTCCCTGATAGCCGCCATCGGAACCACCGCGAAGGCCTCGTTGATTTCGTACAGGTCAATCTGCCCGGCCTCTCGTCGTAGAGTCTTAAGTAGGGCAGAAATCGCCTGGATCGGTGCAAGAGTAAACCATTCCGGGGCCACCGCTTTTTGGGCGTAACCGAGAATCTTTGCCATTGGGCGCACGCCCAGAGCGTGAGCTTTTTGTGCTGAGAGGACAACCATCGCGGTCGCACCATCATTCACCCCTGATGCGTTGCCGGCGGTAATCGTCCCCTTCTTCATGAAGGCCGGGGGGAGCCGGCGCATTTTTGGTTCGTCAAACCGCCCGGGGCGCTCATCCTCGGAGACGAGCTGGGAGCCTCGCTTCCCGGGAATTTCCACCGCTACAATCTCGTCGTGAAACCAGCCCTCCTGTTGTGCCCTGCGCGCCTTGGTGTAGCTGTCCACCGCATACGCATCCTGGGCATCCCTCGAAAAGGCGTACTTTTCAGCGCAGAGCTCGCCGCACGCCCCCATCGAGAGATGACCCTGCGAATCCCAGAGTCCATCTTTGATCATGCTATCCACCAGTTCTCCATGCCCAATTTGATAGCCACTTCTGGCCTTTTCGAGTAGGTAGGGCGCTTGGCTCATGCTCTCCATTCCGCCCGCGACCACCACCTTGGCATCGCCCGCCTGAATGGCCTGGCATGCCATCATCACCGCCTTGAGGCCGGATCCACACACCTTGTTGATGGTGGTGGCGTTCACTGAGTCCGGGAGACCTCCGCTGTGGGCCGCCTGTCGGGCCGGCGCCTGTCCAAGTCCGGCCGAGAGGACATTGCCCATGATCACTTCGTCAACCACCTCCGGCTGGATATTCGCCCGGCGGAGCGCCTCTCGAATGACGCAGCCTCCAAGGCTGGTGGCACTGACCGAACTGAGGGAACCGCCGAGATTCCCAATCGGGGTTCTCGCTGCTCCAATAATGACGATGTCTTTAGTATCTCTCCTCTCTTTAACAGCCCTTCTTTCTCTCATAATCTCCTTTATGCTTACCCCGGAATAACAGTGTCCATGAATTGTTTATTGACTTCAAGAACATACTTCCGGAATGGGACAGCAAATGCGGTCTCATACGAGGTGAGGACCGCCTCACAAGCATTCACGCCGGTCTTTATGACGGGTTCCGCCGCGGCTTGCCACGTCTGAACACCCTGCCTAAAGAGCGCAAAAAAGGAATTATTGGTTGCCTGTCCAAAAGTTTGGTTCAACGAAATATCCGCCCAGTTTCTGCACTGGGTAAGCCATTGCCGTGTGGTCCGTAGTCCCTGTTCGGCTACCCCCTTCGCCACGCCTTCGGTTTGTTCCTGCCACTTGATGCCGGCTTCCAGCCCTTCAAGGTAGGTGTCCTTCCATGCTCTGCCAATGCCCGTAAAATCAACGCCGGTTACTTTATCCTTCGTTTCTTCAGTCGCCATTAGAACCTCCTCAACCGTTTGATTAAATTGTTTAGTTATCGGAACTGTTTGATCCCCCGACCGCTTCGGAGGACGCCTATGCCTGTCCTCTATCTTTCCCATCACCCCCGCCTCTCTTTAGCGTCTCCAGGATATTCCGTGATCTAGCAGAAGACGCACCTATGCGTAACCAAAAAAAAGCCCATGTGTCAAGTTTTTTTGCGGTTGAGGTCTAAGTTGAGGTCTAAAAGGACTGGCCGGTCGTTAGATAGTATTTCAGCCCTGCATCGGCGTCTCTGGGGTTAAGCGGCACCGCAACATCAAAACGCATAACAGAATCATAGAATCCCAGAAAGTCTACATGTAATCGGATGCCGACACCGACATCCGCCTTGCCAAATTTAAACCACGCCGGGGCACGTGTGACGTCACCCGCATCAACAAAAACGGCACCTTGCAATGTGTGGGTGAGCATCAGGTTAAATAAATTAACGCCCGTTTCGTACGCGAGCGGAAAGCGGTATTCCGCAGAAACTAGGTTCAAGTGATTCCCAGAAAATTGCCCTGGATTATAACCGCGCATGGTATAATCTCCCCCCAAGCGGAAGCGGTTTCCTTCAAAAAGAGGCCCCATTGTCGTACCCACCGTCCACCGTACATCAAGTCCATGGGCGGTAGAGAACCTGAATCGTCTGCGAAAATCCAGTGTGGCCTTAAAGAGTCTATCGCCGGCGTCGCCCGTCACACGCTGATCATATCGTAGGGCCAGTTGTATGTTCGGAAAGGCCCCGATCGCCTGCTTGAGATATTTCGTTATCAATGGAATGGCAGGGACATCTAGGATGTTTGGATAGGTTAACTGATAGCCAACATACACAACGCCGGCGGCTTCCTGCGACACATCAGAAAACCGGCTGGCTCCCAGATAAGAGGCCCCGGCGGTGATCCAATTGGTTTTTCCAAGAAGCCTGCCATACTCTATCCCCCCACCATATCCCCCATCGTACTCAAAGACGGCGCGAACCCGCTTTTGAGGGTTATAAAACGGCTCCGCCAGTCCCCCCATTCGATAACGGGTTGCCCCCGTATTAAAATTGTGCCCAATTCCTATTTGATCAAGCAGTACCTTCCATTTTAGAGGCCTCCTATTGTTGGAGCGGTCCGGATCACCGGTCTGTTTGTCGGGGTCAATCTCCACCCACTTTACCCGATCCGAAACGACCACCGTATGATGCGATTCCGTCCCTTCCCAACGTAACGTGCGTTCTTTACGATCTTTCGTTCCGACAAGAATATCGAGCGGTTCTATGCCATCCCCCGTTTTTTTGATATCAATCTCCGTCAGATCGCCAAGCGCAGTTGATTTTTTCCGAATATCCTCGATGGAAAAATCAAGGCGTGGGGGCGCTTTCAACCACTGATGAATCAATGGATCAAGATCCCGTGCTTGAAAACCGGTGCCGGGTATTTGGAAAAGAACTTGCCTGAAGGGTTGATGTTGTTTTGGATAGGCAATTATGGCATCATTCATCACGTTAGACCCCACTAAATTTCGGATTTTAGAAAAGAGCAGGCTCCCGGAGAGCCGTTGCCCCATCCACGTCGCCACATTCTCATCAACCGGCGCCGTTTCCGGCTCCTTAAAGTAAATCCCCCGAAACGGGACGTCTTTTCTATAGAGCAAGTCATCCATCAGGGGAATAAAACCAAAGGGCCGCAAAATTTGTTCCATGTCGGATAGGCTTTTATATCGCTGAGACATAAAGGCCACCATCGTTTCATGGGCTAACCCTTCGATAACCCAGGGCTCCTCCTCCGGACGTTGCTGCGTCCAAAGGAGGACAAAGAGCCCACGGGTTAAACCGGCTTCATGGAAGCGCCGCATCCTCTTAAACACCTTAAACATGCGCCTATCAACATACAACAAATTTGCCCCGTTACCCACGATATCCTGATGCAAAAAAGCTTCTGCCAATTGTACGCGTAGGGGAGAAACCATAGGAACGGTTTGATGAAAAAAGGTGATCGCATCTATGGCCACTCGGACAATCTGATCGCCATAAAGTTGATCTTCCGGGGCGATTTGATAAACGATTGAAACCCCTGGCAGGGAAGGGATGGCGGCCTCTTTATGGATAAGATGGTGACCGATAGAGAAGGAAAAGAACGGTACCGCATGAGCGCTCATCTTCGCAACCCGATATCCGTCGTGTCGTCCTTCCCACTGAATAGGGGCAGAGGCCATCAGTTGCAGCGTGTCCGGTAAGGTAAGGTGGATATTGAACGTCGCCGCGTCCGGCGACTGTGACACATCCCCGGCCCCCTGACGGGGGGCAAGATACGGGTGCCATCCCCCTTGTAAGGTTATCAGGTCGTCGTAGTACCCAAAAACGCCAAACTTTTCCGGGATGGTGGTGGCAAAGCGAACATTAAAGGCAAATTGTTCCTCCGGTGCAATCGGGCGATCCAGCACCATCTCTACGGAAGTCATTCCCCGTTTGTTAAATGGAATAGGCTTGCCATGTAGCTGTTCAATCGCCAGTATCTCCACATTTCCACTATTGAAGGTAACAGGATATATCTTGTCGTAATACTCTCCTGGAAGGGCAGGATTGCGCATGCGGTAGAGATTGGGGTAGAGGAGTAACTCAAGTGTTCCCAGTGGGGTAGCGCTACCATTAATTAATGTGATCCGTTCCATTCCCCATAGGCGGTGGTCGTAATAGGCTACCCCAATGTCGTACCGGACGGAGGAGGCGGCGCTAGCCGCCGCCCAAGATGTGCCCCTTAGAGAGAGGACACATAAACACACGAGAACGTACGATAGGAGGGGTCTCATCATTAAAGCAGCGCGATGCCACCGCTGCCACCATCTTAAGCGGGAATCCGGAAACGTTTCATTGGGTGCCCTAAACAGGGAGGCGCCCTAATTTTCCTTCTGCAAACTGCTGTATAACCTGTGGAAGCAAGCGATGTTCCTCTGCCAAAATCCGGTCCGATAGGGAAGATTCAGTATCCTCCGGCTCTACAGGAGAGGCGACTTGTGCAATGATGGGGCCATGATCCACTTGCTCGTCAACAAAATGGACGGTACAGCCGGAGATTTTAACGCCATGCGCAAGGGCTTGCCGTTGTGCGTGAAGGCCTGGAAAAGCGGGAAGCAAACTCGGATGAATGTTGATGATCCGATTTTTGTATGGCTCAATCAACGCCCTCGTCACCACCCGCATAAAACCCGCGAGCACCACAAGCTCTACCTTATGCGTTGCCAAAAGAGATACCAGTGCGGCATCATACGCTTCCCGCCCCGGATAGGCCTTAGGATCTAAAAATACGCCCGGGACGTTGGACGATCGTGCCCGTGCAAGCGCCATGGCGTCTTTTTTGTCGCTGATAACGATCCCGACCTTTGCAACCAACGTTCCCAGTCGTATCGCGTCTAAAATGGCCTGCAAGTTGCTCCCGCGCCCGGAAGCCAAAACCCCAATCACCATTTATTTGCCCGTCTCTTAAGCGTAGACAACGTTACCCTTTCCTTTCATAATTTCACCGATGACCATCCCCTGGTACCCACCCCGCTTCAGTAGGGTGAGTGCCCGACGCGTGTCTGCAGGAGGGACAACCAGAATCATCCCAATCCCCATATTAAAAACGGTATACATCTCGTCCGTTGCGATATCTCCCGCCCGCTGCAATATCTGAAAAATAGCAGGAGGCGTCCATCGGTCTCGATACACCAAGGCGGCAGACCCCTTGGGTAGGATTCTGGGCAGGTTTCGTGTGATGCCACCCCCCGTGACATGGGCTACCCCATAAAGCGATATCGCCTTACGACATTTCAAAACAGCGTCCACATAAATGACGGTGGGCTCAAGAAGTGTTTCTCCCAACGGCTTTGACAGTCCAGGGATACGGTCTTCTATTCCAAATCGCTTCTCTTCAAAGAGGACTTTTAGGGCCAACGAAAACCCGTTGCTGTGAAGCCCGGAGGAAGCAACGCCAATCAGTAGGTCTTTCGGACGGATACGTTTCCCGGTAATTATTTCCGTCCGTTCAACCGCCCCAACCGCAAATCCTGCAAGGTCATAGACCCCTTCCGGATAGAATGAGGGCATTTCGGCCGTTTCTCCGCCCACCAGTGCGCATCCGGCCTGCCGACAGCCCTTAACGATTCCCTTCATAACTTGCAGGGCAATATCGGGGTGCAGTTTTCCCGTGGAAAAATAATCAAGGAAGAATAGCGGCGCCGCCCCCGTCACCACGACGTCGTTGACACACATCGCAACCAGGTCAACGCCAATGGTCTCATGGCGGTTCATCAGGGTTGCAAGTTTTAGCTTTGTCCCGACACCGTCGGTACCCGCAACCAATACCGGAGCGCGATATTTTTTCAGGGCGAACAGACTTGCAAAACCACCGGCACCGGACAATACCCCCTTAGAGAACGTTGTTTTGGCCATGGGGATAAGCCGCTTTACAAACTGCTCTCCTGCATCAATGTCCACTCCGGCCTCTTTATAAGTGGTCACTTAATATGTTCTCTCTGCCGGCGGAATGCGTGTAATGACGACCGGACGACTGTCTAGGGCGGTACCCTTGTCCCCCTTAAACGCCAGCGTATGTTTTAGCCACAGGTGGTCGTCTCTTTTGGGGAAATCGCTGCGCGTATGGGCGCCACGCGATTCTTGCCGATAGATAGAACACGCGGCGATCACTTCCGCTAAAGTCATCATTGAAAAAAGTTGCAGCGCATCAATCAATTCCGTATTGAATCGCCGGCCGTGATCTTGCAGTCCCAAGTCATTTAATTGAGAACGTAGACTCAACAGTTTCCGCCTCCCTTCTTCCATACGGTCATGGGAGCGAACCATACCGAAATGCTCCGACATAATGGTTCCCATCGCTGCCCGGATGTCCCCTATTCGCTCCGGACCACGACAGGTACGTAGTACGGTAATACGTTCTCTCTCCTGCGTCAGGGCCGCCTCCGTGCAGGGAGTCGCTTCAATCTGGGCGGCATAACGGGCCGCGGCCTCTCCGGTACGCCTGCCATAAACAATGGTCTCCATGAGGGCATTGCCGCCCAACCGGTTGGCGCCATGAACGGAAACACAGGCGCACTCACCGACTGCATATAGACCCGGTATGGGCGTCTCCCCGTGGGTGCGCGTCTGGATGCCCCCCATGGAATAGTGGACACCAGGGGTGACTGGGATGGGTGCTTCTATCGGATCAACACCGGCATAGGTAATGGAAAGTTCTCGGATTTGTGGAAGCCGTTCCGTGATTTTCGCATGTCCTAAATGCCTAAGGTCCAGCATGACACAGCCGTCTATCCCTCTGCCCTCTATGATCTCCTGATGCTCCGCGCGAGAGACCACATCACGGCTGGCAAGCTCCATGGCCTTGGGCGCATACGTTTGCATAAAGCGCTCGCCCCTCACATTGTAGAGGTATCCGCCTTCCCCACGGGCGCCTTCGGTAATGAGGATGCCGGTTTCCTTTAGGGTGGTGGGGTGGAACTGAATAAACTCCATGTCTTGCAGCGGCGCACCGGCGGCGTAGGCCATGGCCATGCCATCACCCGTGTTGATCAGACCATTGGTTGAGATGCGAAAGACGCTGCCAAGTCCCCCCGTCGCGATAATGACGGTCTTGGCCCGGATCATTTCAACGGCACCGGTATCTATATGAAGGGCAACAACGCCACAACAGCGTCCGGACTCAACGATGAGTGACGTTGCGTACCACTCCTCATAGACATAGATACCACGCTTAATGAGTTGTTCATAGAGTAGATGGACCAGGGCATGTCCGGTGCGGTCGGCAACGTAACATGTCCTGGGAAAGCCGAGTCCTCCGAAATTGCGTTGTGCGATTTTTCCTTCTGCGTCTCGGGAGAACAAGGCTCCCATTTCATCCAACACCCTGATGTCGCGGGGGGCCTCCTGACAGAGAATCTCAATAGCGTCCTGATCCCCCAGCCAGTCGCTTCCTTTGACGGTATCGTACAGGTGCGACTCCCATGAATCCTCCGGATGGATGGCGGCATTGATCCCGCCTTCCGCCGCCACTGAATGGCTACGCACGGGGTGCACTTTTGAAAGGATGGCAACCTTCAGATAGGCGGGTGTTGCCACGGCCGCGCGCATACCGGCAAGTCCCGCCCCCACGATCAGGACATCCAAGGTGTCGGAAGATGACATACCGGTTTAGGCGCTCCCTTAGCGATGGGTGGCGCCTAGTGTATCACAAACTTTCCGTGTTCGCGCGTTTTGAAGTGTAACAGTTGCAGCCTAATGATAGAGCCTCTCCTCTTTTCGGATAAATGTGATAAAGCATGCCCATTACCATTGGAACAAACACCGCCGCGTTGTAGAAGAGATGAAGCTCAACGCGTGGAACGACTACTTGAAGCAGGCTAATCGGAACGGGTGAGCCGAACAGGTTATCCCCCGTTAAAGCCTGTCCGAAAAGTAGGGCATGTTCGAGGTGGTGCCAAATTTGTATCGCCAGTGCCACGTTCCACCACCGACGGGCAAGCCCTACAAAGGCGGGGCGCAAAAGCGCCAGCCCGACTAGCATGACGAGCGCATAGCCATAGTGTAGCAACTCCGATTTCACCAGCCATGGGAAGAACAGACCCAGGCCCCCATGTGAATGACCCCTCGGCCAGCCCATGACATAGACTTGATAGGCCTGGAGGATATGCTCCGCCCAATGTGCCAGCACGATGACCAAAAAGACCTGCATGGCTCGTTTATGCCAAGGCCCATTCAGCGCTTCGAGCACGCTCCTTACGGCCAAAACACGTTCTTGGGTTTGCGGATCGTTACTCTTACCGGCCATTTCATCCCCTCCGTTAAATCTCAGCGTATCGGCGTAACGCCTCACGCAGTACTGCCGGTATGGGGGCCGGAACCATCTGCCCGCTATCCCGCCGCATACAGGCCACTTGCTGCTCACCCCGGGCAACCAGTTGTTCTTTATCGCCGTTACACCGCCAATATTCAAAGAACAACAACATACGGTTCTGCGTTAGTTCACCCAACCGCATTCGAATGATAATCTCGTTAAAGACCAAAAGCTCATCAAGGTACTCACATGAACATCGCGTTGTAACAAGGCATAAGTCCCGTTCAAGCTCGACCAGCATCTGGGGGGCGTGCTCTCTAAGGAAGAGCTCCCGGCAGCGGCCCTGCCAACGCAGGTGGTTAATGTAGTACACGTTGCCGATAAGGTTCGTCTCTTCAAACCCCACCACGTGCCGGTATTCATACGCGCGCATCGCCATTAGGGCACCTCTAAAAACCGTCACGAGCGGCCCAAATGCAAGACGCACGGAGCACAGGAACCGCAATGTATGCAGTATACATGAGGATTCCGAGTACCGCGCAACGCAGCAGTTGGGCCGCGCAGTAGGTTTTTAGAGGTGCCCATTACTCACAAGCACCGCCAATACCAACATGCCTTCCGTTCCGCGAGTCGGGGCCACATGCGTTGCAATAGTCTGAGCCCCCGCTACCATCTGCACCCAGCCGTCTTCGGTCAAGGAGGATAAAGTCAACGGCGTGTTTGCCATTGCCCCGGCTTTTTTCAGACACTCACTCGCCGCCCACACCCGCGTAGCCGACGTACCCTGATCTTCCCCCACTTCTTTAGCCATAAACTCCATCAAATAGAATCGGTCCTGCCCCAATAAGTCTCTCCATATTGAGGCAGGCCTGACAACCACCGGCTCCACGTCACAGCCTATTGGCCCCACACCCGCAACCGCCAACGTAAGATCGCCGGTATGTGCCGCGGAAACGGTTATTTCTTCATCACCTGCCACCTCACCTGCCACCTCCGGTTTCCCATCAGGCCGCCTATGAACAGGTACCGTCTTCCCGAGTGCCTGGCAGATGGTTCGATCACTTCGTAAACGGCCTTTAGCTTCAACCTCTAAGCTTACTGCCACATGTACGGCCGACCCGGGGATGAGCTCCCGTATCCGGCGCTCGATATAGGGGCCAAGAAGCGGTTCAATCCAGGGAGTGCGGGGCGACATTTTCTCAACCACGCGCAACTGCACACCCTCCAACCGCTCGTATATATATCCGTCTGCCCCCATAACCTCCAAGTCGTAGATAAAGGTGTCGCCTTTCCGCGATCGCTCCCGAGCAGCCACGGACCACGGACCGGGTGTTTGTCCTATGCCCGGCACGAGCCGATCTATCCCGATGGGCAAGACAGTTGCGTGGGGGATGCAGGCCTGTACCGCGTGTATGGCGGCGTCCCGAGCCGCCGGGTCGCCGAGAACAAGTTTTCCGGACAGGTAACGGCCAAACCAACCCGTTGTACCCCCTGTCGTTATTTCAGCAACGCACTCTGTAGCGCTAAGTCTCCGGTAGCCGCCCAGCCGCTGGAACCTCCCACCCTGAAAAAGTATCCCTCCATATAGATCGCGCTTGGGATCAATACCTACAGAGAACTCTCCTCCCCATACTCCGCAGACCGTGTTCCGCGTTCGCACGTTAAAACGGCAGATAGCACGGAAATGGTCTGTCTGGAAGGCCGTCTCTCCCGTTCGTAACACCACTTCTACCTGATCCGGCCCGTGAACGAGTGCTGCTATCCGGACCAACACGGGTGCATGATCAGAAACCACAATGGGCCGATTAAACTTTATCTCTTCGAAGACCGGTGGGTTCTCAGCCCCCATCAGCGCCATACTGATTTGTGCCATTGCCTCAAGACCCATGACTGCTGGAAAGAGCCGCTGCCCCCGGAATATGTGGTCTTCCAAATACGGATCCGCATCAACCGACAACGCTGCATCGGCAATCAGTTCCACGCCCGGATAATAGACTCTGGGTTTTTCAAGGAAGCGAAGCAACGGAAGCTCCGGCTTCTCCATCTTGAGGGTCGGGGGGTCCCCAAAGCGGCCCGTCACGACCACCGATACGGAGGGCAGTCGTTGTGAAAGGAGACGACGCAAAATGGAAATCCCTTTATCCGTAGGAATAGGCGTGACCCCTTGCCGTATGAGCCGGTCTATCCCACTTGGCCCCCCGATGCGACGACCCATCCCTATATCGGACCAAACGGACCACTCGACGGCTAAGCATTGACAGGACGGATAATCCTTTTGGAATTGTTCGGTCAAATGAGTCAGTTCTTCGTTGGCAAGTCCATAATGCGCTTCTCCCGGCAGTCCGGTACGGGCAATGATAGAGCCAAAGGTGACGAAAAGCCGAAGAACGTCCGGGTTCACTGCGGCAAGCAGATTACGGACTCCCTGAATCTTGGGGGCTAAAGTGCTAAGGAGGTGTGTCTCATCTAGGGCATTCACCGATTGCGGCACGTTTCTTCCCGCACCATGAAGTATACCGGTAATAGGCCCCAGGTCAGATGTAACCGTATCTACCGCCGCTCGAACTGCGTCCGGATCCGTTACATCGGCGATAACGTACCGGAAATGAATTTGATGACCGGCCATTCTGCCAAGGTTGGCCTCAAGCTCTGCATCTGCATCAGGCTGTGACCGGCCAAGCAGAGCCAACCGGGCCCCCGTATCCCGTGCCAGTGCGAGTGCACACTCCGCCGTAATCCCTTTTCCCCCTCCCGTCACCAACAAAACGTCGGAAGGCCCGAGAGGAAGCGTGCCCCCCTCATGATCCGTTGGGAGGGGTCGCAAGGTAGGCTCCCATCGCCGCCCAGAGGAATCATAGTGCGCTTCCGTATATCCCGCCGCCTCTACCACTTCATTCGTCACCCATTCCGTTGCCTTTGGATGAGTGAATGGCACGTCAACCACGCAGGTCGTCATCCCCGGTACTTCTAGATGGAGCGTCCTGGCAAATGCTGCCCCACTTCCTCCGTTCTGCACAAGCACAAAACGAGTGGCCACCCCTCCTGTTAATACGGCACGGGCCCCCGCAAGCAAAAGACCCACCCGGCGTTCATCCGACCCTGGAGGGACGCACACAACCACCCCACCCCCCGCCTGGGCAACGTGCTCTACAAATAGTGCATCCCCTGCACTCGGCGTTCCGACGGCACTCGGCGTCCCGCCCCGTCCTAAATGGGTCAACGCCTCCTGTAGCGTCACTTTAAGGGGATAGTCGTCAGGGGCGATAACTTTCCAGATGCCGCTAACGGATGTAGCTTGATGACGTGGAAGAGGCCGTTCTACCAGCTCGACGGTAAAGGCCCGTATCCATGCGCCGACGCCTGATGGCGGTTGCTCCTTACTATCAGCGGGCGTAGGGACCCCACCCTCTGCCATATCTTCCAATGCCTGGGCGATTTCAGCAACTCTCGCATTAGCGTAGTTCATAGGCAAAACGGGAGGTGGCAGGCCGAGACTCCGAGCGGCCTCAGATACGATCTGACTTACGGTGATGGAGTTGAGATGCAAGTCACTTAGCATCCGACTATCATCTTTCACAGTAGGAAGAGGAAGCTCCGTCCGCTTGGCAACCAGTCGGCGAATAAGGTCTAAGGGCAATTCGGCAATAGAAGGTGGGGCGGGCATTCCTGCTTGTGGGTAATGAACCGATGAATGGACGGTAACCTTGCTATCTTTGCGTCCCCTCTCTGTACACTGCGAAGCCGTCTCGGGGATAGGTGCCAGTTCACAGGGATTAACGAAGAACCGTGGACGCCAATCCAGGCTAAAGGATCGTGTAAAGCGCCCGGCAAACAGGGCTTTGTGGTTGACCGGGGCTCCTAAGACAAAGGCGGCTCCAACGGCTTTCAAGAGGCCTTTTAAGGAGGACCCGCAGACATCTAAAGCAACGGCAGGGGTCTTTACAAACCCACCGATGAGTCCGCAAAGTACAGCCCCCGGCCCCACCTCAATAAAAAGATCCACTTGCTTTTCTGCCACAGTCACTGCCTCTACAAATCGTACGGGTTGTGTCACCTGCCTATAGAGTAGACTCCGTAGATCTTGACCGGGTATAAGGGTCGCTCCGGTGACAGTGGATACGACAGTCCGTTGCAGAGGATGAAAGACCTCACCTGAAAGCTGGCTTGCCAGCACGGGTGCCGCTGCAGCCACCAACGGAGAATGAAACGCATGTAAGACAGGCAGGTTCACTGTCTTTAGCCCTTTTGTTCGTGCACGGGCTACGACTCTGGCTACGGCATTCGTCTCCCCGGAGATGACCGTCTGACCGGGCGCGTTCAGACAGGCTATGACAACAGGTTCCCCCTCGAACAGTCTTTCGACTTCGTGCTGCCCCGCCGTGATACCGGCCATTGCACCAACGGGACGATCCAACCGTGCCATTGCCATCCCTCGGACGGTTGCAATCCGAAGCAGCGCCGACTCATCCAGAGCAGACGCCCAATGGTAGGCAACCAGCTCACCCAAACTGTGTCCAACAGCAATCCGTGCCCCAACGCCAAGCATCGTCAGTACCCGGAGACCCGCCAAGGAAGCCGCGGCAATGGCGGGTTGTGCTACGTCCGTTCCGATGACCTCTGTGGTTATAGAAAGGTCCTTTTCCGTAAACAGATCCTGTACCCTATCAAAGCGATACCGCAGGGCCCCTCCATTAAGATGCGCCGGGATGCCCTGCCCCGGGAAAAGAAACCCAATACCGGGTGTATTTGTCTCCGTCCCCAGAAATATGCCGGAACGGATATCCATCTCTGCCCTAGCACCGCTTATCAATCGCAATCTCAACGTTTCAAGAGCGGCCGTTAACTCCGCGGGGGTGGATGCCAAAACCGCTGCCCGCATCTTACTACCATTTGGTCCTCTTTCCATCCGCAGTTGGCGCTCCGACCGCAGTCGGCGTGCCGATTCGGCGGCCAAGTCGGTCAGCTCCGCTCTGGAAAGTCGAGGCGCCAAGCTCAATAAGTGTTCAACCTGTCTTCGGAGATCGTCTCTATCCTGAGCGCCGATGAGAAACAATTCAGCGTCCTGGAAGGAAGATAAAAGGACATTCTCCCGGCGGCTGAGTCTCTTGCGCCGCTTATTGGCAATTCCCTCCAGAACGATATGCGTGTTGATCCCGCCGAAACCCATAGCGCTAACGCCCGCGCGGAGCGGGCAATGAGCCGGCCAGGATTTACCTTTCTCCTGTATCTGAACGATAGCAGTGTCTGCCGTTAGTTCCGGGTGAGGGGTTTCACAGCCGGTCGTGGGGGGCAAGATTTGGGTATACAGCGCCATCGTGGCCTTGATAAGACCGGCCACCCCGGCAGCCGCTTTTGTGTGTCCAATGTTAGCTTTAATGGAACCAATGGTAGCAAGAGTATTCGACCCGCAGTCGGCGCTCCGACCTGCTTCCCGGCGAGCACGGGAAAGCGCCCTAAGCTCGGTAGTATCGCCCACCTCCGTACCCGTACCATGCCCTTCAAAGTAAGTCACGGTTTCAATGCCAAACCCTGCCCGGCGATAGGCGCGGTTTAACATTAGGAGTTGCCCGTTCACCTCTGGGCGGGTGATTCCACCGCTTCCATCCGAGGAGATCCCAAAACCACGAATCACCCCGTAGATGCGGCGGCCTTTCTCCACGGCCTCCCTGTAACGCATCAATACAACAAATCCACACCCTTCACCCGGCCAAAAACCTTCGGAATGAGCATCGTAAACCCGCATTTCATGGGACGCCAGTGCACCCATTTTGGCAAATCCCACAAGCTCAAACGGGTCCAGACTTAAATCCACCCCTCCGGCAAGTGCAACGTCCAGGTCTCCCGTAAGAAGTGCCGAACAGGCACTGGTGACGGCCAAAAGCGATGAAGAGCAAGCCCCGTCCACCGTGTAGCCACATCCCTTCAGATCAAAATAGTTACAGATACGCCCGGCAATGGTATTCGACAGACCCCCGGCAAGGGTTTCTTCATCCACGGGAGGGAACGGCCTCTTATAGACATCTTCCAGCTTATCGAAAAAAGCACGACATTTTCCCGGCGACCAATTCTCCTGAACGATGGCTTTTTCCATGACTCGGCGCACATAGGGCCATCGCAGACGCATAATATTCGTTCGTGAAAACTCTCCGGTGAGCGTGTTTCCCAAGCACACGCCTGTCGTATCGCGTGGGAGTCCTTCTCCGTTTGGAAACCCGGCATCGGTTAACGCGCAAGCAGCGGTGTCCAGTGCCAGCCAGTGGGCGAGGTCCGCGGAACGGAATGTACTTAGAGAGACCTGAAAGGAAAGCCGGTCAAACTCATAACCCTCAAGGAGTGCAACTTCAGTTGAATAGATGGAGTCGGGAACACTACGATCAACGGATAGATAGTCCTCTAGACGCAGACGCTCCGGTGGCATACGCCGAAACGCCTGGCGCTTGGCAAGCACATTCTCCCACAATTCACCCGGTGAACGGGCGTCGGGATAGCGACATCCCATTCCTATAATTGCAATGCCCTGACCTATATCCTTTTTCATTAAACAAAGCGTTTCGTTAGTTCGTGATATCGCGGATACCAATCCGCCCCTTCTCCCGCGGAAAGCGCCGCATCGGAAGCCCCTTCGTACCAGTTTATAAGGTCACCCTTGATAATCCGTTCTACCCAAACTTTACACTCCGGATCGTTACTTGCGTGGACTTGCAAGGCAATTCCCGCGCCCCGTTTAAGATTCCGTTGATCCGATGGTCCAAATTCACCGACGGCATGGAGTATCCTGTCCGGTGTTGTTATTTGTGTGAAGGCGATGGCAAGCCCTAGCCCAATTCCGAGCGGTTCTGCGACGTCCGTATTTCCTGCAAGTACCTCTCTCAGGACAAGAAAATTGTTCAGATACAAGAACCATAGGACCCTACCGACACCCTGGAAGAGGGCTTCTTGCCACCGGGCATCTTGTTGGGCCAGCAAACGGCGCTTCATGTTCTGATCAAATTTTCTTGCAAATAAAACCATGGAAAAACCGAGTCCATTTGCGATGAGCAGCCGACATTTTAGATACGAGGGCACATCTTTCCAATACCAACCGTTCTCTGGAAGACGGGGTGCGGGGTAGGTCATCGCAACCCCCTTCCAAAACCCATACCCCACAAAACGCATCACCTGGTAATCCTGTGATTGCATCGTCAACTCCGGGTTTTGTTTACGTAGGGAGCAGGCCGATCTTCCTGCCGCACCCATGGCATGGCCTTCATGGAAAAAGGCCCGCAGATTCCACGGGAGTGACTGGGCCTCTTTTTGAAAGATATCATACGCATATCCCCTCAATCCGATAGTGCATCCTCTACTAAAGGTTTGGAGAATGCCGTTTGAAACAACCCATCCATCCTTGGCCTGATAGGGAAATTCCATCCGACGAATCATTCTTGTAATCCACCATGAAAGAAGGCGGGTCATCATTTCGTGGAGCCTTTAGCCGGCTTTGTTGCCGGAAGGAACCCGTACACGGGTTGTCCCAAACGCAGCTATTAAGTTTAAAAACCTTTCGTTGACGACCCCAAACCATGGACGTATCGCGCAGAGGACGAACAACGAATAAAACATGGAAAATCGCAATTCCACCAATCGCAAGATTCCATCAAGTATTCCAAGCGTAAGTCCCCATCCCATCTGAGAGGATGTCTCGGAAGGAGAGGTCTTAGGATCAGGGATCATCGAAAAGGTAAACAGCGTAAATTCAGCCCCGGTCATCGGACCGAGGACAAAGACGAGTCCTCCCTGTCCCACGGCCATTCGAAGCAGTCCCATTAGGATGTAGCCCGTAAGCCACCCGACCACCAAGGGTAACCGCTTTACCCGCCACATCATGACCATCCCGATGATGAAGATGATAACCGCATAGCGAAAATAACCTCCCCACTGCGATCCCGGAGTGACCGTCGCAAGACCATGACTCAACAGAATAACGGCGACAACACCAAAATTGGATGGGTTAAACAGGTTTTGGCCCCTCACCTGGATGAGGTGTTTTGACGCAATCGCCCAGACCGAGGCAACGACAAAAACATGGGTGTCATAGCTTTCCAATAAAATACCTAAACTAAGACCGGTAATGGCGCCACTCAAGGGAATGAGAATCTTGCCTACGGTGATGAGACCCAGCATCAAATCGAGAAGCGTACAGGTGACCAGTGCGACAATGATTTGCTCCGTACTCCTGTTAAAATAAAGGACCTCTTGTCCAAGGATCGTCCAAGTGGAGAGCGCGACAAAGAGCATCACGCGCGGGTCACGCAGGCTGGGGACTACAAACTCAATCTTTCTTTGTTCGGCTATCCGGTTTACCAAACTCATAGCCACATAAACCTCAAATCGCTTAAGGGGTGATCCAGATCCTCCATTTGACGTTCGAAGACTTGTTCGAGATTAGTACGCATATCATCGTCTGGCCACTTCAAACGAAGAAACACGCGTTCACGCAACCGCTTGTCTTGTACCATGTTGTTTGCGATTTGCCACCATGATCGCGCAAGGCTCGATTTGCCCTCCTTCGCGTAAGCATCTCCTAGAGTTAAGGCAACTTCAGCCTTGAGCGTATTGGAGCCCACGCCAACTTTTTGGGCGATGGCCACCACGGCGGCAAGGTCCTTGCTCGCCGCGTCGGGAGGGGCCGCTATTTTCTCGGGCCAGACAAGATTAAACGGTCGGTACAGATAGTTCAGTCCACGCGCATACAATGCCGGAATATAGTAGGCATTGTTGATTTTGCGATCCCGCAAAATGTCCGTAAGGATTTCGACTGCCTCAACACTGGCAGGCGCCTTAATTTCAAGCGCCGGAAACAGTAGCATGTGGTCAACAAGGCCAAGCGCAAGTTGGAGTTTTGCCTCACGCGTCGGGTGTGTCCTCACAAGTTCCCTAAAAAAACGGATCGGCTCGTCATTAAGATAATCTGGAAAATCAAGTGCAATTTCACCGTTGTCCGCCCTTTCTCTGAGCCACCGGCGCTTTAGTTGCAATACCTCCATTCTTAGAGTATTCCCCAGGACTAAATTGGTGGGATCGGTTTGCACGGCTTTCTGCAGTTGTCGGATCCCCCGCTCGCTTTCTCCAAGACGGATATGGGCCACGCCTAACGCGGCAATGGCAATCGCACCGTTACGGCCATCACTTGCCCGACCGGTTGCAACGACTTCGTCCATAGCCTTCATCTCATTAAGACCCAGGAGACCGGCGTCCATTGCAGTAACCCCCTTCCGTACGGCAGGTAAATCCAGTAAGCCCGAACGCAGATAGGCCACCACAACCAACAAACCCAAAAGGACCATACCTGCAATGATTTTTAAGCGAAACTTCATCGGCTCTTTCCTTCAATAATGGTATGGTACCGGTTGATCGGCACCTCCATCCCTCCTATGGTTTCTCTCCGTCCACTGGGCCAGGTGATCACGAGCCGGTCAACAGCCTGCGCCTTACCCAAACCAAAGTGCACCCTTTTATCGCTCTGAGAGGCAAAACCGTTAAAATAATTCAGCTCATGTATCCGGCATGTACCGTTGACCCACAACTCGACTCTAACGCCTACCGCGTCCTTGTTGCTTGCAAACCGACGGTTGCCCACCCGTCGCGGTTTATCCGGGCTGCCAACCAGTTTCAGACCGACCCAGTGCATTTCTTTCCGTACCGTTTGTGCACCGGCCAATAAATTGTTTTGGTATAAGTTACTTGCCGCACCTTGATTGGCGATGTAGAAATCCATATCGCCATCGTCGTCGTAATCGGCAAGTGCAATGCCACGGCCATTATAAAGGTCCGTAATGCCTGAAACCTCGGCCATTTCAACAAATCTAGGCAACACGTAAGGTGACCCAGACATTCTTGTCTGGGAATCCGGAGATATATTCTCTTGTTGTAGGGTAGAGGAAGGCGGTATTTGGATAAACAGGCGACTCGGTTCGTAACCGGATAAGTCTCGATCTCCCATATCAGGCCAATCCTTAACATCAGCGGCATTATTTTTTGTTTGTGTCACCATCTCCTGGAGTTGGTACCAGTAGGTATCGTTTGGATCAGGCCCGCTGACGAACCCGTTCACGGCAAAAATATCAAGCCATCCGTCGTTATTGAAATCGGCAAACTTTCCGCCCCATCCCCATCCACCGTCATGGGTGCCGACTTCACGGCTCCGATTGAAAAATCGGCTGCCGCCTATCTTCGCGGGATCGGAATAATTCAGCCACAGCATGTTCCCTTCATCCGTTTTATACCGTCGCGCCAAGATGTTCGTTACATAGATATCCAACCGACCATTTCTATCAATATCCCCGATATCAACGTTCATCCCCTTCCACCAGTCATGACCGATACCGGGATGGCCGTCTTTGTCAATCACAAGGCGAAACCGAGGCGAAGTCTCTGATGCCCCCGTGTTAAAGTAAAGTTCATCGGCGCCGAAATCGTTTGCAATGTAAAGGTCGGGCCATCCATCGTTGTTTAAATCCCCCGCGCCAACATCAAGCGACCACCCCGTGTGACCCAGCCCGGTCTGGTCGGTCACCTCTTTGAACGTCCCGTCTCCACCGTTTTTATAAAGGACATTTTTCCCACCGTTAATGGCATGTGTAAACGTCGTGTGCATGATGCGTGTGGTAACAGGGTTCCAGAGGTCATTGCGCACGCGCTGACCCGTGGAGGGGTCCTCGATGTCCTCTGAAAAATAGTTTGTAATAAATATATCAAGCAGGCCGTCCCGGTTATAATCAAATGCAATCACTCCATTGGCGTATCCCCGATAGCCGGCTCCCGCCCGTTGGGTAACGTCCCGAAACGTTCCGTCCGCTTGGTTCTCAAACAGGATATTTGAGCCTCCCCACTTGACAACGTAGAGGTCTTGGTCCCCGTCGTTATCGTAGTCAAAGAAAATGGCATCCATCGAGGCCCCTTCACGATTGCAATCGGCGACTTTCGCCTGGGAAGCCACCTCTTCAAACTTGCCCTCTCCCAAATTACGAAAGAGACGATTCTGCGAATTCCGTCCGGAGTTCGTGACATAAAAGTCAGTCAGACCGTCATTGTTGAAATCTCCAGCAGCCACTGAAGCGCCTACGGATGAAAGCCACGGCATGATGCCATTAAACTTTTGCGAAAGCTTTACCATGGAATGGGTATTGAGAGAACCGGAGGTAAGAGAAACGTCCTGAAAACGAAGTGAGGTAGCGGGTATGGGAACCCCTCTCGGATTCAGGTACATAGACCCCAGACTGAGAAGGGCAAACATCGCTAATAACCGAGTGGTTTTTAACCTCATAACGCTCTCGATCATAACGCCTTAAGTGGATCACTTAGTGGATGTTTATTTCCCCAGATGCTCCTTCAAATACCAGGTTTGTCGCGTCATACAAACCTGGTCCGTTGGTCTGCCTCATTGAGGTAGACCAACGGACCAGAAAACAATAGTGAAAATTAACCGCCCGAAGTAAACGCGGTCTTATCAGATGGCACACAAAGAAGCCTAGGTACCGGCTTTCGGATTTTCACCCTCTGAGTGCCAAACTGGGTTTTTATGTTGATACCCCGCTTGTCAACGTTGCTCTCGGTACTGTAACAGGTCAAATGATCTTTTGGATGAAGAATTCCCGTAACCTCGCCGGTGTCTCTTCTTGTCTTTTCCACCGGGTTACAGAAGAACTTCGGAACTCTCACCCGGGTCATCGGCTCTGATCCGAACTGATCTTTAAGGTCAACCATTTTATCTATAGGCATCCCCATGGCTTCGTAACACTTGAAGTGGTCAATACCCACCACATGGGAAGGAGACGTCTGGTCCCAGGCGACACCGGAAGCCCTAAAGGTGATCGGTGGCAGGTTATCCATGGTACGCATAGCCCCGTCGTTACGACGGAACATGAGTATCGGTGTTACCTGTAGAGTGGAATCAAACGTACCTCCACTGGCGTCTTTTCGGGTGATCGTCATAGAACTCGGTGATTGTTTGGGGGCAAGCGAGACATGCACATCCCAGAACTCTTGCCAGAGTGGCATCCCTCCGTAGGTGACCCTAATAGGCTCCACACTCACCAGTGAGAGCGCAACTATTTCGATGGGAACCGTCGCCGACGATGGAAAGGGTGGTGGAAGACTGACGTCTTCCAGTCGCCGTATTATCGTGTCGGCAGCCGCCGCACTTGGGATCGGGGTCCCCTGAAGTCGGATCCTCCCCGTGAAGGGATCGGACCCGTGACCAAAGAAGTCGGGTGGTATCTGGATGTCCTGATAGGTTCGTTCCGGGTCCGTCACGAGATGGTCATCACCTGCCGGTACTACGTGAGGCGGGAGTTCCCCATTCTTCTCGGTCGGCACAAGGAGAATCTTTGGATTTTTAAGGCTCAACACTTGCTCCCCAAATTGGTTCTTTACGGTTACCGTTCTAGGCACAACTTCATCTGTGATTGCAAACCCTGTTAAGTGTACCGTAGGGTTCTTGATCTCGGTAGTCTTGCCGTCATGTTTCTTCTGCGACGGGTTGCAGAGCATCCTTGGGTCTTTCACTGTAATGTCTCGTTCTACGTCAAACTGGTCCTTGAGATCAACGATTACACCCGCGGGATCCCCCATGATCCTGTAACACAGGAAGTGGTCGGGAGGCGGCGGCGGCGGAGGCACCGGGATCACACCATGCGCGGCTAACATTCCTTCTTCAGTGAACGGCGCAGGAATAACTACCTCCGCTGGGTGTGCCCACGCACGGGACCCAACACCATAGGCTCCAATAATCAAGAGGCCCAGGAACAACGCCGCCGGTACGACAGAACCCCAATATAACCCACATGCTATTTTTCTCATTTTACCCTCCTTTTCTTGAAAACCAACTTAGTTTAATTGCCCCCAGTTAAACTCTCCCCCCACTACTTACTTGTCCGTGTGCTTCATGACGCCCTCCTTTCCGCCCGCCCTGGGCAATGACAGACAATGGGACAACCCGTCCCAGATCACCATGACAGATAAACGGATGACCCTACTAAATACGAGTGAGTGTATACCTCCCTCGTTATCCCCACAACATGGAGAATTCTCCATGCTGGATGTTGCCCATATGGCACAAAAAATGCTGAAAAAGGCTTTTATGAAAAGCGAAGGGAGGGGGTATGAGGACTCCGAGCACAGCAGCTCGCACCGGGGGCCCCAAAACAATGTTTGAATGTTTTGGGGTGGGCAGCAGTTTGGACGCACGGCAGGTTTTTAGAGGTGCCCTATAGATGACGCGATGATAGCCCCTATGGTTACATTTTAGATGCCTCGATTCGGGTATTGTTAATTGGTTATAGTCAGTGCTATCCTGGGCACGGTGGCTAGATGTCCTAAGCTTAAAAACAGTCTCTGGAGCTTTACCTCAAAGGCTCTCCACCGCCTGCGCCTGTAGCTCAATTGGATAGAGTACCGGCCTCCGAAGCCGTTGGTTATGGGTTCAAGTCCCGTCAGGCGCACTTATTGTTCGATAATGACGCGTCTTCGGTAAGGTTATTTGAATGTTTTGGGGTGGGCAGCCGTTTGGACGCACAGTAGGTTTTTAGAGGTGCCCTTGAGTATATCTACAAGGTGATGGGCCGTTAGCTCAGTTGGTAGAGCAGCTGACTCTTAATCAGCTTGTCGCAGGTTCGATCCCTGCACGGCTCACACCCTTCGGAGAGATGGCCGAGTCCGGTTGAAGGCGTCTGCCTCGAAAGCAGGTGTGGGGGTAACTCCACCGGGGGTTCGAATCCCTCTCTCTCCGCCAAAATTGAAAATCGGAATTGGAGCCCGCATTAGGGTCGCGCCGCAGGCGCGACCCTAATGCATTCCCGCCAAAAATTCCCGAATCCAAGTAGAACATGCTAAAAAGTCACTGGATTCCTGCTAAACCTGCCCCGTGGAGCCTTACCATTACCCACAAGTCGGAAAGAAGATTCCTTCTTGTTGGAAAGGGATCATTATCCACGTACCAACTTCTGGGTAATGGTAAGCTCCATTCAGCCCGTCGACGTATAATCAGGCACCCTACAAAGTCAGGCACGCCCCCACGAATGGGGCAAGTCGTCGCCTTAAGGCACCTTCATCGGTGTCCCTGTATGGTTAAGTAGGGGCGCAGTTGTTCGAGTTTCTTGGGCCCGATACCTTTTACCTTCAGCAGGTCGGCGACGTTTTTATAAGGGCGTCCATCGATAATACGCGCAGCGATCGTCGGTCCAATTCCAGGAAGTGATACCAGCTCTTCTTTGCTCATAACGTTTGGATCGAGCGGGTTCCGAACGCTCCGGTCCTGTCCCCGTGCCGACCGGTTTGCATTGGAATCCACGGCGCTCTCAAAATGGAAGGGGTCGGTGGAAAAATACGCTGAGATTGGCAGATGGTCGGAGTATCCTCCCCACAAAGACCCACCCGCACGGCCCTCGTCCTTCTCCCAGCGATAGATTTCCGTCCCCTTGAACAGATAGCTTACCTGGAATGACTGAAACGAATGATCAATATAGGAAATCCCCTTACTATCATAGAGGCCCTTCGGGACAATTATGTTATCCGGGGTCTCCTTCTCTCCGGAGAAGAGATATGACCAGCGTTTAGATTCAGGAACTTCAAGCCATAAATTGTACAGATAGGAACTTCCCCTTTGTCTAATTAGGATATCTTCATTAACCATCCGGGTGTCCTTAATCGTTCGAAGGATATGATTGATCCCTGTTATCCCTCCCGTGTCGTTCAGTCGGCGCGACTGGCGGAAGGTTTGGTATTCATTATAGTTCGCGTTAAAATCACCCGCCAGAATGAAGTCCGTATCCTCTCCCAGTTTATCTAGTTCTCGCCGTAACGCTTTGGCGTACCTAACCCTCGCGCTTTCAGGACTCTCCTTAGATTTCCAGTGATTGATAAATAAAAGGAGTGGATTGCCCTCAATGTCCAGTCTGATTTTAAGAATATTTCTAGCCGTCTTAGGGTCAACCGGTATATCTTTTTTCTCGATAATGGGGAACCTAGATAACACGGCGCATCTTACTCCCGAACGCTTGGCATCTGAAATGGCGAAGTAAGGATAATCAACCCCAAAATTTTTTAGCCTGTCACGTAACAGGTGGAGGGCTTTTTCTGATTCAATTTCCTGTAGGGCCACGACATCACTCCCTAAGTCCTTAGTCACCCTGGCAATGTTGTTGTATTTAATGTGTGAAATGGGGACCGTCCAATTCGGGGAAGCCCCGGGCCGGTATTCCGGGTATTCGTCTCCATCCGAGGTTAGGTCAAACAAATTCTCTACGTTGTAACTTGCGATCTTGAACGTTTTGGCGCCTGCTAACCCGATGGTGCACGGGAGAACAAGTAGATGAGATAGGAGAAAAACAAATATACGGCGGAAAATGCCTGGCGAAAGGGCGCCTCTGGCAATTACAAAAACACGGGAGCTCATCTGCGCATAGCCCACCACCCTCCAACGCTTTAGCCTGGAAGTCCACACGAACTAACCGGGAGTGATTATACAAGATGTGCTTGGCAAAACTCCAAATGCAGGGACCTGTGAGGCACCGTGCCAACCCGAAGTTTTGGCGGTTTAATGTTCGAACCTCATTCAGAAAACACCGCCAAGTTATAGAATATGACAAATCGCCGGTTGTGAGCAGGGCGTTTGACCCACCCTTCCCCGGTATGCTATAATCAAGCGGCCTCTCTTTGGGAGGGCCGGTCAGGATTGGCTGCCCCTTGGAGACAGGCTCAGGCGTGCGGCCGGTGGTTTTATAATCGGCAGGGGTGTGGCATGGTGCCGCGCCGCGATGGCTTGAATGTTTGAAAACAGGTAGAAGGAGCAATCAGATGGTGAAAGGTAAGGTGAAGTGGTTTAACAGCAACAAAGGCTATGGGTTCATTACGCGCGAAGATGGAGGACCGGATGTTTTCGTCCACTATTCTGCTATCTCAGGTGATGGATATCGATCCCTTGAAGAAGGAAGCGATGTTGAGTTTGAGGTTACCCAGGGACAAAAGGGACCTCAGGCTGTTAACGTTAAACCACTAGCCGCGGCCTAATGTATTTGGCCAACAAATGATGCCCTGTTGGGGGCTAGGCAACGGCACACCGTTGCCTAGCCCCCAACAGGGCATTTCTGTATCTTTTAGGGCACCTCTAAAACCGTCACGAGCGGCCTGCCGTGATCAAACGAAAACAGAAGAAGCCGAGCGTTACCAGAGATGCTCAAACAGTTAGTCGGTGGGGCTGTGGCTGCGTCGTTTTCGTCCTCTTCGCCGTTATTGTTGCCATGATTATTTCAGGACTTCTGCACACGCCGTAACGCCCTTGATGCGTGGATATGTCCTCACAGCAATAGCCTCCGCCTTTATCGGTGGCATCGCCGTTTCCGAAGCTTTTTCATATTTCCCCTTCCTCACTACGGGCCTACTCTACGGCCTACTACTCATACAACCTTCATGGCGCACATTCACTGTCGGGGCTATCTCCTTTTTTATTTATCAAGTCGTCACAAGCCCTTCCCCAATAGGCCTCACCCACCACCTTAATCGGCCGGTTCACCTAACCGCCTACGTGGAACGTTTTCCGACCCACGGGCCAAACCGCGTTGTGTTTCATATGCGGGCACACAGTATTGTGGAAGGGGAAGGGAGCCGGCCGGTTTCCGGTTCCTTCCGCCTGACCGTCTATGAACCGGACGCGCCATGGCACTACGGTGACCTCCTCTCAATGAAGGTTACACTTCGTTCCCCACGCCAATTCGAAAACCCCGGCAATTTTCTCTTCGCAAACTATCGGGAACGCCAAGGACACACCGTTACCGCCAGCCTCTCTCGGTCTCATAACATCAAAAAGTTAGGAGAAGAACGAAATCCCATCCTTCCGGCTATCTCTAATTGGCGTGATGAAATAAGGCAGCGAATTATCGTCTCCATGGATAAAAACGCTCCCTCAACAGCCCTATTAATGGCCATGGTTATTGGAGAAACTGATTTTTTAGATGAGTCGGTCAGGGAACGCTTTTCAGCCTCTGGAATTACGCACATCCTCTCCATCTCCGGGTCACATCTTGCACTGGTTGCCTTTTTAACCTTCGAATGCGTCAGACAACTCCTCTTACGACTACCCATGGGGTGGCTCCTCCGGGGCTCTCTATTTAAGACCGCTTCTCAATGGGCGGCAGTGGTTGCGGCAATCCCTGTCACTTTCTATACCCTATTGGCAGGAGCTCAAACCGCAACGCTTCGGTCCCTTATCATGATCCTTACCTACCTGTTTTCCATCTGGATTGGACGAAACACGCAGGTAAAGGTAAGCCTAGCTCTCGCCGCCCTGCTAATTGTGAGCATGAATCCAAGGGCAGTTTTTGATTTATCTTTCCAGTTTTCATTCCTCTCGGTTCTGTTCATTGTTCTGACCATCGAACAATGGAAGCGTCTACAGGCAACACCGGTTACCGATTTACCCGATCAGACAACGCGCCCCGTCGCGTCACTAAAACGTTTTTTTGGCGCCATGCTTCTAGCAACACTGGGCGCGGGCATTGCAACTGCACCTTTGAGCCTCTATTATTTCCATCAATTCAGTTGGGTGGGATTTTTGGCCAATATGGTGATGGTTCCGCTGGCCAGCTGGGTGCTGATCCCCTTTGGGCTGTTGTGCGCCGTTTTTTCCCCCTTGACCGCCACAGGATTCCCTTTGGCCCCCTATCATGAGCGCATGTGGGCATTCTATGACCAAATGGCTGACACTTTCGCCAAGTGGCCAGGGGCTGATCTACACTTTGCTTCTCCATCGCTCTTTATGATTCTCACTTTCTACGGTGTGGTTTGTTTTCTACTCTATAAACAGGTCTCATGGCGATGTTGGCTTGCCACAATAACCGTCTTCCTTCTCGTCTTCTTAGGCGGTGGTTCCCTTCGCATTCCTCCGGACACGCTGCGTGTTACTTTCATAGATGTCGGCCAGGGGGATGCAACGCTGGTCGAGTTCCCAGACGGAAAAACTTTACTGGTTGATGGAGGCTCAGGTAGTTATCTGAACGCGGGGAAGATGGCCATTGCCCCCTACCTGTGGCAGCGGCGTATCCGCACCCTTGATTATGTCGTCGTTAGCCACCCGCAACAGGATCATATGGGTGGCATGCCCTACCTGCTAACCCATTTTGAGGTTGGACGCCTTTTCACTAACGGTGTGGCGCGATCTCGGCGCTTTTATCGGGACTTTCAAGAGGCCATGCAACAGACCGGACAAAGCGAAGAAATCGTTCATGCGCAGACCCCATCCTTCATGGCCGATCGGTGCCGGATTGCATTTTTAAATCCTCGCGTTGGGGTTGCAACATACGGTGTCTCCGCCAAAGATACGGATAATTTCAACGATGATTCTGTTGTTTTGCATATGGTTTGCCAAAACGGAGGAACGGTGTTTTCTCTGCTTTTGACTGGAGATATCGGCACGGCGGCTGAGCGGGAACTCATAGAGAGAAATCCCGGGCAATTACGCAGTACACTGTTAAAGGTGCCACATCACGGTAGCCGACACTCGTCTAGTGATCACTTTCTCCGTGAGGTATCCCCACAGATAGCAGTGATACTTGTTGGACACCGTAACCCCTATCATCACCCTCATCCGGATACGCTTCATCGCTATCGTGCACGTTCTATCCAAGTCTTTCGCACTGATCGGGATGGGGCGGTCATTGTACGGGTAAGGCCGGACGGGACAACCATTACCCCGTATCATCAGACAATTCCTAAAAAAATTAGCTGGGACCAACCTGTTGCGCGACAAGAATGGGAGAATTGGAAGCGGGGGTTCAACGCTCTAATACACGGCTAACAGCCTCTATACCACTACGAGGTCACCCTTGCCCGCCCTAAGCACCATCCGTAAATTCTCCATATAGTATGACAAACCTATTTCTGTTACGGTTTGGACGTCGCCGATACAATTATTAGTATTAGCGACTGAATCGTGACACTGTGCAATCGCCTATGGCGTTAGACGGCATAGAGAGCCACGCGTGCCGTCTACCTTAGTCAGTGGCTAAAAATCGGGGGGTTTGCCATGAAAAAGCATCGTCAGTGTATCTGTCACTATCTTCCACCGTATGTCATCGGGAAGCTGGCAAGAACCAGCGACCCGGAAGCCAGAGAAAAGGCTCGGCTTAGTGCAATATATGGGAAAATTAGCCGGGCAAAAAGGGTGGGGCAACCGAGTGTTAATCTCCTGTCCACTGCCGTTAGCCCCGGGGCAGGTGCAAACCGCAAGGTATACGACAGCCAAAATACGTTGAAACAACGCAAGAAACTGGTGTTGGAGGAGGGCGGCCCGACCACCGGGGATATAGCCGTAAATACCGTGTACGAATTTGCGGGTATCGTCCGAGACTATCTCAAAAAACTGGGGCGTCATTCAATAGACAACCAGGGAATGGATATTATTCTGAATGTCCATTTTGGGAACCAATACATGAATGCCTTTTGGGATGGGGATGAAATGACTTTTGGCGACGGAGATGGAAGCATCTTCACCAATTTCACTAAGTCACTTGACGTCGTTGCGCACGAGTTGGCTCATGGTGTCACTCAGTACACTGCCAATCTTGACTACTATAGCCAGTCGGGCGCCCTAAATGAGCATTTTTCAGATGTTTTTGGGAGTGCCATTCAGCAGTTCTACAACAAGCAAGATGCAGGTCGGGCAGACTGGCTCGTTGGCAACGAGATTATGGGGCCAACTTTGTTTGGGGAGTCTTTAAGATCTATGAAAGCGCCAGGATCTGCATACGATAATAGTCTGTTGGGAAGCGACCCTCAGCCCTCTCACATGAGGGATTACTTTACGGGTCAGGACGACAACCAGGGCGTTCACATCAACAGCGGCATCCCCAATAAAGCGTTTTACCTGGTTGCGAAAGATATTGGAACCGATAAAGCGATGCTGATATGGTATCGGGCGCTGCGTATGCTTTGGCCGGATGCCAATTTCGGTGATGCAGTCGAGATCATTTCACACGCTGCCCGTTTACTGGTAAAAGACAGGGCAGTCCCTGAAGGTTCGCCGCAAACGGTGCGACTTGCTTTTAAGGAGGTGGGCTTGCCGTAGAAACTGTCAGAGCGAGCGGCATATCCAGGCGTTAAAACGCTGCTCAACAGTCTCTTCAGCCAACGTAACGTCTAATGGTGGGCGACCCGCTTATTGTCCCACCATTAGACACGTT
>SBBL01000098.1 GCA_005239745.1 Candidatus Troglogloeales bacterium | reverse complement strand
CCAAAAGTCAGCGAGAGCGTTTTATTGAAGTCGCTTGCGGGTGCTTTTTCCTCAACCCCACCTAACCTCCCCCCATCAAGGGGAGGAATCCCCTCCTTAAGTTAAGGAGGGGAAGGGGTGGTTTGAAGGGTGATTTCGGCAAACAAGGACTTGTGGGTAATGGTAAGCAAAAATGGAGTGACGATGGAGTATATTCCCAAGACAGCCAATGAAGAGAAGGCAATGCTTAAGGCTATCGGGGCGGGTTCCTTTGATGCCCTGCTGGATATCCCAGAAAAACTGCGACTGGGTAGGCCGCTTCGCTTACCTAAACCATTGACACAAATGGAACTTTTGCGTGAAATGTGGCAGTTAAGTCGCGAGAGTTACGACACGGCCATGGCCCTCTCTTTTATGGGAGGCGGCAGCTACGACCACTTTATTCCAAGCACGGTCGCTCACGTCCTTTCGCGTTCAGAGTTTGCGACGTCCTATACCCCTTATCAGGCGGAGATGAGTCAGGGTCTCCTTCAGGCTACCTACGAATACCAGACAATGATCTGCCAGATAACGCACATGGAGGTCTCTAACGCGTCCGTCTATGACGGCGCGTCGGCGTTGGCCGAGGCCGCACTGATGGCCATTCGCCTAACAAAACGGAATAAAATCGTCGTCGCAAGCAGTATGCACCCGCATTATCGGTCGGTGATTGAAACCTATCTTAGCGGACTTTCCAATGCTTCGGTCACACTTTCATATGCACCCTTAAGGGCAGGACAGGTTTCCTTGGAGGATTTGGAGCGGGTCGTCACAGGAGACATAGCCGCTGTTTTGGTGCAACACCCCAACTTTTTTGGGCAGTTAGAGGAGATGGAGGAGATTTCTAGGCTAGCCCACGCCTGCGGGGCCTTGTTGGTGATGTCGGTAGACCCTATCTCGCTTGGCCTATTAAAGACACCAGGGGAGTACGATGCGGACATTGCCGTGGGTGAGGGACAGTCCCTAGGCAATCCCATGAGCTTTGGGGGCCCCTATGTGGGGTTTTTTGCGACGAGACGTGCGTTTATCAGGCAAATGCCTGGGCGGGTGGTGGGCGCAACCACCGATGCCACCGGGCGGCCTGGTTTTTGTTTAACCCTACAGGCCCGTGAGCAGCACATCCGAAGAGAGCGGGCAACGTCGAATATTTGTACGAATCAGGGGCTCAATGCGCTTGCTGCGGCGGTTTACTTAGCCACCCTTGGCCCGACAGGTCTTAAAGAGGTGGCCACGCTTTCCCTGGCCAACGCGCACACCGCGGCGGGTGAGATTGCCGCCATTCCGGGTTTTTCTTTGGCCTTTAGCAGCCCATTTTTCAAAGAGTTTGTCGTTAGGACGCCGATCCCCGCGGCCACTTTGCTGCGCGCGCTTGCTTCAGAAGGTATCTTTGCTGGAATTGATCTTGGACAATACTATCCAGATCTTAGCGACGCCATCCTCATCTGTTTAACCGAGAAACACTCCGCCGTGGATATTAACCGTTTCGTCCAAGCCCTAAAGCGCTACGGCACGTAGCGCCATTGTATGATGTTCCACGTGGAACGTCGTGGCACACAGCCGGGGTCGGCCCTTCACCCATTACAATAAAAAGACTTTTTATTCCTAAGTGTCAAAGTCAGGATGACAATTCCCCCTTAAAAAAGGGGGGTTGTGAAGAGGGGTTTTGTTTGTCACTGGGGTAAAAGAGGTAGGCCATTCATGCATCTGATTATTGACGGATATAACTTTATCGGACGGCAAGGTGGATTACGTGGCGATATCGAGGGCAAGCGGGGTCGCCTGATTTCCGATTTAAGACGATACCGTAAGATCAAACACCATGATGTAACGGTGGTCTTTGATGGTACACGCTCCGGCTACCCTTTCGAAGACAGAGAGCAGGAAGGTGGGGTCTCTGTCGTTTACTCCAGACAAGGGGAGTTGGCAGACGATCTAATTATCCGCATGGCCGAGGTGTGGGGCCAAGGCTGTATTGTGGTGACGTCCGACCGTGCCGTTAGGCAGCCCTGTGCTGCGTCCGGCGCGCTGGTTCTCTCTTCGGGCGAGTTTGAATCCCGCTTGCGGGCAGCCTTATCGGTAGAGCCTTCCGTCCAGACCGGAGAGGATGCGCCTTTCTATCCTCGCCCCATTTCCGAAAAGTCCGGAAACCCCTATCGCCGCCCCAAAAAAGAGCGACAACGGGCCTCCCGCCTTCGGGCTTTGTAGGGGACCGCTCGACTATGACAACCTCATGGCCATTTTTGCTCCGGAGGAATCTGCATTGGTTCCAACAAGACACGCCGGTGGTTACCCAGGCAGAAACGCCTGGATAACCACCGGGTACGAACAGACCTGGATTACCGGCTATCAGAGTCCTGATCAGAAGAAGGTGTCCCGTCCAGGTATACAACCACACGGGGCTTGACAACGCCGGGCCGACAGGAGAAAGTCTCCACGCCCGCGAAAAGAGGCTGGGGCGGGCAAGGATTGAAACCTTCCACGCTCCCCTGTTAGTCTTCCCCCGGTAGCGCAGCGCCCGTCCCCTGGATGGACAGGGGCATCCTACGTTCAAACCAATGGGCATCTCTTTTCTAAAGATCGTTTTCTTATCGTTGTGGCTTTCCGCTTGTTTTAACGCAAACGAGGGGCAGGCGGTAGCCACACCAAGAGAGATAGGCGCGCAGGAGGATATGGCCCTTCCTTCGTTTAGCGGCAAACTCTTGAAGGGGGGTACCGGGCACTTCTCGCAATATAAAGGGAAGGTCGTTCTAATTAATTTCTGGGCGACGTGGTGTGGTCCGTGTCGGACGGAGATGCCTTCTATGGAGGCATTGTACCGCGCGTTTCCTCGGAAAGACTTTGAAATTCTCGCAATCTCCATTGATACCGACAGCGCGCCTTCCGTGCGCGCCTTTGTGGACGAATTGGGGGTCACCTTCCCCATATGGCTGGATGACGAACTCATTATCAATGACTTGTTGGCCATTCGGGTCTTGCCAACGAGCCTAATCATTGATAAGAATGGGGTCGTTGTTCACCGCATCCTGGGAGCAAAAGATTGGAACGATCCGGTTGTACGTGAGGTTATCGGGGACTTAGTTCGCAAACAACGAGGGCGCTGATGAAATTCTTCCTAGATACTGCCAACCTTTCCGAACTCAAAGAAGCCGTTGCACTAGGTCTTGTAGACGGGGTGACCACTAACCCAACGCTTGTTGCAAAAGAAGGACGCGATTTTCACGAGACGATACGGGAAATCTGCCATATCGTAGACGGCCCTGTGTCGGCGGAGGTCATTGCGACGGATGCGGAGGGTATGATTGCGCAGGGAACGGTTTTGTCCGCCCTTCACAAGAACGTGGTGGTGAAGGTACCCATGACTCAGGACGGCATTAAAGCCACGCGTCGGTTTGTTCAGTTGGGTATTCGCGTGAATGTTACGCTGGTCTTTTCTGCGGCACAGGCATTACTGGCGGCGAAGGCGGGGGCCGGTTTTGTGAGCCCCTTTATTGGCAGACTCGATGATGCAGGACAAACCGGGCTGGATTTAATTGAGGATATTGTCACCATCTTTGATAACTATGAATTTGAGACGGAGATTCTTGTCGCGAGTACCCGCGGCCCGGTTCATATTATAGAGGCCGCGAAAATGGGAGCAGATATCGCAACGATGCCGTTTTCAGTGTTTGGGCAACTTTTTCGGCATCCACTGACCGATGTGGGGCTTGCACGCTTCCTGTCTGATTGGGAAAAAGGACAGAAAAAATAGGCAGTAGTTCTTGCCTCCGAGCCGCTCGTGACGGTTTTTAGAGGTGCCCGGTAGGGGGAAGGGTCATGCAGCAGTGGCGTGAATTGCCGTTTTGGAAAATGAGTGGCAGTGGAAACGATTTTTTGGTGATTGATCACAGAAAACCCGTAGTCGCGCCGGAGGATGTTCGCGCATTTGTCTCTAAACTTTGCCGACGCGGTCTGTCCGTCGGGGCGGACGGGGTCATCTTTATTGAGACCTCTCAGTCGGCCAATTACGCTTGGAGGTATTTTAATGCCGACGGTGGAGAGGCTGATATGTGTGCCAATGGCAGCCGCTGCGCCGCACGGTTTGCCTATCTTACACAGATTGCACCCGCCGTGCATACCTTTGAGACCAAAGCGGGCCTGGTGCATGCAAAAGTCTTGGGTGAACGGGTGCAAGTGAACCTTCCACCCCCCTTCGATCTGTGCCTTCATGTAGACGGGATGGAAGGTGAGCCTTTCAAGCAGGTGTCTTTTATCAATACCGGCGTACCTCATGCCGTGATATTTATGGATGATGTAGATAAGGATGTAGATAAGATTGATGTCGTCTCGCAGGGACGGCGCCTGCGCTACCACCCCCGCTTTGCCCCACAGGGGACAAACGTTAACTTCGTTCAAGTCTTGGATCGTCACACACTAAAAATTCGCACCTACGAACGAGGGGTTGAAGATGAAACCCTTGCCTGTGGCACCGGTTGCATTGCGGCCTCACTCATCGCCACGTTATCTCAGGACGTTACCGTACCCGTTTCGCTCAAGACCCGTGGTGCAATAACACTGGAGGTAACGTTTACAAGGGAGGAAGGGGGGGCTTACACCGATGTTATGCTAACAGGCGATGCGCAAGTGGTTTATACGGGGTTATTAAAAGAAGGGGCGTTTGCGTGATTCATGCGCTTGGCCGCTGAATAAGTGACGACAGTCATCTTCCAGATCACCAACTCGTTGCTTTGGTCGCCAAGCATTTCCGGTGTTGCAAGACCGCTGTAACGGTTGGGGCCGGAGCGTCCGGGCGTACAAAACTGATCTAAGGTTGAGGCATCATGAGTGTACCACAGGCGTAAGGATGACGATGGTGATCGGTGTGCCTAAAGAGGTTATGGATCGGGAGTTTCGAGTCGCCTTGACCCCTCCCGGCGCAAGGAGACTGGTTGACGGGGGCCATCAGGTCTATGTCGAGAAAAACGCTGGGGTGGGCAGCGGTTTTTCCGATCGGGAATATCAAAATGCCGGAGCAAGGGTTCTACCTACCCATGAAAAGGTCTTTCAAAAGGCGGAGCTTCTGGTAAAGGTGAAAGAGCCGCTTTCTTCTGAATATCCCCTTCTTCAAAAAGGGCAGATCCTGTTCACCTTTTTGCACTTGGCGGCAAATCCTGCGCTTGCCAAAGCGCTCGATCGCTGCGGGGTACGGGCCATTCCTTATGAGGCAATTCAAGACAAAGACGGAACTTTCCCCGTTTTAAAACCAATGAGCGAAATCGCGGGTCGCCTTGCGGTTTTAATCGGGGCATCCTACCTTTCCAAAACACACGGAGAAGCCGGTATTCTGATATCAGGAACATCCACCGTGGAAAGCGCTCAGGTGGTCATCTTGGGGGCGGGAATTGTTGGATCAAATGCGCTTTATATCGCTCACGGCCTGGGCGCGCGCGTCTATATCTTAGACCAGGATGAAAAACCGCTGTCGAGATTAAAACGGCAATGGGGTCCTTCACTCAAAACCGATGTCATCTCTCAGGAGCGATTAGAGAAGGCCTTGCCCCAAGCCGATCTGGTCATTGGAGCCGTTTATCTTCACGGGGCAAGAACACCGCGTTTGGTGTCCAGAAAAATGGTTGCCAGGATGAAAAAAGGGTCCGTGATCGTTGATGTCTCTATTGATCAGGGAGGTTGTTTTGAAACCAGCCGGCCGACCTGTCACTCCGATCCGGTTTATAAGGTAAACGGGGTTTTTCATTATTGTGTACCGAATATCCCCGGCGTTGTCCCGCGAACCGCGGCCCGCGCCCTGACCCACGTGACCCTCCCTTTTATTCAGGAGATTGCAGATAAGGGTCTTACGCACGCCTATCAAATAAATCAATCCTTCCCAAAACCTCTCTCCTAGTGTAGAAAGCAATGCGTATCCTTGCAAGTGCGACGGCCGGTTGATAGAATGCCGGGAGTGTCTCGCCGCAGGCGAGACTTGCTTGGGTAGGGGCTTACAGACACACCCTTAGTCCCCGCTTGATAAAGGTGTCCTAAAGAAAGAGATGGAAAGCAACCGACAGATGGATCACGCGCGCATCGGCATCATCGGTGGCAGCGGGCTTTACCAAATGGAAGCGTTAAAGGAGGTTCGAGAGGTCGTTGTCGCGACCCCCTTCGGGGCACCCTCCGGTCCGCTGACCTTGGGCACGCTTGAAGGGGTACGGGTTGCCTTTCTAGCACGACATGGCAAAGGCCATGCCCTTCTCCCTTCCGAAATTAACTATCGAGCCAACCTCTTTGCGATGAAAAAACTAGGGGTCGAGCGGATTCTGTCCGTGGGCGCCGTGGGAAGCATGAAGGAGGAGATTGCGCCGGGACACGTTGTCATCCCCGACCAATTTTACGATCTGACCCGATCGCGGCAAAATACCTTTTTTGGAAAGGGCGTGGTAGCCCATGCAAGTCTCGCCCACCCCGTCTGCGCCCAATTGGCCGAAATTGCCGCAGCGTCGGTGACAAAAGCCGCGGGTATCGTCCATCGTGGAGGGACCTACCTATGCATGGAAGGCCCGCAATTTTCCACACGGGCTGAATCGGATATCTATAGGCAGTGGGGTGTCTCTATCATTGGCATGACCAATGCCACCGAAGCAAAACTCGCCCGAGAGGCTGAGATGTGCTACGCCACTATTGCACTTTCTACCGACTACGACTGTTGGCATCAAACAGAGAAGCCTGTCACGGTGGACGCCGTTTTGGAGGTACTACACAAAAATGTTACGCTGGCCAAACGACTGCTTCAGATGGCCATCACTGAAGCGGTCGCACCGTACACGTGCGGCTGCGGGGTGGCCATGCAGTACGCGATCCTTACTGCATCTCACCTTATTCCTAAGAGGACAAAACAGGCCCTCAGACCGCTGATTGGGAAATACATGGTAGGCGAGAAACCGTGAGCCTATTGGTCGTAGGATCCATCGCACTAGACTCCATCAAGACCCCTTTTGGTGCGGTCTCGGACACGTTGGGAGGGTCGGCAACGCACTTTTCTGTCTCCGCCAGTTTCTTCACGAGCGTCCAACTGGTAGGGGTGGTGGGAGACGACTTCCCTCCCTCTCATGTCGCCTTCCTAAAGACCCGGGGGATTGATTGCGAGGGACTTGAACGCGCCGCTGGAGACACCTTTCGGTGGTGGGGAGAGTACGGACAGCAACTGAATCACGCAAAAACCCTAGACACGAAACTTAACGTCTTTGAGACCTTTCGCCCTGCCCTTCCCAAAAACTATTGCAAGCCCACTTCTCTTTTTCTGGCCAATATAGACCCCGCCATACAGTGGGACGTCCTGCATCAGGTGGCAAGGCCCGGTATCGTCGCGTCGGACACGATGAATTTCTGGATTCAAGGAAAGCGCGATGCCCTTCTTCGTACTCTCAAGGATATTGACCTTCTCATTATTAACGACGGGGAGGCCTCCCTACTGGCAGATGAATGTAATCTCATTAAAGCCACACGGGAAATACTGACGATGGGGCCCAAGTGGTTAGTGATCAAACGGGGAGAGTATGGGGCAGTCCTGTTCGACGGCACAACCTTCTTTTCAACCCCTGCTTATCCACTAGAGACCATCAGAGACCCCACCGGCGCGGGAGACTCCTTTGCCGGAGGGTTTATGGGGTATTTGTCCCGTGTAGGCAAGAAGGATGGCGCCACCTTGCGACGGGCAGTGGTTTATGGCAGTGTCATGGCCTCGTTTAACGTAGAAGGCTTCGGCCTAGACCGTCTGCGCACACTGACGCGACAGGAGATTGTAGCGCGCTATCAGGCATTTCACGCACTGACTGCTTTCGAGGCGGGGCCCGTTCTCTTCGATGAAGTACATGAAGTACACGGTAAAACACATGCGGTTTGATCTCTCATCTGCAAAGTGGTTCGTTATTTTCGTCGGTCTCCTTGCTTCCTGTGCAACCGGAACCGCCCGGGTTAGCAACGAGCAAGAGGCAGAAGCCGCGTACAAATACGGCATTGCCTATTTGGGTTCCAACCCACTTCGCCTACAAAATGCCTACATTGAATTCCAAAAAGCGATCGAAGCAAACCCTCGGCATAAGGACGCCCATTACGCCTTGGGTCATGTTCAATTTCAACAGGAAGACTATCCCGCCGCGGCACGCTCATTCCTGAGGGCGATTGAGATTGATGCCGATTTCTCTGATGCCCACAACCATCTGGGAAAGGTGTATGAAGTGATGGGCAATACGGAGAAGGCCGTTGCCGAGTACCACAAGGCGCTCGAGAATCCAAAGTACGATGCCGCGCAAAAACCGCATCTTAATCTCGGGTTGCTCTATCTTCGGGAAAAGGCTTACGACCGGGCACTGCAAGCGTTTCGGTCCGTTTTACGGATTGCGCCACAACACGCGGTGGCCTATAACGGCATCGGGCAGTCTCATTTTTATGCTCACAATACGCGAGAAGCCATTGCTGCCTATAAAGAAGCCATCCGCATCGCGCCCGATTATTTAGACGCGCACCACAACTTGGCCATTGCCTATGTGCAACAGGAGAGATATGACTTAGCGGCAGAGGAATACCAACGGGTTTTATCTCTGGCCCCGGAGAGCGGAGCGGCAATGGAGGCTAAACGGTTTCTAGAAATGCACCCCCCTCGATAGTGTATAGGGCACCTCTAAAAACCGTCACGAGCGGCCAAAATGCAAGGCGCACGGCGCACAGGAACCGGAATATATCTTTGAATATATGAGGATTCCGAGCACCGTGCAACGCAGCAGTTTGGACGCGCAGTAGGTTTTAGAGGTGCCCTATAGCCTTCCCACGCTTGCGGGTAAGGAACTTGCGCATAAGGTTCTCTCCTTCACGGACCGGGGGGCTCATTTCGGCTCTTGGGGAACAATTTTCAGGATCGTTCCATTGTAGTCAACGACATACATCTCGCCCGCCTCATCCTCGCCAAATGCGCTGATGTTCCGTCCAGTCGAAAGGAGGAGAGACCACCCTTGAAGTCGCTCCCCGTCGTATCGGAGTGCCCATATCTTCCCATTGCCGAAATCGCCGTAGATGTAGTACCCGAACAGCATTGGGATTGCCCGGCCGCGATAGACGTAGCCGCCAATCGCGACCGTCCCTTCCGACCGTGGATAATCGAAAATGGGCGGAGTCAGGCCGTGTGTATTGCACCGTTTCATTCCCCGCGCGCAGATCGTTCCCTCCATGACGTTCCATCCGTAGTTCTTTCCTTTTCGGATCACGTCAATCTCCTCCCGTGCATCTTGGCCGACGTCTCCGGCATAGAGAAGCCCGCTCCCCCGATCAAACGAGAAACGCCACGGGTTGCGCAACCCCAGCGCCCAAATTTCCGACCTTTTTGTTTCCATGAACGGATTGTCCGGCGGGATGCCATACGGTTTGCCCCTGCCCCGGCGGTTGACGTCAATGCGGAGCATCTTCCCGAGAAGGCTCTCGCGGTTTTGCCCGTGACCGTGGGGATCGTTGGCCGAACCCCCATCTCCCATCCCGATATAGAGGTAGCCGTCCGGTCCAAAGGCGATCTGCCCCCCGTTGTGATTGGCATACGGCTGTGGAATCGTCAACAATATCCGTTCACTTTTGCGATCTACATGTCCTGAAGCGCGAGTAGGGTTGACGCGCCATTCGGAGATGACGGTATGAAGCCCCCCCGTCTTCGACGTGTAGTTCACGAAAAAGCGTCCATTTTTGGAAAACGTCGGATGGAAGGACAAACCCAGTAATCCCTTCTCTCCACCGGAGGTTACCCGATCTCGCAGGTCGAGAAAGGTCGAGATCTTCCCCTCCTGCCATATGCGGACCACTCCCGCCTGTTCTACGATGAACAGGCGTCCACTTCCGTCTCCCGCATGGAACAGTCCGACCGGCTCGGAAAATCGTCCCGCCAACGGCACCAACCGGATGACCGCGTATGACGGCCCGGCAAATAATGTAAACGTGAGGAGAAAGGCGATTCCAAGCCGACACAAAGCGAGTGGTCGCATCCTCTTCGTCTCCGATTCGTCTCCGACTTGATCCGCATCAGGGGCCGACCGCACTTGACCCTGGCATGGCCATGAGCACGCCGCTGAACTCTTGTTTGCAGCGTAGGTCGAGACACAGTTGGTGTAAGTCATTGTTGAATTGACGGGCGTATTCGTCACGCGTTTTTCGGATTTCTTGGATGATTGTGTAAGACATCTTCCATGGACATTATCAAACTGGGTTGGGTGTGTGCTAGGATCATCCCGCTTTGGTGGCAGCCTCAAGGCAAAGCCGGCGTAGCTCAGTGGTAGAGCAGCTGATTCGTAATCAGCAGGTCGGTGGTTCAATCCCACTCGCCGGCTCCAACGTTTTCAGGGGTCGGCCCATCTCTTCCTCGGTACGGCTCTGACCTATCATCGCCCTATCCCTACTCACGTTCCAATCTAAAAGAGGTATACCTTAACGTCCTGTCCAAATTCCGGGGTGTAACACTTCCCGCAACGCCTCCCAGTCGGTTAGGGGCGGGGAACAGGCTCCGCGATGACAGACATAGACCGTCGGTTGGCCATTCACCATGGCTTTCCCGCGCGCCGGCAGGGGCACCGCATCCTTTCTGTGTTGTGGGTCCACAAGCAGGACAACCTTATTGGGCAAGTAAAGCTTATTGATGTTGCAAAGCAGGGGTTCAACCGCTTCAGGGGCACCCACCACGACAATCTCCTTGGGGCCGCGCAGCAGAAAATCTGCCGCTGCGATGAGACTGCCCGTGGCAAAAACCTGTTCTTCCATGGTTTGTGTAAAGGCACGCAGTGTCTTCTCTCCCAAAACACGGTAGCGCTCATCGGCCGTAATAGCAAAGAGGCGAAGCGCTAAGTAGGCGGCTTGGGCATTACCTGACGGGATAGACTGGTCCGTGTACGGCCGGGACCGCACGATCAGCGCTTCATGATCGTCAGACGTAAAATAGAACCCACCCTCTGTGTTCAGAAAGTGGGCCTCTAGTGTATTTAGGTATCGTTCGGCGTGTGTTAGCCACCGGGTCTCTCCCGTGGCCTCGTACAGGCAGACAAGGGCGTTTCCGAAAAAGGCATAATCATCCAAATAGGCATTCAGTGACGCACGGCCGTCCTTGTAAGTGCGCAGCAGGTTTTTAGAGGTGCCCATATCTCCGTCCTTATCGCCGGTTAAGTCCGTGAGAATAAACTCTGCCGCGCGCACTGCACAGTCCAAATAATGCCGCTTCCGGGTCACGTTGTACCCTTCGGCAAATGCCTGAATCATCAAACCATTCCACGCGGTGAGTATCTTTTCGTCCCGGAAGGGCTTCTCTCGCCCAAGCCGGTGCTTATAGAGAAGCGCCTTTGCATCCGCCAGACACCGCTCCATCTCTTGGAAGGAGACGCCCTGTGATGCGGCAAAGGCATCTATGGGTTTTGTACGATGGGGGATGTTTTTCCCTTCAAAGTTTCCACCCGCCGTGATGTTGTAATAGGCGCAAAACAATCCGGCAGTCGCGTTACCTAAGACCGCCTCAACCTCCTCGGGGCTCCACACGAAGAACCGTCCTTCGTGTCCTTCGCTGTCGGCATCTTGCGTGCTGTAGAAACCACCGTCTTTACTCGTCATCTCTCGCGTGACATAGTCTAAAATCTCTTCACCGATGTCACAATAAAACGCATACCCCGTCGCCTGATAGGCATGGAAGTAGATCGTGGCCAGTTGGGCATTGTCGTAGAGCATTTTTTCAAAATGCGGAACCTGCCATCGCGCGTCCGTGGAATAGCGATGGAATCCACCGCCAATTTGGTCGAAAATACCTCCCCACGCCATCTTCCCAAGCGTATAGATCACCCGCGTGAGTGTCGTGCCTGCCGAAGCGCCCCTGTCTTGTAAATGATGGCGATTGGTCTCACCCACCTCATGGGCCCTCCGCAAGAGAAGGTGAAGTGATGGAACGGAGGGGAACTTTGGGGCTGTGCCAAAGCCGCCATTTTGTGCGTCGAAGATGCGCTCAAGGTCTTCCGCCGCGTCCCGAAGCAGTGTCGTGGGAACTGTTTTTTGTGCAGGAACCGCCGACATTGCCGTTAGCGCCGTTACAATATCCGACGTCCTTTTTGCAATGTCGTCTTCGTTATAGGCCCGTGCAACGGCTTCGAGAATCTTTGGAAAACCGGAGATACCATATCGGTCTTCAGGAGGGAAATAGGTCCCTCCAAAGAATGGGATTCGGTTGGCATCTAAAAACATCGTGAGCGGCCACCCACCCCCACGCCGGATGAAGAGCTGGACCGCACTTTGGTATATCTGGTCCAGATCGGGTCGCTCTTCGCGATCTACTTTTATGTTCACGTAATACCGGTTCATCACATCGGCAATGTCGTGGTTTTCAAACGACTCATGTGCCATGACATGGCACCAATGACAGGCAGAATAGCCAATAGAGAGCAAAACGGGCTTATTTTCCAGTTTAGCTTTCTCAAAGGCCTCATCACACCACGGGAACCAGTCCACGGGGTTATGCGCGTGCTGCAGAAGGTAGGGGCTGGAGGCATGAACCAGACGATTGGCGGGCATCTTTGGAAGATTGCAGTTAAGGATATCTTTATTCCGTGGAGAAAGATTTTTCATGGGGCAACGATACCCATTTAGGGGGAGGCCCGAACAAATGGACGGGCGTTAAAGTCTTTTACGTAGATAGGCGCGGCCTCTTCTGCTGTGGTGATCTCCCCCCTTTGTAATCTGGCACGTCCGCATTCCGCAACCGATGCCGGCGACGGAGTGTTCAAAAGCGGTGGGGCCAGGCGATAAGAAGGGTGGCTCAAAAGATGCCGTGGCAGAGACGGGTCCGTCGCCCCTTCGCCAACCAATAGCACATCCTGACCGTACTCGGAAACAGAGGCGATCACTTCTGGAAGCGTGGCCACGGCATCCGGCAATAGACGCCCTCTCCCTTGCCTATCGAAAAGGGACCAGTAGACGGTACCACGCCCCGCAGGCATAAGGGGGATAACAAGGCCGTGTGCACCGCTCCCGGCCGATGCGGCGATTGCCTCTAGTGTGGGTACCAACAGAAGAGGTTTTTTATCCGGCAGGGCCAGACCTTTTGCGGTGGCTAAGCCCACGCGCAATCCCGTAAAAGACCCGGGGCCGGCGGAGACGGCAAAGGCACCCACCTCCGATAGTGCTATTTTAGTTTCCCTCAAAAGATTGTCAATAACACGCATCAGTGCCTCCGAATGACGCATCCCCAACGACAGCCGCCATTCTGCGACTAGTCCCTGTTCACCGGTGATGGCGACTCCTCCCATCCGGCCGGAAGTCTCAAGGCTCAAGATAATCATCAAACACCACTTCCTGAAAGCGCAGGGTTACCTCCCATCCGGCACCCTTATTTTTTATAAAAAATGGGAACGGCATCCCTCCCACCTCTCGGTAATCGTCAAGCAAAAACATTGCGATGGGGGTTTGATTCGTTCCAAATTGGTCCACCCGCTTGATTTGCGCGTCAGTTTTATTGATCGTCAAAACCGTTTGCAGAATGGTTCGCCCAATACTCTTCCAAGGGCCAATTTCTAGGCGTGGCTCCACATCATCCCCCGTGTAATAGAGCGTAAACCATGCGTCTGTTTCGTCAGACGCGTAAGGTGAATAGGGAGGCATCCCGCCCTGGCGAAGTAAGTGGAGCAGGGCAAGCGCGCTAAACACGGCATCCTCTTCTGCGGCATGGCCTCCACGCTTCTTAATGCTCTCCCATTCGACAGGCAAGTACACCTGCATGCCCGCCTCGGTCAACTGTATGTCCATAACGGTTCTCCCAAAGAGGTCAAATCCCTGTATCCGGCTTTGGTCCTGATCTGCCGCCCAGATGGCGTCAAACGTCTGCCTTCTCTGTTTTTTGGAGCTTGCCGTGATGGACAAAAGCCCTTTCATGGGTCTGTCCACACGGTAGGCTGCGTACCGGGACATTAGCTCGCTAAACAATAGGTTTTTTTTTGTGGGAGTGGATACACGGAGAGAAGTCGCACAGCCGGCAACTGTCACCATAATGATAAAAAACGCAAGCCCGTACCGCAGGGTCATCTTCTTGTGGCTTGTGCCAATCGTTTCGAACGATGAAGTGTTGAATGTTCGGCAACTGTACGTGTTTTTCTCGTCATACGCCTTCCTCACCCGTTAGTGGTTGTACCGCCGTCCCGCCTTTATTTAATATGTCTCCAGGGCTAATTTGAATGAAAGGACTGTCCGCGGTACCATCCCTCTGCCTGCCGGGTGAGCATTATAACCTATAGGACCGCCTACCTTCCATGCTTCTTCCTCTTACATTGGCAGCAATTTTTGCCCTGCTAGCGATGGTCCCGCTGCAGGGCCATGCCGACCCCGAATCGGTCATTGAGGTGGGACAGTTTTCTTTATCTTCCAAAAAAACAGGGATTCCGAGCGGCTGGAAGCCCCTGGCCTTTTCCAAAATCCCGCGGCACACCCAATACGAGGTAACCCAAGAGGGCACCACGACCGTCGTGCGCGCCACCAGCGAGGCTGCCGCGTCCGGCCTTGTTCATGAGGTTAACGTTGATCTTAAGCAATACCCCATTCTAAAGTGGCGGTGGAAAGTACTGAATATCATTGCAAAGGGCGACGTTTACACCCGGCAGGGGGATGATTACGCCGCACGGATCTATATCACGTTTAAGCACGATCCAGACACGATAGACCTCTTAACAAAGACCAAGTACAGATTAGCGCGGCTCCTGTTCGGCGATATCCCAAGTGCGGCAATTAATTATATCTGGGACAATAAGGCACCTTTGGGGACGATCGTAGATAACGCCTATACCGACCGGGTAAAAATGATTGTGGTGGAAAGCGGCCGTAACCGAGTCGGTCAATGGACCTGGGAACGACGCAACGTTTATGAGGATTATAAACGGGCATTTGGGGAGGAGCCGCCGCCCGTAAACGGTGTTGCCATTATGACCGACACGGACAACACCGGCGAGAAAGTGACGGCTTATTACGGCGACATAGTTTTTAAGCATGTCCGGTGAGAGCCCTAACCAGAAGCCGCCACAGGCGACCGTCGGCGGACCATCCCAATTGATTTGCATCTCCAATTCCTCCGTTGTGGGTGGATGTCTCGATGAGAAGTTTCGTGTTGCCTCACTTCGGTTAATCGAGCTAAGTCGCAAAGGAAATACGGTGCTCGTTCTATCTGACACCACGTTTGCTGAACTTTCAGACCCCCACCAAAAGTACGCAGCGTGATCGAGGAGTTACCGTGTCGGTGAGCGGACCGACTTGGCGGGGCTTGATCGGACCATGGATCATCGAGAGAAGGAGCGTGGCTTGGAGCGGGCGCCCTTTTTCCGTTAACCCGACTTCCACACTTTTTTAAAAATATTCTTTATTTACAGATAGTTGAAAATTTTTCAGTCACTATATTCATGAAGTGTGCCATGTTTTGACCGGCTTCATGACCGTCAACGGAATCCGCAATGTCT
>SBBL01000023.1 GCA_005239745.1 Candidatus Troglogloeales bacterium | reverse complement strand
GGGGGGGGGTAGCGATGCTAAGTCGGCGGCGGGAGAAGATACCGTCTCCGCAGCCCCGGGACCGCAAACGGCTAAGCAGAGGGAGCTGGAAACGATGTTTGAGTCGGGGGCGTCTGGAGTGATGTCTGTTTTTCCAGGCTCGCTTGGCAAAGGAATGACTGCCCCCCCGAAGACGGCTGTGGCACCGCCTAATACGGCGTCCACGCCGGCCGATATTCCGAGACATACGGAAGAGATAGATACGTATGAATACGATCCGCAAGGGCGGCGCGACCCGTTTCTCTCTCCCATTATTATCCAGGCCAAACCGGTGGTGTCTGTTCTCCTCCCCCCGCTGCAACGTGTGGAATTATCGGATATTAAGTTGGTTGGGATTGTACAAGGTGTTTTTGGATACCGTGCGATGGTTGTCACTCCGGATGGAAAGGGGTTCCCCGTGAGTATTGGGGCACACATAGGGACCCGCCGGGGGATAATTACGCAGATGGACAAGGGTCAGGTCACGGTAACGGAAAGACAAACGGATATTTTTGGCAACACACTCATCCAGGACGTGGTGATCAAGTTGCATCCCAAGGACAGTCCAGTCAGACCGGAAGAGGAGGTATTTGAATGATAAAGAAAATGGTCGTCCTGATCGCGGTGTCCCTGCTTGGCGCATGTTCAGAGCAGCAGTTGTTTGTACGATCGGAATCGTCGGAGCCGGCGGTGTCAGGCGCAATTCAGGACATTCGGCTGGTCCATACGCCTGAGGGGATAGAGGTGCAGGTTGAAGGGACTCGCCCCATGGTTTATGCGACCTTTCGACTGACGAATCCTGACCGCTTAGTCATAGACATTGCACAAACCGATCTTGGAAGGTTTCGCGCCCCCATCCGACCGGGTCCGGGAGAAACAGGATTGGTTCAATCCGTTACCCCCATAACCCCTGAAAATATGTCTCCCGTACCCAACGGATTAGGAACGAAAAAAGGCGGAGTCGCGCGCCTTGAAATTGCATTGGCGAATCACGCGAAGGCTAATGTCCGCACGGAAGGCACACGTATGGTGGTGGAGGTGACTCAGTCGTTGCCGCCTCTGACGTCCTCTGCCGTTGAAGCCACGCCGAATGTCGCGCCGGTTGCATCCCAGGTATCCTATCCTGCCGCAACAGTGGTGACGGGGATAGCGATGATTCAAAAACCGAGATTGGAACTTGTCGTTACCGCGGACGGAAAGATCGCGTTTAAGGATTTTACGTTAAGTAAAAATAGGCTCGTCATTGATCTCTTAAATGTCCGTTTAGCAAAGCCCATTGAGAGCATTTATCCGGGGGAAGGGGCAAAGCCAGTTGTTAGGCAGGTGCGTGTCGGGAAACATCCGGACAAGGTTCGACTGGTGGTTGATCTAGAAAAGCGGATTTTTCACCACGTTGAGTCGGAAGCGAACCGCCTGCATGTTTATCTTGGCACGGTTGGTACGGAAACGGCCAAACCGTCCCCTGTCCCCGTAGTTCCCACGCCTGTTGTGGCCAAAGAAGCGCCAATGCCTGCCAAGCCTGTGGCCGAGATATTGTCGGCACCAAAAACTGTACCCGTGCAGACAAAAACGGTGGCCCACGGGCCGGAACTTCCAAAAACTCTACCAGCCGCTGCCCACGAGCCGGAACTTCCTAAAACCCTTCCAGTGGTGGCTAGTGAACGGGAACCTCCCAAACCGGCTGGAACGGAGGAACCCAAAGTAAGTCCGGAGGAGGCTCAGGCCTACGTGGGGAAAAAGATCTCGCTTGATTTTCAGAATGCCGACATTGCGCATGTGGTGCGCCTTATTGCCGATGTCAGTGGGCTCAACATCGTGCTCGGCGATAACGTTAAAGGTGAGGTTACGATGAGCCTGATGGATGTCCCATGGGATCAGGCCCTTGATACGTTACTTCAGATCAACAATCTGGGGCAGACTAGGAAAGGGAATATTATCCTTATTGCCACACTGGAGGACATTGTACGACAAAAGGACCAAGAAGCACGGGCTAAGGAAAATGAGTCGCGGGCGGAAGACCTGGCCACTCGGGTCATTACCGTTAACTACAGCACGGCCAAAGACCTTGCTCCATCCATTAAGAAGTTACTGTCACCGAGAGGAGATCTCACCGTTGATGATCGGACCAACACTATTATTGTTAAGGATATCCAAAGACATTTAGACCAAGCAGACGAGTTGGTCAAAACACTCGATTTACAAACACCGCAGGTGATGATTGAGGCGCGTATCGTGCAAATGTCACCCACCTTCAACCGGAGCCTGGGGATTCAATGGGGAGTACAGTATAATGATATTCTGGATGCGGCGCGGATCGGCTTAGGCAACGCAAGCAGCGGTTCCGCCTTTGGCACGCCTACCCCCACTTTCGCGGTTAACCTCCCAGCGTCCTCCAGCGTCGCCGGGCTTGGGTTTACGTTCGGTCGGTTTACGGATAATCCGTTCAACCTCGATTTACGTCTGTCGGCCGGTGAATCGCAGGGGTTGACCCGCATTGTCTCCACGCCAAAAATCTCCGTCCTTGATAACCAGGAGGCGAGGATTCAACAGGGAGAATCTATCCCGTATGCGACTACCTCAATAACAGGGGGGACGCAAACCACATTTATTGATGCCTCTTTAACCCTGGTCGTAACGCCACATATCTCCAGAGACGGCAACGTTCTGATGAAGATTACGGTGACCAAGAACGCCCCGGGTGAAGTGCGCGTGGAGGCATCGGGGCCCTCTATCTTAAAGAAAGAGGCGACAACCATCATCCAGGTAAAGGACGGAGAGACGGCAGTCATTGGCGGTATTTACGAGGTTTCTAAGTCCGATTCCAGCGGCGGAGTCCCTTACTTAATGGATGTCCCCATCCTGGGACGTCTTTTTAGAACGGATACAAAACGGGAAGATGTGTCGGAGTTGGTAGTTTTCTTAACACCCAAGATCGTCAAAACGGGACAGACGCCGGCCACGCCACTGTTGTGAAAAATGTTGTTCTACTGGGATTTCAGGGGACGGGAAAGAGCGTTATCGCGCGGCGCCTATCGAAGGTGATGGGACGTGAGTTTGTAGATATAGATCGGTGCATTGAGCAAAAGGCAGGCAAGACGGTTGCGGAGATATTTGCACAAGACGGTGAGGCCGCTTTTCGCACGATGGAGTCTCACATGGTGGATGAGTTGTCCCAAACACAAGGTCGTATCCTTTCAACCGGAGGAGGTATTGTTTTGAACCCGAGGCACGTGGAGCGTCTACGTCAAAATGGCATACTGGTTCTTCTAGAGGCGCGTCCGGAGATCATATTGTCACGGGTGCGGCGGCGTATCGCACAGCGCCCCCTTTTGCAAGGATCAAATCCTTTACAGACAATTGAGCGTCTTCTAAAAGAGCGGGTGCCTTACTATCGTTGTGCCGATTTCACAGTGGATACCTCGGAGCTGTCGGTTCGGGAAGTGGCGCATCGTATCCAGAAACGGGTCTTGCAGATTGAGCATGCGCAGAATCTGCCTTAAGACCGGTCGGTGGCAGTACGATGTGGTCGTGGGCTCTGGGCTGCGGCACCGGGTGGGGGCTTTTTTAAAAAGGCAGGCTTTGGGGGAACAGGTGGCGGTGGTGACGAGTCCGAATATTGCCAAATACTACAAGGCAGATGTCTGCAACAGCCTAACGGCTGCGGGTTTTTCTCCGATTGTTATCTCTCTGCCCTCGGGTGAGCGGTACAAAACGCTAGATGGCATACGGCCAATCTATGACCAACTGGTTCGCCACAAGTTTGAGCGCCGTGCAACGCTGATTGCATTAGGCGGTGGGGTGATTGGAGATATGACGGGTTTTGCCGCCGCTACTTATCTGCGTGGCATTGGCTACCTTCAGATGCCCACAACGGTTGTTGCGGCGGTGGACGCAAGCATTGGCGGAAAGACCGGGGTAGATCACCCGCAAGGGAAAAACCTCATCGGTGCCTTTCATCAACCTTGCATGGTGGTGGCCGATATTGAAACCCTGAAAACCCTCTCCCGCCGAGAATATCAGTCCGGCCTTGCGGAAGTGGTGAAGTATGGGGTGATTCAGGAGGCATCGTTTTTTGACTATCTGGAACAAAATACGGATGCGATCCTTAATCGTGAACCTGCCGTTTTGTCGCACGTCGTTCACCGGTCGGCTGCCATTAAGGCGGCCATTGTCCAGGCCGATGAGAAGGAGATGGGTCTTCGGAGGATATTAAACTACGGACATACGATTGGCCATGCCGTTGAGACACTGACGGGGTACCGGCGATATAAGCATGGAGAGGCGGTGGCCATGGGGATGATTGCGGCGTCCCGGTTGGCCTGCTGTATGGGGCTGTTGTCCAAGGATGCAGTGGTGAGACAGAGGGCCCTTTTGAAGAGGTTTGGGCTTCCAACGGCACTGCCGCCGCTTGACCCCAATGCCATGATGGCGGTGATGGCGCAAGATAAAAAGGTGCAGGCGGGGGCCAAGGTGTTCGTCTTGCCGGATAAAATAGGTGCCTGTCGCGTGATGTCGGTGGCCGATGCCGTGCTTAAAAAGTTCTTAGTGGATGGGGAAGAGCCGTTGTCAAAAACAGGAGGTCGTTCATGAACCGAATAGGCCGCATCATGGTTGTCATCGTTGCTTTACTGTCTGTCTCTGGGTGTGGGGGGGACCCGCTCGCGCCGCTCAATGCAACGATCAGTGGCCCTGCCAGCCAGAGCTTTGATATTGAGCCCCCCGGGGGTACATTCCACTTTGTGCGCCCGCTTGATTTTCAGGTGCTGGATAAG
>SBBL01000022.1 GCA_005239745.1 Candidatus Troglogloeales bacterium | reverse complement strand
GACAACCTTGTCATTGTCCATAACGCTAACGGCAACATCCTCCCCCCAATAGCCATCTTTTTGGGCAAGGCCGGACGCCATAATCGTGACCCCTCCAGATTCGACAACTACGGTTACGTGCTCCCCTTTCTTCACCATCGGGGCCGTTTCTAAACTACCCACCGGGACTGGTGTCCCGCGCTTTACAAGATTTGCGACCCTCTTGCCGACAACATCAGACACCCCATCCGCGTAATATCCCGGTTCTTTGGTCAAATAGACGGACGCGATGGAAACATCGGCAGCGGTAACAGTGCGGTGCCACTCAAGATTCGTCTCAGCAACGACAACCGGCTGAAGCAGACCCACTTCCGCAGGAACCGCCACGGACCCCACCTTCCGCCCCTCGCTCATCACAGAAACCATAAAGACCGCACTCCCGAGGTAAGCCCCAGGCACCAATTCCCTGACCTCTAGTCTGCCCCCCTCCAGTGATTGGTTCGCAAAAGCGCTCCAGTCCAGCGGCGTGACACGGACATTAGACTCCGGAGATGATAGGCGACCGGCCACATATGAGCGAATGGCAGAAACCACTTGCCCCTGAACCTCCCGACTGGGCTCTTGGCCAGCCCCTGCCACAAACGCGGGAAAAACCACCAGCACCAGAGCAAGCGCCAACCGTGCCACCACCCCTCACCTCCAGAAAGACTAACGGGCACCCCTAAAAACCTACTGCGCGGCCCAATTGCTGCGTTGCACGGTGCTCGGAATCCTCATGTACACCGCGTACATTGCGGTTCCTGTGCTCCATGCGCCTTGCACTTGGGCCGCTCGTGACGGTTTTTAGAGGTGCCCTAACACCTCTACCTAACTTAAAAAACTACCGCTTTAGAGTGTTCACAACGGCTAACATTTCATCGCTGGTCTGAATCGCCCTCGCATTAAGCTCATAAGCACGCTGCGCGACAATCATGTTAACCATCTCTTCCGCAATATTCACGTTAGAGCGTTCTATATACCCCTGCAACGTTGCTCCAAAGTTCTCAAGCCCAGGCAGCCCCACGACGGCAGCCCCGGAGGCCGCAGTGGGTTGGTAGAGGTTCTTTCCCAAACTGCTTAACCCGGACGGATTAATAAAGCGCGCAAGCTCTACCTGCCCAATAACCGCCGGAATCGGATTCCCCGGAAGTTCAATAGACACAAGCCCTGAACGAGAGACATTAATCGTTTTTGTTTCCGGCGGGATAACAATCGCAGGTAACAGCGGTAGCCCCTCGGACGTCAGCACCGCCCCTTCATTATCCGGCTTAAATGACCCGGCACGTGTATAGGCAATAGAACCATCCGGCAAGCTGACCTGGAAGAACCCCTCGCCTTCAATCGCAATATCAAACTGTCGCCCCGTCGGCTCAAAATCTCCCTGTTCAAACGTTCGGTGGACGGTTACCGGCCTTACCCCAGACCCGATCTGAATGCCAACCGGCAGAAGCGTAATCCCCGTATTGGTACCGGCAGACTTAATGGTCTGATAAAAAAGGTCCTGAAACTCATGCCGGCTCCGCTTAAAACCAATCGTTGAGACGTTGGCCAGATTATTGGATATGACTTCAACCGAAAGCTGCTGCGCCCCAAGTCCCGTGCTCGAAATGTACAACGACCTCATCATCAGATATTCCTCCTAATTACCGACCCACTAAAACCAACAGGCAACCCCGTAGGGATGCCCATACCATCCTATACGTGCAGGCACGGTTGTCCACCCCCACCGAGACAAACGGGCAACCACAGGATGCTTCCAACGAATCCATTGGCGCCCATCGGGCCTACCCCCACCGGAACACAACGGGCAACCGGGCCGCCCCTACGCCAAACGCCCAACTTCGTTGGCCGCCTTTCCGGCAACTTCATCGGCCGTATGAATGGCCTTTTGAGACGCTTCATACAGTCGAAACACGCTAATCATTGAAACCAATTCCTTCACGGGGTCCACATTTGAATGCTCAAGCGCACCCTGTCTAACACGTGCCTCCGCAGAGACAACCGGCGCCTCCCCCACAGTCTCGAAGAGCGTATCTCCAGACTGCCTGAGACGTGTCATGTTCCCAAACGTATAAACCGGCAACGTGGCAACCTCTGTTGGAACCGACCCCTGATCGTCTCCAAGTATAGATATCTTACCGTCTGGACCAATTAGTATCTCACCTGGCGGAAGGATAATCTCCCCCCCACCTTCCCCAAGCACGGGATAGCCATTGTTTGTAACCACCTGCCCCTGTAGATCACGCGTGAAACTCCCACCGCGCGTGTACCGGATACCGGCAGGTGTTTGCACTGCGAAGAACCCGTCTCCTTCAATAGCTAAATCCAGCGGCTCCCCAGTCGTTCTAATCGGCCCACCTGAGAAATCAGTGACCACCTGACTTAACATGCCAAACGTCGGCGTCGGCTCCACGGAAGAGAGTACCGCAGAGACGGGACTAATGTGCGTATCACACGGAAGACGTGGGAATTGACCGTGCAAGTCGGCTTCAAACTGACAGCTGCTAAAGTGGTGCCACGTACGTTGATCAGCAATCGGCGCCAATCCCTCAAATGAGGGGATGCCCCGCTTGAACCCAACCGTACTGACATTGGCTAGGTTATTTGAGATGACCTCCAACCGCTGCTCCCGCCCAACCGCAGCAGAAACCACCTGGTAAATCCCGTATTGAACCTCCCCACCCATACCTCCTCCTACATTTCTCAGACTTAAGGGGCACCTCTAGAAACTATCCGTTCATGCCTCGACAGGCCAACCACGGCCGTTCGCACCAAGCCTGTCTAAGCGCAGTTTCCAGAGGTGCCCTAAAGACTATCCCTACCCACACGCAAATTTCATACCACATCAACTATTACTGACAAACACAGTAAAAACACAACATACACTAGGACATAAGCGCAATTTTTGCCCGTCCTATGGGCATAGATCGTCGCACTCAATGATTTAGGATAACAATCTCAACACGCCGGTTTTTATCCCGGCCTTCCGGTGTTAAATTATCCGCAATGGGCTGTGTCTCACCGTATCCAGTCGCCCTAAATTTCTCTTGCGCCATAAACCGCTCATCTACAAAATAGCGCAGAACAGAGCTAGCCCGCCCCATGGATAACTCCCAGTTGGTTGGGAATTGCGCAGTTTTTATAGGAACGGTATCCGTATGTCCTTCTATCTGAACAGCATTAGGGAGGGCCTGGATAATCCTGGCCGTTTCATCAAGTACCTGGCGATACTCAGGCCGAATATCGGCTTTACCCGTTCGGAACAACAATTTTGACGGGATACGAATTGAAACCCCCCTGCGGTCTTGGGTGACCTCAATTTTCTCGTCCAATGCCTCTTCAAGCGCCTTCATGGCAGCCGCCACCTCTCTATAGATAGGGTTGCCACTTGCCGTTTCCTTCGATTCAATCACACCCTGTCCATCTCGCGACCCGGCAATCACAAGCTTACGACTTGAGAAGGTCTTCTGTGTCTCTGCCGGACCTCCTGCAAAATCCAATCTTTCCCTGCCAGCGCCGCCATCTGCCCTTCTGCCTCCGGAAGCGCCCTTCCCCTTCTGCCCTCCTGCCGCGGCCCGGGCCTTGGTCATCTCCCCCGCTGCCGCCTTAGCAGTAACATCCGGGGCCCCTGCTCGAATCGCTTCCGTCAACGCAACCAAGGCGGCCACCTCCGCCTCTTTTGCCTTTTCAGACGCGGCTTTTGCCGCCTTTACCGCTTCAGAAGGTACGCCTGCTTTGGCTGCCTTCTCGGTGGCCTCCGATGCCTTTTGTGCAGCCTTTGCCGCCGCCGCTGCCTCCTTCGCTGCCTCCTTCGCTGCCTTCGAAGCAGCAGCCTGTTCTGATGTCCCGCCCAGGGCCGCCCGCTCAGCCGCCTCCGAGACAGTCTTCGCGGACGCCGCAAAGGCTTCCGCCGCAGCGGTTGCCCCTGCCGCATCCGCACGGGCGGTTCCGGATAAGGCCGCCGCCTCTTTGGCCTGCGCTACCTTTTCAGTAACGCCTTTTGCGCCGCTCTTTAGTGCTGCAGCCTCTGCCGCCTTTGCCGCTGCCTCGGCCTTCTTAGCCTCTTTCTCAGAAGCTGCTGCTGCCGCCTCTGCTACGTCAGCCGAAACAGTCTGTTTAGCCTTTTGCGCAGCCGCTTGCGCCACCTCCGCCGCCGTGATAGCCTCAGAAGCTGCTTCCCTAGCAGCCTGTGCCCCTTGTGGCGTCCCACCCTCAGCTGCGGCCCCTGCCGCGGCTTTTGCAGCTGCGGCCTCTTTAGCCGCCGCTTCCCCCTGCGTCGGCTGTTTTTTTTGTGTCAGGAAAAAACCAAAGGGCTGGGTAAAAATAGAGCTTGTCTGACCCGCCTCATCCTGTTTTTGTTGTGCTTGCTGTTTAGCCTGTGCAACTTTTGCCGCAACATCTTTGGCGCCGGCCTTTGCCGCCGCAGCTTCTGCTACCTTTGCAGCGGCTTCGGCCTTCTTCGCCTCTTTCTCGGCAACCTTCGCTTGCGCTTCCGCAACATCAGTAGAAACCGCCTTCCCTGCCTTTTGTGCAGCTGCGGCCGCCTTCTCCGCCGCAGCCTCAGCCTCATCTGCCTTCGCTTGCGCAGCTGCGGCAGCCGCCGCCTCCTGCGGCGCCCCACCCTCAGCCGCTTCCGCTGCCGCTTTCGCAGCTTCTTTAGCCGCCTCCGCCTCCGCAGCAGCTGCCGCAGCTGCAGCCTGTGCCGCTGCCTCGGCAACATCTTTTGCCGCAGCGTCCGCCTTTGCTACCTGTTTAGCCGCGTCTTTTGCCCCGCTTTCTGCAGCAGCAGCTGCTCTTTGCGCTGCCGCCTCTGCCTTCGCCGCCTCCTTCTTAGCAGCTTTCGCCGCCGCTTCCGCAATATCGGCCGCTGCAGCCCTCTCGGCTTTCTCCGCGGCTGCCGCCGCCTTCTCCGCGGCCGCCTCTGCCTCTTCGGCTGCCGCTGCAACCTCCGCGGCGGCGGCAGCTTCCTGTGGCGCCCCACCCTTAGCCGCGGCCGCTACAGCTTCCGCAAGTTCCTTAGCAGCCTCTGCAGCAGCCTCCGCCTCAGCCGCTGCAGCCTGCGCTTGCGCCACTGCCTCAGCCGAGGCCGCCTCCCGGGCCTGCGCCTGTTGCTGATCCTGCGCTTGCACCTGTTGCTGGGCTTCAGAGGCAGACTGCGCCTCCTGCTGTTGCTGTGCTTGCTCTTGTTGCGCCTCAGACTCGGCCTTAGCCTGTTCCTGCGCCTCTGATTCCCTGGCGGTTAACTTTTCTCCCTTAAACGCCGCACTAATGGCTGCCGCCGCCTCCTCTAACTTCACCTTCTCTTTTCCCACAATCGTAGCGTCTATCCGAATAGACCACAACACCACAAAAACGGCGAAAAGCAGCGTGATGAAGTCGGCGTAAGAAATCAGCCACCGTTCAAGATTTTCATGATCCAGTTTTTTCTTTCGCTTTGCCATAGCAGCCTTAATAGAAACCCTATTTCTTTGCCCCTGCCTTCATCTTCTGCTTATTCGCCTCTGTCAGAAAACCTTCTAACTTTCCTTCAATCAGGCGCGGATTTTCCCCTGCCGCAATGGACATCAGCCCCTCTATAATGATCTGGCGGGTAAGCCCTTCTTCTTTAATGCCTGTCTTCAGCTTATTAGCAATCGGCAGCGTAATAAGGTTGGCCCCAACCAGACCATAGATAGTTGCGACGAAAGCCACCGCAATGCCCGCACCCACCCCGGCAAGGTCAGACAGATTCTCCATTACGTGAATCAGACCAATGACCGCCCCAATAATCCCGTAGGTCGGCATGTACCCACCCGCATTCTCAAAGAACTTGGGGCCCACCTCTTCATGCTCTTCCCCATATACCAACTCAGCTTCCATAATCTCCCTAAGCATCCTAGGTTCAGTGCCGTCTTGCAACAGTTGAAGGCCTTTTTGAAAGAAGGGGTCTTTTAGCTCTTTAATCATCGGCGTGAGGGCCAATATACCTTCTTTACGGACGATGTTGGCGCATTTCACGATATCCTTGATCGCCCCAACGGAGTGGTCCGGTCTCCCCTTAAAGGCACGCAGTCCCGATTTTAGAGCAAATATAAAATTCGGGATCGAAGACTGCACAATCATGGAGCCTAAGACTCCCCCATACACGATAAAGGCGGCCGTCAGCTGCACCAAGGAGCCCGCATGCCCCCCTTCAAGCATTTGTCCAACCAAAAGGAACCCTATCCCGACAACAATCCCCACAATCGTCAAAATATCCATAACCCCCCCCTTCCTGTCTAACCTACCTATCTACTACAACCGTTTACAAAATGCAACATAAATTTTATCTTCGCGCCCACGGCCTTTTTCCGGCTCTTTCTCATTGCACGTGGGCAGTGCCACTTCCCCCTCTCTACCTGCCCCTACCCCTGTGGCTCAAACGGTACCGGAGGCATCGGAACAGAGGGACCAAAAATACGCTCAGGGATATTTGGCATCATCTTCTTTGGCGCCTCGTTAGGACTCTTGGACACTCCTTCCGACGACGCCCCTTTCGGCTTAACAAACTCCGCTTCTTTACCCTCAAGTTCTGATTGACGCTTATTCAGAATCACAATTTCAACGCGGCGGTTCTTAGCCTTTCCCTCTAACGTATCATTATGAGAAATCGGACGAAACTCCCCATATCCGGCAACGGAAAACCGCGTGGGATCAAGCCGATAACGCTCCGTTAGATAGCGAACCACGATTGCCGCGCGATCGGCGGAGAGATGCCAGTTGGAGGGATGCTGCGCCGTGGCAATAGGGGTATTGTCGGTGTGACCTTCAATACGCACCAAATAGTCGTTATCACGCAGAATATCACCAATGACATCCAGCACCTCGTTAGATTGAGGCCCAAGCTCGGCGGAACCCGAGGAGAAGATCACATGGTCAGACATCGTGATGACCGTCCCTCGCTTTTCTGAAGTGAGGCGTACCCGATCGGCGATACCCTTACGCGCAAGAAAGCTCTTAGCCTCCGCTCCGGAAAACCCCGTCTCCCTCACCGGCGCCGTGGGGATAACCTCCTGCTTAATTTCAACCTTCTTCTCTACGGGGGCAACCGGCACATTAACAAACACATCGGGCTTCGGCGCTCCAATGGACGCAACCGCTTTTTTAAATGCCGCAAGATCCAACGCGCGCACGGCAAAAAGGAAAACAAAAAAGACTAAAAGCAGGTTGGTCATATCCGCAAACGTCAGTTTCCACCACTCTTCGTCTCCCGTACTTGGCCATGCCGGGACCACGAGGGGCCTGAATACGCGCTCTGGATTGAGAACCGTCACTTCAATCCGGCGATTCTTCAAACGTCCCTCACGCGTTCCATTTGAATCCAGCGGTCGCATATCGGCACATCCTGCCGCCATGAGACGCTTAGGGTCTTGGCCGTGGTGCGTCACAAGCGCCTGCATCAGGGCTTCGGCGCGTGCGCGGGACAGGTCCCAGTTGGAGGGATACTGCGGGTTAGACGTCGGCGTCGAATCCGTATAGGACTCGATACGAACGGGGTAGGTGGTCCCCCTAATGAGGCGACTTATCCGCTCAACAACGATACCTGATGTGGCAAGAAAATCGGCAAAACCGGACGGAAACAAGAGGCTATCAGGCAACGTAATCCGCACGCCCTGATAAACCGTGTCTATAGCAATGGGTTCTGGAACCCCTTCCTGCCTCATGCCTCTGATGATATCAGGCGCGGAAAATCGTGCTGGCAAACTTATTCCCCTATGTCATCACGCCCTACTAACACAATACTCACACGACGATTTTGAGCTTTGCCCTCCGCAGTATCGTTCGAAGCGCGCGGTTGGTATTGCGCAAATCCTGCCGCAGACAAACGACCCTCCGGAATCTCCCAAACCTCGTTCAGATACTGCAACACCGCAACCGCACGCCCCGACGATAACTCCCAGTTGGAATGATACCGCCCACCGGACATCGGGATGTTGTCGGTATGCCCTTCAATTCGTACACGCCTAGACGATTCGGCAATGACTTCTGATATCTTGTCAAGCAAATCAATCGCCTCCGGCCCCATATCGGCACTCCCCGGACCAAATAGGACTTTATCCGAAAAGTTGAGGATAATATCATCCAGGTCCGTCGAGACATGTACCGCCTTTTCTAACTCCTCTCTCTTGATGAGGTCTCTGAACTGCCCGATAACCTCAATAGAATCCAAAGAAAGTTCAAACGAGCGCTTCTCCGCTTTGATAGGCCCCACCTTCCTTGGCGCCACCGGCGGAGGGGGTTTCACCAAGACCGCCTTAACCGACACCGGTCTAATCACGCTAATATAGATAAAGTAGACCAAAAGAATCAGGTTAAGCGAGATTAATATCTCCGACCTGAATCCACCCTTTCGTTCGTCTTCCATGTTACCAAAACTCTAATCCTAACTAAACAACCAAAGCGGGCGAGGGAACGTGAAGAAAGGTATGCTCCGGCCCCTGCACGCAGTAGCCCTTGTATTCCAGCCGCTCGTGACGGTTTTTAGGGGTGCCCCTAAGGGCGGTCCCTCTCTTGAGGCGCCAGAAAGACCTGTAACCTGCTTTCTACGATACGCGGGTTTTCTCCCGCTGCAATCATACAAATCCCTTCCACCACCAATCCCTTAAGAAGCATTTCCTGTTTGCTGCGTGCCCGCAGCTTTCCCGATATGGGAAGAAAGATCAGGTACGCCAAAATCGCCCCATAAAACGTCGTCAACAGCGCAACCGCCATGCCGGGGCCGATTTGACTGGGATCGTTTAATTTCTCGAGCATCTGCACTAAACCGATGAGCGTGCCAATCATCCCAAGGGAGGGGGCGTAGGTCGCAAGGGTTAAAAAAATATCGGCACCTATTTTGTGACGTTCGGACGCATAGATAATGTCGCGTTCCAATACGCTACGCAGGGTATCCATGTCTGTCCCATCAACAAGCATCTGGAGGCCGTGTTTTAGAAAGAGATCATCTTCAATCCCTTTGACATAAGGCTCCAAAGAGAGTATCCCCCCACGTCGCGTTCGCCTCGACAAATCCACCAAACGGCCGATCATCTCATGCGGTGAACGTACCGTATGGAGAAAAACGTTTTTCACAACGGTCGCCATTCCCAAAACCTCTTTAAGCGGGTAGTTGATCAGTGTCGCGCCGAAGGTCCCCCCCAAGACAATCAGCACCGAAGGCGCATTCCAGAAGAGCAGTAGGCTGCCTCCCTTAAGTATTCCCAAAATAACGAGAACAAATGCCAATATCATACCAACAATTGTTGCAATATCCACTGTTTCCTCCTATAGGTTTTGGGTAGACAACTTGCTTCTCAATCTCAAGACAGCCTGTGTATGAATTTGGCAAACACGGGATTCCGTCACCCCAAGAATCTGACCGATTTCCTTCATGGTCAATTCATCGTCATAATACAGGGAGATGACCTGTTTCTCTTTTGGAGACAACCGATTAACGGCATCTACTATCTTGAACTTTGTCTCCAGAGAGACCAGCTCAGCCAGCGCGTCCGGGGACTGGGCATTAGCAAGCGTCCGCAAAAGATAAGGCTCATCATCCTCGTCAAGGCCTAAGTCTTCTATGTGCAAGACGGCAATGGCTTTTGCCTCAAGCAAAAAGGCGTCATACTCCTCCGGACTCATGCCAAGAAGTTCAGCCACTGCCTCTTCTGTCGGGGTTTTCCCGCACCTATCCAGCGCCGCAAAGGCCTTATATAGGCGTTTGACTTTATCCCGCACCGACCGGGGAACCCAGTTCAGAGAACGGATTTCATCCAACATAGCGCCGCGAATACGATACTGAACGTAAGTGGAAAAGCTGGCTTGATGTTTGGGATCATACCGCCCGATCGCATCTAACAACCCCATCGCACCGACCTGAATAAGATCGTCAACATCAAGATATGGTGGAAGACGAAAGGCCATCCGTTTTGCCATACGCTTAATGACCGGAGCAAACTCCTCCATTAAGCGATCCCGATCAGACGGAGAAGGCCCCGCCCCAACCATTGCGTCGGAAGAGACGGGCCTCGCCTTAACCGACCCGGTCGGCATCGGAGACTTTCACGGTATCAATGAGTTGTATTTGCGTCTGCGGGACAATCTCATTGGACGAGATAACAGCGACGGCAGGGAAAAAGCGTTCAATCAGACGCCGAAGTGGGGCGCGCACCATCGGGGAACAAAGGATAACCGGCAAATGCCCTTTTGCCGCCATCGTCTCAACCGCCTGGCGAATCTTGACTAAAATCATCTGTGTCGTTTGGGGATCAAGCCCAAGAAGCGCTCCTTGCCCCGTTTGCTGAATAGACGCCGCCATCTTTTGGTCGGTGGCCGGATCAATGCCAATCACCGGTAAGGTACGGTCAGACGCCTGATACTGACGGGTAATGGTTCGCTGAAGGCCCTTGCGCACATACTCGGTTAACTGATCTACATCCTTCACCATCGGCGCATAGTCGGCCAACGTCTCCAGGATGGTGCGCAGGTCCCGAATGGGGATACGCTCTCTAAGGAGATTCTGCAAAACCTTCGCAACCGCTCCGAGCGTCATTAAGCCGGGAATAAGCTCCTCAACGACCTTGGGCGCCCGCTTCTTAAAGCGATCGAGGAGGGCCTGCGTCTCTTGCCTTCCCACCAACTCATGCGCATGGCCCCTGATGATCTCTGTCAGATGCGTCGCAATGACTGAAGGCAGATCTACAACGGTCATGCCGGCCACCTGAGCCCGGTCCTTATCCGCTTCAGCAATCCAGAGGGCATCTAGTCCAAAACATGGCTCTTTCGTCGGAATACCGGGGATACCCGTATCCGCCCCCGTAGGGTTCATCGCCAACTGATGAGAAAGCAAAAGCTCTCCCCTGGCGACTTCCGTTCCGTGAATCATAATGAGATACTCGGTCGGCTTGACCTGCAGATTGTCACGGATATGAATTAGTGGCACGATAAACCCTAACTCTTCGGCTAACTGCGTCCGGATGGCCGTTATCCGCTTAAGCAGCTCCCCCCCCTGCGTCTCATCCACCAAGGGGATTAGGCCATAGCCAACGTTGATCTCCATTAAATCAAGCGGAACAACGGCCTCCTGTTTCTCATCGGACAACCCCTCTTTCCCCGCTCCGGCACCCGTACCTGCACCTTCATCTTCCTTCTTTTCTTCCGGTAGGCCCTCCTTCCTCCGCACCCCAGGCTCATCTAAAAAATCTTCCTCTAATACCGCACCGGCTTCCTTCTGCGCCTGCAGAGCCAGCAGACCCAACAGCCCGGTTGCGGTAGCCAGCATCAGTGGAGCGACATGCGGCAACCCCGGCATGAGACCAAACAACGCAATGAGACCGGCGGCCGCCAGCAACGCCTTTGGGTGCATCCATATCTGTTTCATAATGTCAGCGCCAAGGTTGGAGCTAGACGCCGCACGGGTAACGATAACACCCGCAGCCGTTGAAACAACCAGCGCAGGGATTTGCGCAACCAATCCCTCTCCAACCGTCAACAAGGTGTATTTCTGAGCGGCAGACGTAAGCGTTAACCCCCGCTGAAAAATGCCAATCACCAAACCACCCACGATATTCAAAAGGATCATGATAATCGCGGCAATGGCTTCCCCCCGTACAAACTTACTGGCACCATCCATGGCTCCATAAAAGTCCGCTTCTCTCGAGATGGCTGCTCGGCGCTGACGTGCAGCCCGCTCACTAATCAGCCCTGCATTCAAATCGGCATCAATACTCATCTGCTTGCCTGGCATTGCATCCAACATAAATCTGGCGGCGACCTCGGCGATACGACCCGTCCCCTTGGTGATGACCACAAAGTTAATAATAACAAGTATGGCGAAGATGATAATCCCCACCATATAACTGCCACCAACCACAAACTTCCCAAACGACTCCACCATGTGTCCGGCGGCCGCACTTCCTGTGTGACCATTGAGCAAGATCAAGCGCGTCGTCGCAACGTTGAGCACCAAACGAAAGAGGGTGATCATCAACAAGATAGAGGGAAAAGTTGAGAACCCAAGCGGCCGGGGGGTCTGCATCGACACAAAAAGGATAATCAGGGCAGAGAGGAAACTAAACACCAGTAGCATGTCTACAATAAACGTGTTCAACGGGACTAGCATGGTGATAAAAATCGCCAGCGCCCCTAGCGTCAGGAGCCATTCACCACCCTTCATCTCTATTCGCCTGCTTTGTATACCCACCGCCATATCAAGCTCCCCTAAGCGACCCGTCCTTTTAGGCGATACACGTAAGCCAATACCTCAGCCATTGCTCGATACAAATTAGACGGGATAAACCCGCCCAGGTCAACCGTTTGGTAAATCGTTCGCGCGAGCGGTTTATTTTCGACCAACGGGATGCCGTGCTCCGTAGCGACTTCCCTGATTTTCTGCGCGATAAAACCGGCGCCCTTAGCAATGACCTTAGGTGCTTTCATCTCCTCTTTACGATACCGAAGCGCAATCGCAAGCTCCGACGGATTGGTGATAACCACATCGGCCTTGGGCACCTCCGCCATCATGCGCCGACGGGCCATTTCCCGACGGATACTCCGAATGCGCATACGCATTAAGGGATCACCTTCCGTCTCACGGGACTCCTCCTTCAGCTCCTGCCGGGTCATCCGCAGGCGGCGTTCATACTGCCAACGCTGAAACCCATAGTCGGCAATACCCACAACGGTAACGAGGACTCCCATCCAGAGCGTCAGTTTCAATATCATCGCACCCAACAGGGGAAGCACCTGACTGGGATATAGCCCGCCTGTCACAATCGTACGGGCCACCTCCGTCCGTATGACAAAGTAGGCAGCAGAGGCCACTACCATAAGCTTCAAAATGGTCTTCACAAAACTTGCGACAGCTTCCGCGGAGAAGATGCGCCTAAACCCACGGAGAGGACTAATCCTCGAGATATCCGGTGCAAGCAGCGAAGGCACCCAGATCATGCCATGTTGCAGAACAGACGATAAAATGCCCACCAAACAAAGACCCACCGCAAGCGGGAACACGGCAAACACCACGGACGCAATGCTTTCAGTAAGCAACCGATAAAAACCCGCCTGCGTTAGCGTGTCGGAGATGGAAAACGCCCACATGGGGGCAAGATCACCATAAACCCAGGTGGACAGCGATGGCCCAAGCAGATACAGCCCAGCCACGCCGCCTAGTAAAAGCAGGGAAGAGGTAACATCCGGACTCTGGACAACTTGCCCCTTCTTGAGCGCTTCTTCGCGTCGTTTAGGGGTTGCCGCCTCTCTACGCTCTTGATCCTCCAGATCGTCTAACGCCACCTAAACCCCTTCATCAACCCCTCCCAGCCTCCCCCTTTTTCCAAAAAGAGGGGCGGGGTTATCTAGTCGCGACCTCCTTACTTAATTAAAGAAGGATCGAGACTACCGTAGAACAAGCCTCACATCGCCCACATCAAGACCGTGGGGATCTACTAAAACGGTGTATTCACCTGCGGCAGGAAGCGTTCTCCCTTCAATAACATCGCCAGGCGGCGCCATCCCCCCCAGCATGGCAATGGCAGAGCCATCCGGCCCGTTGATAAAGACGTTACTCCCAGGGATGGTTAAATCAATCAGATAAAGCGTCACGCTTTGGCCGGCCTGCCCGTCAAAGGTGTACCGGATATTCTGGCCGGGCTGCGTGGTCGTGATATTAACCGCATCCCCTCGATAAACAAGTTTCCCTGCCGCGTCCGCGGCGTTATACAGGGCCAGTTTCATTTCGCCCGT
>SBBL01000061.1 GCA_005239745.1 Candidatus Troglogloeales bacterium | reverse complement strand
GCTAATAGACCTCATCGTGTGTTCCAACCGTCTGCAAGTGGATTGCCTCAACTCCTTCGTGCTGGACAAAGTTAAAAACAATTCGTAAATCATAGCCAACGCTACAGGCCCACGAACCCGATAATTCACCCTTGAGTTTGTGCGTCTTAAGCCCCGGATCAAAGGCATCTTCTGCCAATAATTTCAAGACTATGTGGAGGAGTGGGCCTGTCTCAGGGTTCCTGTTCACGAACCGTCTGGCCGCCCGCACAAAAGCAGTGATCGCAGGAGGAGACGACTCATTTTAATATTTCGCACATCAAATCGTCTGGAGATACAGGCAAGCAGCGGCCCTCCGCCAACTCTTGGCGAGCTTCTTGTATCTCGGCTGCTACGCGCTGACGCATCGTTTGAGCCAACCGGTGGTTCAAGATCGCGATGAGCTCCCGTTGTTCGTCTTGGGACAACCGATCCGCAGCTTCCAAAATTTCACCAAACGGTATTGCATTCGTCATTGCACACCCCTGCTAATCTGACAGAGAAACAATATGGTTTAAAATCAAATCCATGTATCTCAGAGTCGGCCCGAATCCTGTTGGGTATGGCAACTCGCTTTTCCTATAGCCGAGAGACCGCTTACTTGAACCGATTATACCCGTGAGAGAATAGAAAGGCTACCCATCGTATTGCCTCATAAGGAGGTCATAGCAAAACCATATCCGGTAAGCAACAAACGAAGCAATTGTGTTACAATAGGGCCGCTCGTTCCAAGAGGAGGTATCAGATGATTCAGGTAACGGAAAACGCAAAGCAACGGATTTTTGCCTTAATCGAAGAGCAGGAATCCCCCCAAGGAAAGAAGATTGAAGGATTACGCCTCATGGCAAGCGGTAGCCCCCCTATCGTGGAATATAGTCTAGCATTCGTTGAGGCCGGCAAAAAAGACGCAAAAGATATTTTCGTCGAAGCAGATGGACTTAAAATCTTTATGGAACCCAGATACCGGGAGTTTCTGGAGGATGTCACCATTGATTTTATCCAAAATCTCCAACAGACGGGGTTTAAGGTCAATAACCCAAAGAGTAGTATCCCCTCTCCTACCCCACCTGCCCTTGAAGGGGCCGATCTTACCGGCCCGGAGGCCTTGGCGGTCAAGAGGGTACTGGATAACGAAATCAATCCGGCCGTTGCCAGTCACGGGGGACATATCTCGTTGATTGGGGTTAAGGACAAGATCGCTTATCTCCGCTTAGGGGGCGGCTGCCAAGGGTGCGGCATGGCAGACGTCACCTTAAAGCAGGGAGTGGTTGTTGCCATTAAAAAGGCCGTCCCTGAAATTCTGGACGTTTTAGACGTTACGGACCATGCGGGGGGAAGGAATCCCTACTTTACCCCGGGCAAGTAACGTCTTTCCTTATGCAGCGCCTCTTGCTCCTCATGCCTGCAACCACCTACCGCGCCACTGACTTTTTGACCGCTGCGGAACGGATAGGGGTAGAGGTCACCGTCGGCACAAACGGGCAGCAGGCACTGGAAGCCGTTGTTCCGGGTGGCACCTTTACCCTTGATTTTCTAGACGTGCCCCGTTGCATCGAAACGGTTACACGTTTTGCCAAGACGCGACCCTTTCAAGCGGTCGTTGCCTCCGACGAAGAGACCGTCACGCTGGCTGCGCAAATCTGTGAGGCCCTCTCGCTTCCCCATAATCCAGTTTCAGCCGTAGCGGCGGCAAAGGACAAACATCGGCTTCGAGAAACGCTGACGGCAAATGCCGTTCTAACGCCGTCATTTCAGATTTTTCACATCAATGATCCGCCTGAAGAGGTTGCTAGGAAAGTTCCCTTCCCTTGTGTTTTGAAACCCACCTTTCTCTCGGCCAGTCGCGGGGTTATCCGCGCCGATGATCCCTGTACGCTCAAAACGGCTTTTGAGCGACTCAGTGCCCTCTTGAAAGACCCGGAGGTGCGTAACCAAGGACAGGCAGCGGCCCAAAAAATACTGGTGGAGTCGTTTATCCCAGGACGGGAGGTCGCACTCGAAGGACTCCTCCAAAATGGAGACTTAACCGTACTGGCTATTTTTGACAAACCCGACCCGCTGGACGGGCCGTTTTTTGAAGAAACTATTTACGTGACGCCTTCCCGGTTGTCCGCCACAGCGCAACGGGAAGTTGCCGACTGTATTCAGAGGGCAACTTGGGCGCTTGGGTTAAAAGAAGGCCCCATCCATGCAGAGCTTCGAATCAACCGCCAAGGTATCTGGGTGATCGAGGTTGCCCCTCGGTCTATCGGGGGTATCTGCTCCCGGACGCTTCGATTTGGGGTGGGCCTTTCGCTGGAAGAGATTATTCTACGACACGCCTTCAATCTCCCCATCGCGTCACTTAAGCGTCATTCGTTGGCATCGGGTGTGATGATGATCCCTATCCCGAAGAAGGGGGTTTTAGACGATTATACGGGCGTAGCCGAAGCCAAACGTGTCCATCATATTGAAGCGGTGACCATCACGATGCGGAGACGCCAAAAGGTGATCCCCCTCCCTGAAGGAAGACAGTATCTTGGATTTATATTCGCCCGTGCAGAGGACCCGGAGACCGTGGAGTCTGCCTTACGAGAGGCACATCAGAAGCTGTCCTTCACAATCGCACCCATTTAGTCTACAGCAACGTGAACAAAAGTGGATTTAGGAAGCGTCATCTTCCGGCTCCAGACGGTACCGGTAGGTTTCAATCACCGGATTGGTAAGTACATCTTCGCACATCTTGCGGACTTGCCCCTCAGCCTTTTCAAGTGATTCCTCAGGTAAGCGCATCTCGACCAATTTCCCCATCCGAACATCTTGTACACCTACAAACCCTAAGGTAGAAAGTGCCCGTCCAACTGCGTCCCCCTGCGGATCGAGAATCCCCGGCTTTGGGGTGATATAAATAAAGGCTTTCATGAATAGGCCCCCAGAACACGGCGATACGTTTCATCAAGGTGTGCGACGTACCCTTTAGGATCGAAACAGGCGTCTATTTCTTCTCTACTCATGTGCGTACGAACTTCCGGGTCGGACCCCAGCGCCTTTTTGAATGATCCGGTTGTCCGAAGGGACTTCATGGCGGCCGTTTGAACCGCTTGGTAGGCGTTCTCTCGACTAGAGCCTTTTTTGATCAGCTCTAGCAATACTTTCTGGGAAAAAATGACACCGTGGGTAAGGGTCATATTTTTTGCCATTCGGTCGGGATAGACGACGAGATTTTCGATAACGCCTGTAAAGCGGTGCAACATATAATCGAGCAGGCCGGTGCTGTCTGGCAGGATAATCCGCTCCACGGAGGAATGGCTGATATCCCTTTCGTGCCAGAGGGGAATATTCTCCATTGCGGCAACCGCGTGGGACCTCACCACACGGGCCAGGCCGCAAATGTTTTCGCAGCCGATCGGGTTGCGCTTGTGCGGCATGGCGGACGAACCCTTTTGTCCCTTCTTAAACGGTTCTTCCGCTTCCAGCACCTCGGTACGTTGAAGGTGTCGAATCTCCGTGGCAAATTTCTCCAGGCTTGTTGCGATAAGGGCTAGCGTTTGCACGTACGCCGCATGACGGTCTCGCGGAACGATCTGGCTTGCGACGGGTTCCGGCGTAAGCCCCAGCCGCTTGCAGACGTACCGTTCAATCTTGGGCGGCAGATGGGCAAAGGTTCCCATCGCCCCGGAGAGCTTTCCGTACGAGATAGCCGTTTTTGCTTGTTCCATGCGCACGATGTTGCGCTGCGTCTCGTCATACCAAAGGAGCATCTTCAGGCCAAAGGTGATCGGTTCACCGTGGATACCATGTGAGCGACCCATCATAATGGTTTGCTTATAAGTCTCAGCCTTCTCTCTAAGTTGCTGCTTAAGTGACGTCAGGCCTTCGAGAATGTGGTCGCTGGCCTTTCGCATCAGCACGGCCAGTGCGGTGTCAACTACGTCGGAAGAGGTCATTCCGAAGTGTAGAAACCGGCCTTCCTCTCCTACCTGTTCCGTAAGCGAACTAACGAAGGCCACCAGATCATGGTGCACAACCTTCTCAATCTCGTCAATGCGTTCCGGGTTGATCTTTACCTGCGCGCGAATGGTTTTCAGGGCGGAAGCAGGCACCCATCCCTCGCGTACCAATGCCTCTAGGGCTAGGAGCTCCACCTCTAGCCATGTTTCATAGCGCGTTTTGGCGTCCCATAGGCTGGCCATTTGTGGCCGGAGGTATCGTGTAATCATCCGGTGTTCGCCAACGCTGGAAACTCTCTTTTGAGCTTTTGAATCTGATCCAAAACACCATTGACAAAAGCGCCGGAGTCTTCACTACCGTATCTTTTGGCAATTTCAATAGCCTCGTTGAGCACAACGGTAGCAGGGGTATTGGAGAGGTAGAGCAGCTCGTAAGTTGCCAATCGTAAAATGTTCCGGTCCACCCTGGAAAGCCTATTCGGGGACCAATGTTTAAGGTGTTGTTGAATGGTCTGGTTGATATCCGGCAGATGGTCTAGCACACCGGAAACAAGCTGTATGGCAAATGCCTGTGTATCCGGGTGGTCACTACTTGCGTGGAAGGCGACCACGGCATCCCGTTCCCGACAAAAATCGTACTGAAAAAGCGACTGAAACGCCAGCTCTCTCGCCTTTTGCCGCACGCCCACCTTGCACACCTCTTAAAAATCAGGCGCCTAATGTATCACAAAAGAGATACCACATGCAGCCGCGATGATAAGGGCACCTCTAAAAACCGTCGCGAGCGGCCCGAATGCAAGGCGCACGGAGCGCAGGAACCGGAGTATATTTTTGAATATATGAGGATTCCGAGTGCCGCGCAACGCAGCAGTCGGATCGCGCAGCAGGTTTTTAGAGGTGCCTATAAATAGGGCGCCCCTAGACAGCACCACCAGAGAAGGGGGGCATCAGGGCAATTTCTTCCCCATCTTGCAAGAGATGGGCGCCAGAGGCAGGCTCACGATTGACGCAAACAAGAATCCTCCCCGACCCAAGCAACGGGCCTAGGTCAGGTAGGGTAACAGAAAGTTGAGAAAGGCACTGTTCAAGGGTAGTTCGGGGCTCCAATAAAACATCCGTTTCCGTTTTGCCCGTAATGTCTTGCAAAGTGGCAAAAAAGAGTACCCGAACCGTCATCTCTACCTGGACACGGCCATGAGCTTCCTATTTTTTGGGACGATGTATACTCTTTCTAGTCTGTTCGACATAATTAACGGATCGAGCACCTCCCCGCAAATCATGCAGCGGTAAGCGGGAAAATATATCTGACCGGTATCGTCATTTATATCCTCATACGTGGTAGAAACCATTCTACCTGCACACCTTGGACACTCCATGTTAGTCTCTCCTTAAAGCTACAGCCCTGTAACGACAACGTTACATCAACAATGTATATCAGAGCAATATAAATGCCATAAAGATTACACTATCAAAATCAATATGTTACATAAATTATAACGGATAATATATGTTTCATTATAAAACATTGTTTCATTTTAAAACAATATTTTAGTTAAATTTTATAAATGAAATTTGTGTTCCATAAAAGTTGAGTGTCTGAGAGTCCAATCACTTATCCAAAGTGGCCACTGTACCCAAAAGCACCTCTAAGGATTTGCCCGCCTGTCCACCGCCTCTATAGAGGGAGCCGGTCTGCCGTTTCTTAAATCGCTTGACTACCTGAGTTTGAACATTTTTGGAGAGCGCAATATAGCCCACTTCAGCAGGCAGGGTTGGGCTTTTATCAAGATAAAATTGGGTAAGCGCCAAAACAGTGGGGTTATCCAAGGCGGCCAAACTGACGTAAATAAATAGAGGGCGAGACAGGGGATAGATCCCGGTCTGGACGGTTTTTCTAGACGGTAAAATAGGACCTTTCCCTTTATCAATACCCATCAACTGTAGCCTGTCTTTGTTCTCTTCATAATAGGGTAAGCCCAAATAGCCCAGGGCATATTTGTCGGTCGCAACGCCCTGCACAATTACGTTATCATCTTCGCTAGAGGTAAAGTCCCCACGGCTTGAGCGTGCTCGCCCAACAATGGCTTCAGTGAAGTAATCGAACGTGCCGGAATCGGCCCCCGGGCCAAGCAGGTTTATCTCCTTCTCAGGCCAACCGGAACGGATTTGGTTCCAACGCATAATTTTAGCCTGGGCCGCAGGCTCCCATAACCGCTTGAGTTCCCCAACGGTCATGGTTTTGGCCCAGTCGTTTTGAGGATGGGTAATGACCGCCAACCCATCATAGGCGATTGGCAGTTCAATATAACGAACGCCATTTTCAGAACAGCTTGCAATCTCTTCTTGTTTGATAGGTCGGGAAGCACCACTCATATGGGTTTCCTTGTGGCAAAACTTCTTAAAACCTCCTCCCGTTCCAGAAACACCAATCGTTACCCTTGCACCACGATGCACGGTTTGAAACTCTTCTACCACCGCTTCCGTAAGGGGGTATACCGTACTCGACCCATCTACCTTTATGACGTCCATCCCCCAAACCGCCGGGGTCGTCCCCAGGGAAAAAACTAAACCCATGCCTACCTGATGGACCATTCTCCTGATCTTGTCGCCACACATCGGTTACCCTCCACAAAGAACCGCTTATATTACGTTCCCATCCGCTGAATCGTCTTAAAAGACACACCGCGTACCAAGCGGAGTGACGCCGCCGCTTTATATACCGGACGTAAGGCTATATTGCGGGATGACTGTGTTTCTCTGGGGATGGGTAGGTGCAAGGCAGGCGCCCCCAAAGCTAGCTTTGGGGGCGCCCAAGGCCATACGTTTTAATTTTCCTCCAGAGCGTGGTGCGTCCAATCTGCAACCTCTCCGCGCTCTTCTTATAATTCCAACCGGTCTCATTGAGTACTTTCCGAATTAAGTCAGATTCTAAAGACCGGATCGTCTGTCCCATCTCGGACGCGTGTGAAGTGGTCTGTGCCTGTACGGGTCTGATGTCCCGTTGAATATGTTCGGCCAACAGGGTATCGCCCGTACAGAAAACCATCGCGTGTTCAATAATATTGGCAAGCTCCCGGATATTGCCTGGATACCCGTATCCTATCAACAGCTTTAAGGCGTCCGGGGCAATAAGCGTGATTTTTCGCCCAAGCTCCTTATTCAACAGGCTGACAAAATGATTGGCCAAAAGTGGGATGTCGTCCTTGCGCTCTCTAAGCGGTGGCATGTATAACGGGACAACACGAAGCCTGTAATAAAGATCTTGTCGAAACCGACCTTCTTCCACCGCGCGTCGCAGGTCTTTGTTGGTTGCGGCAATAATGCGGGTATCCACCTTTATGCTGTGTGCATCTCCCACCCGCTCTAGTTCCCCTTCCTGCAAAACACGCAGCAGTTTGGCTTGCATAGAGGGAGAAATATCTCCAATTTCATCCAAAAAGAGGGTACCACCATCGGCCAATTCAAACCGTCCTATTTTGTGCGTGATCGCACCCGTGAACGCCCCTTTGACGTGGCCAAACAGTTCGCTCTCTAACAGTCCCTCGGATAAGGCGGCGCAATTTAAGCGGATGTACGGTTTGTTTTCTCGATAACTCAACTGATGGATACAATGACTGATCAGTTCCTTGCCGGTGCCACTTTCCCCTTCAATCAGCACGGTTGAGTTCGTTCGGGCAATTCTCGGTAGCATGCGGAAGATTTCTTGTACTTTCGCGTTTTTCCCAACCATATTTTCAAAGGAATATTTGGCGAGACGTTCCTCAGACAGGGCCGTGCTCTTAATTCTCTCTTCAATTAACTGCCACATAAATCGGGCAGAGAGACCGCCGATCACCTCGATGTGCTTGGGCCGCTCATATAATCCATCGCGTACCGACTTACTGCCTGTCACGTCAATCACCAAATCGGTCTGATCGTTCAAGAGGTCTCGATAGTCGGTGACAAATGCAATTTTAAGACGACGCGCCAGATCAATCCCCGGGGCGTTGATATCCAGATCACAAACGCAGACGATTTTCACCATGGGATCCTGATGGAGAAGCTCGATGATGGCTGTGCCGGCGCGGCCGGCGCCAATAATGCCCACTTTAATCATAAGTCATACGGGAACCCCTCTTTGGCCCCCCTTTAATAAAAGGGAGAGGCCCTCTTTTTCCAAAGAGAGATTGGGGGAGTTACTAATAAGTGCGATATAGTATTTAGGGCACCTCTAAAAACCTACTGCGCAGCCCAATTACTGCCCACGCAAAACATTAAAACATTGTTTTGTGGACCCCGGTGCGAGCTGCTGTGCTTAAGAATCCTCCTGTACACCGCGTACATTGCGGTTCCTGTGCGCAGTAGCGCCCTGCACCTCAAGCCGCCTCGTGACGGTTTTTAGAGGTGCCCATTAGCAAAGGGAGGGTTCAATCAATCGGCAAGACATCTCTACCGATTTCACCGACTTTCTGAATGCAGCCTCTTCGTCCGGCGTCAGTTTCATCTCGATAATTTTCTCAACACCGCCTTCTCCCAACTGCACGGGCACCCCGGAAAAGAGGTTATCCACCTTATACTCTCCCTGGCAGAGAGCGGAGCAGGAAAGTATGCGCTTTTGGCCCCTTAAGATGGTTGTGACCATCTCGGCTACTGCTGCGGAAGGGGCAAAATAGGCGGATCCGGTTTGAAGCAGTTTTAAGACCTCTGCCCCGGCGTTTTGCGTACGTTGGATAATTGCCGTTAGTCTTTCCGGAGAGATTAGGTCGGTCACTGGAATGCCTGAAACGGTGGTGTAGCGAAGCAACGGAACCATATCATCGCCATGCCCACCCAAGACAGTGGCTTGTACGTGCTCTGCCGAAATTCCCAATTCGAGCGCAATAAATACCTGAAGACGCGCCGAATCCAGCACACCCGCCATACCGACGACGCGCGCTTTTGGAAAACCACTGGTTTTATAGGCTACATAGGACATTACGTCCAATGGGTTAGAGACGATTAGTAAGATAGCGTTCGGTGATCTTGAAACGACTTCTTGGGTGATTGCCTTAACCGTATCGGTATTGGCCTTCAACAAGGCATCACGGCTCATGCCGGGCTTTCTTGGCAGACCCGCACAAATGGCAACAACACTCGACCCGGCCGTCTCATCATAAGTGGACGTGCCTATTAGAGGGGTATCGTAACGGCAAACAGGACCTGCGTGGAGGAGGTCAAGAACCTTGCCACCGGCAAGACCCGGAGCGGCATCCATCAGGACAATATCGGCCACTTGCGCTTGCGCAAGCCGCTGGGCGACCATGCCACCGACGTTGCCGGCCCCCACGATTGTAACTTTATGACGCATGATTGACAAGCGCTTGTCTATAACCGGTCCACAGGTTGTAAACAACAGCACTAACGCTCTTCAGCGAACGCAAGGAGTGCGATATTGCGGGCACGCTTGACGGCGGTGGTCAAGCCTCTCTGATGATAGGCGCAATTGCCGGAGATACGCCTCGGGATAATTTTACCCCGATCGGTAACAAACTCCTTCAGTGTGGGGACTTCCTTGTACCCAATCGTCTCTTTTTTGGCAGCGCAAAACTTACAGGGGCGCCTCCTCATCAGTTTGTTCATCGTGCACACCTCATTATTGCCACATACCGTATCTCAACATACCGTCTGTCTAAAATAGTACAGGGCACCTAAAACGGAACATCGTCCCCCTGTTCTGGGGGAACCTGCCCCGCCGACATGGAATCAGCTGCATCTTGCGGACCTTGACGCTTTGGCATAAAACGGACGGATTCGGCAACCACCTCATATTTATTCCGCTTTTGCCCGTCTTCCGTTTCCCATCGGCGTTGCTGGAGCCTCCCGTCAATAATAACGCCGCTCCCCTTGGAGAGGTACTGTCCACTATACTCCGCCTGTTTCCCAAAAACAACAATGTCAACAAAACAGACCTCGTCTTTCGTTTCTTCTCCCTGTTTGTAACGACGGTTAACGGCCATACTAAACCCGGCAACCGCCGTACCGCTGGGGGTGTACCGAACTTCAGGGTCTTTCGTAAGGTTTCCCATCAGGATGACCTTATTGAAGCTAACCATGGTTTACCTCCGAAGCCCTTTGAACTTTTCTTGGAAGAAGATAGGTTTCTCGTCTGGGTTAGGAATCGCCTTTCCTAACGCACCGGGGTCAAGCCGGGTGGTCATTGACTTTATAACCGACTCCTCCAATTTGCAATGCCGCTCGATTTGAGAAATAACGGCGCCACCTCCCTCATAATGGGCAATAACGTAAACACCCCGCTTCTCCTTTTTAATCGGATAGGCCAGCTTTTTGCGGTCCCAACGATCAAGGGTAGAAACAACCCCCCCGCCGCGTTCGATCACCCCGCGAACCTTTTCAATTGCGGCAACCTCTTCCTCCGTAGAAAAAGAGGATTTCAAGATAAAAACCGTTTCGTATGCCGTCACACTATCACCCCCCAAGCAAACATAAGGGCACCTCTAAAAACCGTCACGAGCGGCCAAAATGCAAGGGCTACTGCGCACAGGGACCGGAATATATCTTTGAATATATGAGGATCCCGGGCACCGCACAACGCAGCAGTTTGGACACACAGTAGGTTTTTAGAGGTGCCAATAAGCGACTTAACCCCCCACGCCACATCCCATCTCAATGCACCCCTCTGCCAGACGCCCCTTCTAACACAACTTTCCTATCAATATCAATCGCAACCACACGGCAGCCAGCGATTCCGCAATAACTACGGGAACGTTTGGTAGGCCCGTAACCCATTTTCCCCAGTAAGATTGAGGGGATCTCCATCAAATGCAGTAGGAACGTAAAGAATGCTGGGGGACAACCCCGCCGGCGATAGCGCCGGCGTGGCGTCCGGTGGAGGGGTGAATACAACGTCGCTAAGATCAATCTCCCCTACTTGCAGTCCACTGGTTGGATCAAGAATAAAAAGAGCTGTAGGGCTTTTCCAGTAAATCTTCCCTGAAGGACCAAGGATGGGAGAGGCGCTAGAGGAATCACCGCTGGGATCGGTAAACTCCCATTTCCGACTTCCGGATGCGTCAATAGCATACAATGTCGTATCACCGACATAGAGGGTTCCATCGGATGCAATGGCCGGCGTAGATGCCACCCCATTCGTATCGCTTTGTGTTAAGTCGGCTGTCCATCTTTGGGATCCATTGGCATTGACGGCATAAAGCGTCGAATCACTAAACGATGGATCGCTAGCACTGGGAACGGGACGGGCAAAATAAATAACTCCATTAGGGCCGACAAGAGGCGATCCTTCGGCCACACCTCGACTGAGGCGGAAGCTCCATTTCAGATCACCCGTCGGCCTATACGCAAATAGCCCGGATTCATCGTGCACGTAAATTACATAGCTGCTCCCATCCGGCGCAATAACAGGCGAGGACTGGATAGGAGAATTAAAGGGACTGTGACGCCATCGTTTTGTTCCACCGGTTGTTCCACCGGAATTAATGGCGTAGAGGTTTCCGTCAAGCGATCCTACATAAATAACGCCATCTGACGCGACTACGGGACTGGACTGTCTTTCAGACGTAGCGGTGGTACCCCCATCGTTGAACAAAAACGTCCATAGGACGGATCCATCGGAACTCCGGATGGCCTGTAGTTTCTCAACGGAGGATGTCCCCTCGAGGCCGTTGCCGTGCACATAGATCGTTCCGTCCGACGCGACAGCGGGTCGCGTTTCTGACGGAAGGATATTAAGCAATGCGCGCCATTTTTGTGTGCCGTCCGGGTTAATCGCGTATAGATACCCCGTGGTATCCGTCCCAATCCGGCCGACTGGAAGATAGATTGTTCCGTCTGAGGCGATCACAGGGGAGCCCGGTGTCCCATCGGTCGCAAACTCCCAAAGCAGTGCGTTGGTCGTCCACTGTATGGAGCCGGATGTGGTGGCATTGCCCGCGGCATCGGTTGCTCGTACCGTCAGCGTATGACCCCCATGCTCCACCGAATAGGTGGCAGGGCAAATGGCAAAGGCCGCACCATCTAGTTGACAGGTAACCGTCGCCCCCGACTCAGCCGTGTAGGTAACCGTCACCGACGTGCCGGTGGTTGTACTAGATGGACTGGAAATTACAGGTGGTGGCGGGGGTGTCGTATCAACCGTCCAGGTGCTGGTGGCGCTTGCAACGTTACCAGCGGCGTCGGTAACTGTGACCGCTACGGTGTGCGTGCCGCTAGCCAGATTTGAGAAGGCAACAGGGCTTGTGCAGGTCGCCGGTGGGGCGCCATCGAGTGCGCATTTGGCCGTCGTCCCCGGTTCTTGGGTGAAGGTAAACGTAGCCGACGTCGTACTAACCGTTCCCGACGGACCGGACGTGACCACGGGTTTTGATGGGGGTGTCGTATCAACCGTCCAGGTGGCGGTGGCACTTGAAGCGTTACCAGCGGCGTCGGTGACTGTGACCGCTACGGTGTGCG
>SBBL01000093.1 GCA_005239745.1 Candidatus Troglogloeales bacterium | reverse complement strand
TTGCTGCCGGAGGTACATGCACGATTGAGGTGCAGGTGAAGGCCTGTCCTGTAGGCAACTATGAAAACCGCACGTCAGTCCTCACGAGCAATGCGGGGACTACTGCGTCTGCCCAGGCGCTCCTGAAGGTTGACTGCCCGCCGGAAAACACGAGTACGGGCAACACCGGGCCGGGGGATCTAGACTGTGATGGTGATGTTGACAGTGATGATCTAGCGATCGTGGCATCGAAGACTGGATTCACCATGAGTGATCCTGGTTGGGATCCGGCAGCCGACCCAGATTGTGATCATGATGTCGACAGCGACGATTTGGCGATTGTTGCATCGCGGACAGGATTTACTTACTGAGAGGTTCCATGTGGGATAGGGTGTGGCTTTTATAACAGTTTGTGGCAATGGGTAGGGTCAAGCAGGAATCTGCTTTAAGGAGAGGGGCGGTGGAAAACGTAGAGTGTTTTGGTACTGTCTTCCGTTTTAGGTGGATTACTGTTTTGGTGGCGCTGATTTTGATGCCTACAACGCCGCTCTCGGCGTTTCAGGTGGCATCACTGAACCTGGGGCAGATGTCGGCTCACGCGAGTCGAATCATCGTTGGGACCTGTATGACCAAGAAGGAGAAAGTCTCCCATGCAGATGGCTTGGTTTATACGGAATACACGTTTTCGGTTTCCGAGGTCATCAAAGGGGGGGTCGGGCAGACCGTGACCGTTCGGCAGGCCCATCTTGGCAGAAAGCCTAGCCCCCGTGGTTCTGGTCACCATCACGACTCCCCTTCCGGTTCTTCAGGTGACGGGGTGTACCAGCAGGAACCGGGCCCGCTTTTCGATTTGGTACCGATGCCGGAATATTTGGTTGGACAGGAGGTCATGCTGTTTTTGACTGGGGAGAGCGATAGAGGGTTTTCAAGCCCCATTACTCTGGAACAAGCGGTGTTTGATATTCAGGCCGAGCCGCGTCCCTCGGACGTCCCCGTGCGAGGGACGCGGAAGCAGATCATGAGCCGTGTAGGGGAGGGGTTGCTTTTTATGGACATGTCTGCTCAAAAGATGGCAGCATCGCGGAGGTTCTCCGAGTCCGAGCTTTCTATTTTTCCGACTGATACCGAAACGCCGGGAGTCACAGGCCAAAACGAGAAACGTAAAGAAAAACTTAACAGGAAGAAAGGTGTGTTTCCTTATGAAGACTTTGTCTCTGTGGTTAAAAAACTTAGCGACAGTCCCTCAGGTCATCCGAAAGGGGGGCGTAAATGAAAGCCCAACAACGGGCCGATTGGGAAATGGGGAACATCGTTTTTGCTGTATTGCTCGCTGTGTTGGCCGCTTCCCCTGTGTATGCGGGTGGGCCATTAGAAAGCGCCGCCGATGGAACACCCTATCTGTGGAATAAAGCTGTCCCCATCGCCATCCATGTGGATGGGGGTGACTTGGGAGCGTGGGGCCACTCAGACGCTGTTCGCGAAACCAGGGCAGCTTTCAATGCATGGACAGGTACTGCAATCCCGACCTCCGGTCTATTACCGGTTAATGTTATTGAGGGTTCCATTGGTGATGTTGCCACCGAAGCCGACTTAGACTTGCTTGTGAGGGGAGTCGGTTGTACGGACACAAAGAACCCTGTTATTTATGATGACGACGGTACGATTTTTGCTGCAATATTTGGTCAGGGGACTGCCGTTTTGGGCTTTGCGGGCGTTTGCCCTCCGGAGTCCGGTTTTATTACAGAGGGTTTTGCTGTATTAAACGGCGAGGCGTTATCTAGTTTTGCGCTAACCGACGATAAGTTTAGGGTGGTTTTGGTACATGAGTTTGGGCATTTCATTAATCTAGGACATTCTCAAGTCAACGGACAATTTTGGTATGACACAGACCCGAGTTCGTCGGCATATGCGAGTTTCTTTGATCCCGCAACAGGAGGACCGCCAAGACAATACGTTGAGGTAATGTTTCCCTATGTCGGTATTACCGCTGCCACTGGACCCCAAAAAGATGACATCGCCGCAGTTTCAAGGATGTATCCTAGTGCTACTCCGTCCCCTGCACCGGCAATTACGGGGACCGTCTTCTTGGCAGATGGGGAAACTGCTTTTAGTGGGGCAAATGTGATCGCCAGAAATATCACCAATCCGTTTCAGGATGCTGTATCCAATGTTTCTGGTCATTATTGGCAGACACCTTCCTCTGGCCAGAATATACAGGGTGCCTACGAATTGCCTGGGTTGACAGGTGGTGCAACGTACACTGTGGAAGTTACTGAGGTATTACCGTTTAGTCGCGAGAGTCGTGTCGGGCCTCTATCTCCGTCGCGTCCCCTCCTTGGGCCGGAGGAGTTTTATAACGGGCTCAACGAGTCTGCTGACAATCCACCCGATGATCCTTCCGTCTACAGCCATATCCCCGTTCCCGTGTCCGGTATCCCTGTACCCGATATTGATATTAAACTCAATAAGGGGGATCATGGCACGGTGCTGATTGTGGAAGAGACTGTATATTCTGGAATGGATAGCTCCGAAGTTCGGGCCGCCTACAGTGCCGGTTTTACAGTCGAGATGGTAACCGCACAGCAGTGGCGAGGTATCAATGATTTCACCGGTTATAAAGCGATTATTTTTGGAGATAAAACAGGTGCTGATACCTCTACTTCCGTTTCTTCCCTTGCAAATAGCGCCTGGGCTAACCAACCCAAGGGTAATATAGTCATCATGGGAGCGGACCCGGCCACGCATTATTTTATGGCCGGCGCAAAACAACTTATGAAGAACAGTATTGAGTTTGCCGGGAATGGGGAGATGCCTGGCTTATATATCGCTACCGAGTGGGCGGTAAGGGAAGGGGGAGGGAGCTCAGATATCAATCAACTCTTAGACCAGTTAACGGGCCCTAATCCTTTAACAGGTTTTGAACCCTTTTCTGCCAGAGACTGCGACGGCCCGGTGAGATGTTCAAGCGAAGATGTCACAATTGATACTAAAGCAATTGGGCACCCGGTTATTACAGGCACAAATCCCCCTTTCTCTACGTTAACGGATTATACGGGTACGACCAACCCCCTCAACACGCTTGACGGTTGGGAAAATTCCGTGCATGTTCTATTTAACGTATACCCAGCAGACTTCAGCGTGATTGCCATGGATAACACCCTCAGTCTTCCGTATATCATCGCACGTAGTTCTTCGACGGTTGATACAGACGGTGATGGATTGAAAGACGATATTGATAATTGTCCCGCTAACCCGAACCCAGACCAGAAAGACATTGATGGAGAGGGTGTGGGGGATGCTTGTGACAACTGTTACGTCCTAAACAATCCGAATCCGGCTTATCCCGGACCCACCGACACGTATAACCCTGATCAGGCAGACACGAATGGTGATGGCATCGGAGATGCCTGTAGTGACGCAGACGGGGATGGGATACCGGACAACCTAGACAACTGCCCAAAGATGTTCAATCCTTCACAGGCGGACACGAATGGCGATGGCATTGGAGATGCCTGCACTCCTCTGCTTCCAATATTGAGCAAATCATTTAACCCGGCCTCCGTTGCGGTGGGGGCCCCTTCCACGATGACCCTCACCATACAAAATCCGAATGCGACGGCCGTCGTGGATATGACGCTCACCGATCTCTATCCCACAGGTGGACATCCGATTGGGGGCAATGTGACCGGCATGATCAATGCAACGCCGCTTAATTTGACTAACACCTGTAACGGAACAGTGACGGCAAATGCTGGGGGC
>SBBL01000051.1 GCA_005239745.1 Candidatus Troglogloeales bacterium | reverse complement strand
CTGTATTTGGCATACAGATACCGATAGGAGAAGCTTTGTCAGTTTTGCTTTGTCTTGTTTCAGCCTTAACAGCCAATCAATTTCTTAGAAAGATTAACCTATTTAGCCACTTCATTGGTTGTTCGGTTGGCATTGCTTTACGGCTTGAAGAAAAATTGGTTCCTGATCCAGAGTAAGGTGTACCCAATTGTCAAGACAGGAAATGAGTTTTTTAAGGTTATGTTTTGTCTTGGTGGAGGCGGCGGGAATCGAACCCGCGTCCGAAAATGTTCTCTCAAGAGCCGCTACATGCGTAGTCTTTAATTAAGCGTCGCAACGGATCAGGCATAAAGACACGCCCCATCCACCGCCAGCCCGAAAAGATCTCACCTTCAGGCACACGAGAGGAACCCCATGCACCACACCCTCAGACAAGGTGCGAAGGCCAGCCTGCTATCTGGCGTCTTCCCCCCGCACAGGCAACGAAAGGTTGACGTCGCTGGTTCTTAGGCAGCGAGGGCTAACTGTTCGTTAGCGATTACGTTTTTCCCGTTTGTTTAACGAGCCAACGGGACCTCGGCATGCGCCCCTTGCCCTCCCATCTCCGTCGAATCCAATCGCCCCCTATCCCCTACGTACTTAGCGAGCTACCCCAAAAGGTTCCGGGGTCAATCTTTTCGAACCCCGGGTAGAGTTTTACGTATCCTCTCGACTTGTAGGACACCGTCTATCTGCTTAATGTTTTCTATCACATGACGTAGGGTATGAGAACCGGAGACTTCGATGGCCAACTGAAAGGTTGCCTTATCATTATCCGTTGTGACGATTTTTGCGCTTTTAATGTTGGTACCATCTTTGGCAATGGCCGTCGAAACAGCCGCTAAAATCCCCGGCTTGTCAAGCGTTAAGAGGCGAATATTGGCTCGATAACGGCTCTCGTGTCCCGTGCCATCATCCTTCGTCCATTCCACATTAACAAATCGGTTGGGATCCTGGTGGAGCGCATCTAGGTTGGGACAGTCGGCGGTATGGATGGCAAGGCCTCGCCCCCTAGAGATAAATCCGATGATAACATCACCCGGGATGGGATGACAACACTTTGAAAGACGCGTCATCATAGTACCGATTTCGCCGGCCTGAATAACATTCCCTATGGGAAGCGCCGACTTTGATAAGGTTGTCTTGCGATCTATAGCCGTGCCCGTTTCATTCCCACCCACGTCTTTAGATGACGGTTCCGGTAAGAGGGGACGAATGGCGCGAATGGCGGAAATTTTTCCATAGCCGATGGCAATAAAAAGCTCATCCAGCGACCTAATACCACGATCGGAAACGCCGGCGATCAGTTTATCCGATCGCAATATATCGGTCCCAAGATTTGCCCTTCGTATCTCCTGGGTTAATATCTTCTTGCCGATCTCTAAATGTACTCCCCGTTCTTTTTCCTGAATAAAATGTCGAATCTTGGCCTTGGCCCTGGACGTTTTTACAAATTTCAACCAATCTCTGCTGGGAGAATGGACGGACGAAGTCAGGATATCCACGGTATCTCCGCTTTTGAGCAGATGCCTAAGCGGAACAATTTTGCCATTGATCTTGGCGCCCACACAACGGTGACCAATTTCGGTATGTACCGCATAAGCAAAGTCAACCGGCGTGGACCCTTTGGGCAATTCCTTAATACTACCCTTTGGCGTAAAGACATAAATGACATCAGCGAACAGATCGGTCTTAACGTAGTCCAGGATATGGTGTGTGTCGGCAAAGTCGTTCTGCCACTCCTTAAACTGCCGTATTCGGGTCTTAATATGCTCATCGCGAACGTTGATTTGCCCACCTTCCTTGTAGATCCAGTGGGCGGCAATCCCTTCTTCTGCAATGCGGTGCATCTGCTCCGTACGGATCTGCAATTCAATGTGTTGTCCCCCTGGCCCTACGACTGTCGTATGAAGCGATTGGTACTGATTCGATTTTGGAATGGCAATGTAGTCTTTAAATCGTCCCGGCACCGGAAACCAAAGGGAATGAATAATCCCCAGTAGGGCATAACAATCTGCCTTTGTGCCAACGATCACTCGGACACCCACTTTATCGTATACCTCTTCGAGCGGAATGCCTTGTCGCTCCATTTTCTGGTAGACACCAAAAAGATGTTTCTGCCTACCCGTGACCTTACCCGTCAGTTCGTGTTCGGACAGCACGGATTCAATGGAAGCCACCACCTCTTTGATATATCGGTTTTGGTCTCCTTGTGGGGTTGTGGTTTGCGCGCTAAGCATTTGGTACACCTGCGGCTTTAGAAAGCGAAGACAATGGTCTTCCAACTCTGACCGTAGCCAGCCAATCCCTAAACGATTGGCTAGCGGGGCGTAGATATCCAATGTCTCACGGGCGATCCGTTTTTGTCGCTCTTCAGATAGGGCATCAAGCGTCCGCATATTGTGTAGGCGATCTGCAAGTTTGATGAGCAGGACACGAATGTCCGAGGCTATCGCAAACACCATTTTTCTGAAGTTTTCGGTCTGTTGCTCTTGCGAATTTTTGAATCCGAATCGGCCGATTTTACTGACGCCGTCAACCAGCGTCATCACATCCTCACCAAACTCTTGACGTATGGTCTCTAATGTACAGTGGGTATCTTCGATAACATCGTGTAATAAAGCGGCCGCAATCGAGGGAATATCCAGACGAAACCGTGTGAGAATATGCGCTACGGCTAAGGGATGATCAATATAGGGCTCGCCGGATTGCCGTCGTTGTCCGGCATGCGCTTTTTCCGAAAAATAGTAAGCTTTTTTTAAGAAAGTAGCGCCTTCACTTGCGGCCGGGAGCCCCATTTGCGCAATTAGACCATCCAAAGAGCAGGCCTTATCTATACTGACCATAAGGTCAGTATAGATAAGGTGTTAGGTAAAGTCAAAATGGGCTTGCCCCATCAGACGGCAGATTACTGAAAGGGTATGGCCTGGGTGATAATAGGATGTTGAACCCGTTCCGTCTTTGAACCAAGGGAGCTACCGCAGGTTTGACACAAGTACTCATAAAGGTCTCCTTCCGGGAGCACCAAAAGCAACCGCTCTCGTACCGGTTGGGCCTGGGAACACTTGTTACAATAGAGGAGCGATGCCCGAAATTGCTTAAATGACGTTTGCCGTTTCACGAGGTACCTTAGGGGTAGTCTGCCGGCGATTGAGATGGTGCGGCAATGCGTACACGCCATTTGTAAACGACGATATATCCAACGATTGCCCCTAATACAGACAGCAGTGTCCCGCCTAGCATGAATGGGAATAGGTAGGGCTGTAACGCACGGACGAGCGCCATAAGGGTAAGGTTTCCCCAGTCCACTGATGGCAGGGCATACGGTCTTGGATCAATTAACGTGCCCAACCAGAGCGACACCCACGTAATGGGGGTTAGTGTCCAAGGATTATTGATTAGTGCCCCGGTAAATACAACCACCTTGTTTAAACGAAATGCCCATATAAGGACAATGGCCAGTATTGTGTGGAGACCTAACAACGGGCAAAATGCTACAAATACGCCAACCGCAAAGGCTGTCGCCACTTGATGTGGCGTCTCCTCGGATAGCCCTCCCCATCGTTGTAATCCCTTAACGCGCGTTGCAATGCGTGTCGAAAGAGGCGTCATTTTAAGTGATCGTATCCCTTCGGTGTCACTGAAACGGTCCGGCCGGATGCGCCCTGCACCCGAAGCCCCTTTGAGGTAATTGTGCCGATTGGACATGCCGCAACCACTCGGCCGGCAATGAGAGCCTCTAACTTGTTTATCTTTTTCTCTGGAACGGTAAAGAGCAACTCATAATCTTCTCCTCCGTTTAGTGCATACGGGAGTGGGTCATTCCCTGTCTCTCTACAGTAATGTTTTAGGGTAGGGGAGATGGGTATGTGATCCGACACGAGTTGAGCCCCCACCCCGCTTGCCTGGATAAGATGTGTAAGGTCCGACAATAAACCGTCGGATATATCAGTCATAGCCGACGCGATGGTTGAAAGTGCGCGTCCTTCACGGATGCGTAAAGTGGGCACTTTATGGCGGTTTATTAGCTTTGAGAAACGAGGGGAACCCGATCGCTTCAAAATCTCCAAGCCGGCAGCCGCTTCTCCCAATGTGCCGGTGACGTATAGGATATCACCCACACGTGCGCCATTGCGCCTAACCATTTGATACGGTGTGGTCTCTCCGACTAACATCACGCAAACAGAGAAACCGCCCTCATCGGCGTGCGACGGAGAAGAAGCCGTGATATTGCCCCCAATAATGTAAACCCCGGAGGCTTGCGCACAACGGTTTAAACCTTGGTAGAGCCGGGAGATGTTGCCGGCAGGCTCTTTCTTCTTCATGCTTAGGGCAATTAACGCGTAGCGTGGTACCCCACCCATTGCGGCAATATCACTGACATTAACGGCCATGGCCTTATATCCAATCTGTCGAAAGGTCATGTATGATCGGCTGAAGTGGACGTTTTCTACCAAACTATCGGTTGTCAGAAGCAGCAGACAACCCTGGGAGGGCGCAATGGCCGCCGCGTCATCGCCGATGCTTAAACGCACCCCAGGGGCCTTGGCTGTCGCTCCAAGCACCCGTTGAATGTCTTCAATGCGTTTGAACTCGCACGTGGATCGAATGGGAATCCCTGAGCTTGAAGGCACCTCTAAAAACCGTAGCGAGCGGCCAAAATGCAAGGGCTACTGCGCACAGGAACCGCAATGTACGTTAGGGTACATGAGGATTCCGAGCACAGCAGCTCGCAGCAATCGGGTCGCTCGCTACGGTTTTAGAGGTGCCCTTGAATTATTGGGGCAGCGTTCGAACAAACCCCCGACTAGCAACCTCTATGGCCTTTTCAAAATTAGCGGGAACCCGCGGTAAAAAGAGGAATAGATAACCACGGGATTCCCCGGTCCCTTCCCACAGAATATCCCCTCTTTCCATATCAAATAGCCTGCCCAAGATACGGATATGGGTTGCCCCTTCCACAACTTCTATCTGATCCAATCTTGTCTGAAGGAGAAATCGCGTTGCAAGCGCCGCCTTCAGTTGTGTCAGGTCTTGTTCCTGAGTCATTTTTTGGAATAATGCTGAGTTTTGTCTGAACGTATCGTACAGAGGGGTAAGTCCCGATTCCTGAATTTTTTTAAGCGTCGCTTCAGGAGAGAGGGTATGCAACGCCGGGCGCATTTCAACAAGTACCCGATAGAACATCGCCTCGGCTGCCGCTTGGTAAGGCTGATATTTTTTGGGTGCCGCCATAGGGAGAACGGCCATGTGTTCTCCCGCAAGATCATCCAAAAAAAATACGGGGTGTTGATAATTCGCGTGCGACAGATCACTAATGCCCGCACAGGCAGTCAACAGCCAAAGGAAGCCGCCCAAGAACAGTTTCGTCATGTTTCGTATTGCCCAAAATCTTCCGGTTTCAGGTTTTCCAGCCACCGGTCGAAAGATTCCGATTCTTGCTGTTTCATGACGCTCTCTGCAACAAAAATTGGGGCATTGGCTCGGATTGCAAGCGCGATGGCATCACTGGGACGGGCATCCACGGTGAACTCAGAGTCTTGACAGACAAGATGCACTTTGGAAAAATAAGTGCCTTCCTTTAAGTCGTTGATCACAATGCTGATCATTTTGGCGCCCAGGGTATCTAAAATATTTTTAAGGAGATCATGGGTCATTGGACGCGGTGTTGTGACCCCTTCCATTGCAAGCCCCACCGCATTGGCCTCCATTTTACCCGTCCAGATGGGCAGTGTCTCCTTGCTCTCATCATCTCGGAGAACAAGGATATAGGCACCACGGTACGGATCAAAAACCAAACCCTGCACCCGCATTTGAATCAGCACAGCCCCCCTCTCACGCGACACACCGCTTATTACATTACAGCACGACGCACCCTAAAAATCAACTTGAGAAACTCGTTAGAATCTGGCAGTATACCCACACAGGGGTGTCTGAATTCAACTCAAAAAGGAGGGTCATGCCAAAATTGACGGAGATGCCATGGATATGGATGGATGGCCGGTTGGTTCCGTGGAAAGAAGCAACGGTTCACGTGTTAACGCACAGTCTGCACTACGGACTGGCTGTCTTTGAAGGGATTCGTTGCTATAAAGGGGTTTCCGGAACGGCTATTTTTCGGTTATCGGATCATGTCGCCCGCCTTTTGGGATCGGCGCGTATTGTTCAGATGAAGATACCATTCAGTCAGAAGGAAATTGAACAAGCCGTTGTTGAAACGGTACGGGCCAACGGGTTGGAAGAGGGATATATACGACCGCTTTGCTATATTGGGTACGGAGAGATGGGACTCCGTGTAGAGGAGGCACCCATTCATCTTTCTATTGCCGTTTGGCCGTGGGGTACCTACTTGGGGGAGGAAGGGGTCAGCCGCGGCATCCGTGTTGGGGTCTCTTCGTTTACACGACATCATGTTAACGTTAGCATGACCCGAGCGAAGGTAACCGGTTACTACGTTAACTCACAACTGGCGAAACAGGAGGTGCTGGCGGCCGGTTTTGATGAGGCGCTTCTACTGGATACGGAAGGATATGTCTCTGAGGGGCCCGGAGAAAATGTCTTTATTGTTAAAAAAGGCATCCTGCAAACGACACCACTAACGTCTATATTAGATGGGATTTCTAGGGACACCATCATGCGTTTAGCGAAAGAAACGGGCATCCCGGTTTTGCAGGAGCGTTTTACGAGGGACGACTTTTATTTGGCGGATGAAGCCTTCTTTACCGGCACGGCTGCCGAAGTAACCCCCATCCGAGAGCTTGATCGGCGGGTGATCGGTACAGGGAAACCGGGGCCTATTACCAAGGCACTCCAAACTGCCTTTTTTGATGTTGTGCGAGGTAAATCCGACAAGCATTCAGACTGGTTACGGCTAAGTGTATAGTCGTATTTGTATCGTGCAACATCTGCTAGGCGGCCTCCGACCCCTGTGGCATCATCCGCCGGGTTTCACAATGGCACCTCTAAAAACCGTGACGAGCGGCCTATGACCAATACCCGTCTTTTTCCAAACATAAAAACGGACGCACCCACGTACACGACAGGGACATTACCCTCCCAGGACATTCAGGCGCTAATCGAGGCCGGCCAGTTAACGGCTTCTTCCCAGATATTGGAAGAGCAAATCCAGCCATGCAGTATTGATTTACGACTGGGGATGGAAGCCTTTCGCCTACGTTCGAGCTTCTTGCCAGGTCCTCGCGCAACCGTACAAACCAAGCTAACCGCGTTATGTATGCATGTCATGGATCTTTCAAAGCCGACCGTTTTAGAAAGGGGTTGTGTCTATGTGGTGCCGTTGATGGAGGAAGTCTACCTGCCGCCACTGATATCGGGTAAAGCCAACCCCAAAAGCACCACCGGACGTCTAGACGTCTTTACCCGTCTGATGAGCGATTATGGGACAGAGTTTGAACGTGTTCCGGCAGGTTACAAGGGGAAGCTCTATCTCGAAATTGTCCCTCGAACGTTTAGTATTTTGGTGCAGGCAGGCTTCAAGCTACACCAACTCCGTTTTTTGCGCGGCAATCCGCCGCCCTCTGATGCGAAATTGGGCAAGATCGCCCGGGAAGAGTCCCTGCTTTATCTTTCTCAGGGGGACGACGGGGCTGATCTTCCCAAGATGCCGTTTATTTCAGACGGGCTTTGGGTATCCATTGATCTGAAAGGACAAAACATTATCGGATACCGTGCAAAACAGCATGCCCCGCTGATTGACTTGAGTAAGTACCGCTATTACGACCCTGGCGATTTTTGGGAACCCATTTACGCGGCAAATCCACCCCACCTTATTTTGAACCCGGGCGATTTTTACATCCTGTCATCCAAAGAAAAAACACGCGTTCCTCCCGACTTTGGGGCGGAAATGGTGGCTTATCATCTTTCCGTCGGCGAGTTCCGTATTCATTACGCGGGCTTTTTTGACCCAGGCTTTGGTTACGGCAACGGTGAGATTACCGGGACGAAGGCTGTCCTAGAGGTTCGTTCTCATGAAGTGCCGTTTTTACTGGAAGATGGCCAGCAGGTAGGTCGCTTGGTGTATGAACGGCTATTAAGACGGCCTGAAAAATTGTATGGTTCCGGGATCGGCTCCTCTTACCAGTATCAGGGCATCTCCCTCAGTAAGCAGTTCAAGCCATGGCCCATTTAATTTGGATGAAGGGCACCTCTAAAAACCGTCGCGAGCGGCCCGAATGCAAGGCGCACGGAGCACAGGAACCGGAGTATATCTTTGAATATACGAGGATTCCGAGCACCGCGCAACGCAGCAGTCGGGTTGCGCAGCAGGTTTTTAGAGGTGCCCTGAAGAAAAAAGCTGCCATTCTTGGGCTTGTCCTACTGTGTACCCTGGTCACGGGAGACCGGGTGTGGGCACAGTTGAAGAGGCCTTCCCAACTTCTTTTGACGGTTATCGTGTCCGGCACCGGTCGGGGTAGCGTTGAGTCTCACCCCTCCGGCATCCTCTGCGGGTTTGACTGTACTGAACTCTATCCGCCCGGCAAGACGGTGGGGCTGCTTCCAATCCCTGCGAAGGGGTCGGTTTTTCTTAGATGGGGCGGGGATTGTCGCGGACGAGAAAGTTGTACCGTGGCCATGACCTCCGCCAGAGTGGTCACTGCATTTTTCCAGTCCACTCGGGCTGACGACCTTGATGATGACCTTGAAAAGATCAATAAAGTCACCCCTCCCGTGGTTGCGCCGTTTGAAAAGATCAATGAAATCCCTCCCTCAGTGGTTGTACCCAAAGAGGCGAGTCCTCCGGAACAACCGATCCCTGTGGATCAAACGCTAACCGTCATTACCTTCGGAGGAGGCACGGTAACGTCTAATGTTGAAGGTATTAATTGTGGGACCCAATGTATCGAGACGTATCCGCATGGGTCTACCGTTGAGCTTGTTGCCAGTCCCTTAGCTGACGCCATCTTCACGGGATGGGGAGGGGCGTGCAGCGGCCGCGAAAAATGCGTCGTCATACTTAAAGACACAACTTCAGTTACTGCCAAGTTTGAGTTTAATCCCTCTCTGCCCCCCCCGCCCCCACCTAAGAAATTTCTCATATCGGTCCTGATACTGGGGTCGGGAATTGGAACCGTCACCTCCGTTGCACCAGGGATTCACTGTGAGAGCGACTGTACGGAGTTGTACAGCCCGGGCACACAGGTTCAACTGATCGCCACTCCGTCCGCGGGCTCCGTCTTTGCAGGGTGGGTTGGCGCAACTTCAGGGGACTGTCCGGAAACAAGCGTTACCTCTGCAACAGGACAGTGCTCGATCGTTGTCCAGTCCGCAACACGTATTACGGCAAAATTCGATATTGCGGGAATGGCGGACGTCCCAGAACAACCGGAACCTCAACAGACTACTATTGAAGCCATCGAGGCGATAACAACAGAGGCAGAACCGGGGCCGGACACAAAGCCCGAGCCCGCACCCACCACTAAACCGGAATTCCAACTCCAACAAGCACCAGAACCTACGTCTGAACCTGAGGTTAAATCTGCATCTGAATCTGCACCTGCATCTGCATCTAAAACCAAACCAAAATCCGAACAGACACCAGAGCCCAAGGTCCACCTGTTCTCCCTTGAAGTGACTGTCTCCGGGGGGGGAGTGGTAATGTCAACGACGGATGAAAATATTCACTGCCCAGATAGGTGCCGGATTACCGTCCCCCTAGAGAACGGGCGGGTGATTACCCTAATCCCATCTCCAGACCCTGGGATGATATTTGATGGGTGGTCGGGGGCCTGTTCCGGCAGAGGGCAATGCAACGTAACAATGGAGACGGACATCACGGACGTTACGGTGTCGGTCTCTGCAAAGTTCAGAGGGGTTCCCCTGTTAATCAATATACAGGGACCGGAAGGGGTAGCGGTTCGTATAACGTCTACCCCAGCCGGTATTAATTGTCCGAGTGATTGCACCTGGGAGTTCCCACAGGGGACACTCGTTCGGTTAATGCAGAACGCTTCGCCTGACTTTATTGTGACGTGGTCTGGGGAATGTGAGGGTGAGGTGAATTTATGTACCCTAAAAATGACTTCCAAAAAGACGATTACCCTCCGCTTTAATCTACCGGCCGTGGACTATAATATAGCGGGAACCGGCACGGGGTCAGTCATCTCTGAAGACCCAGACGCGGTGCCTTGCGGGCAGGGTTGTTTGCAATTTTCAAAAAACCGTGGCGTAGAACTCAGACCCGTCCCGGACCCGGGTTCAGTGTTTGAAAGATGGGACGGTGACTGCACCGGACCGGAGGCGTGTCGTCTGACCATGAACGGCGATAAACAGGTCACCGCCCTCTTTACAAGGGTATTTGAGCTGGATCTTCATTTGCAAAGTACGGGCACACGGTCCGGGACGGTGACTGGAGAGGGGATTGACTGTCAGGCAGATTGTGTTTACCACTTTCCACCCGATACGGAAATCACCCTCCATGCGGTACCTGCTCCGCAAGCGACGTTCACGGGGTGGTCCGGTTTATGCCCGGACAATGTCCTTTCGTGTTCGTTCGTACTTGATTCCGACAAGACCGTCACACTTACCTTTACCAGCCGATGAACCCGCAACCCGTCGAAACGCCACCTTAGGTTGCTGAGCCGGCTTTTAGCTCTAAAGTGAATTCCGTCCAGGCGCAATATGAGCGATTTCCTTATCCGCCCATTCCATTTTTTGCCCTTCCGGCAAGACGGCAATCAGAGCAGCCATCCCTCTCATACAGCCACGGTTGTCAATTGGCATGGGGGGTAGCCCTTCCTCATGACGGTATAGACATTTTAATTGTTGGAAGCGGAACGTTCGAGCCGTTGGTGGTATCGCAAGTTCACCCGATGGCCAGGCGGATTGTGGCGGTAGACATCAGTGCCCGTTCGATTAACCGACTAAAGCAGCGTTTGCTATTCTCTCGCATTGTGCGATTTTACCAAAAACGCGCTCCGATCACGCCTATTTGTGCAGATATGCACACATGGAAGGGGGGTGCGTTCGACTACATCATTGCCTCGAATGTGTTGCACCATGTCCCCAATCCGGCGCTACTTTTGAAGCGGCTTTCCGGATGTTTGAAACCCAAAGGGCTGCTTCGATTGGTCACCTACCCCAAGGCCAGCCGTATCTGGATGCGGCAGACGGGGGAGTGGCTTGGGCTACAGGGCGTATCTCCTTCTTCTGGACGGCTTGTCTTTCGTACAACGGAGGTGGTCCGCCTCTTGCCAAAGACACACCCCATACGTGGATGTTTTGAAACACACACGGAAATTGGCACGGCCACCGGCATTGTGGATGGTTGGATGCACGCGTGCGAGAACCCACTCTCTCCACAAGAGTGGCAAATGGCCGCAACGAACGCAGGATTAGTGCTAGCGGGTGAAGGCCAGCATGAAACCTCACAGTCTGGATTCCTCGATGAAATAGTACCGGAACTTGCAAAAAGCAGTGCGTGGGAAAAACTTCAAGTACTAGATGATCTTTTGGAGCTTACTGCAAGTCCGGTTCTTTGGTTAAAGAAGGCGGATAGAAAATGGCCGCGTCTATGGTCTAGTCCCGTAGCCGTCCCCAAGCTGAAGTCGGCACTGTCTGTAGTTGATGGACAACGGATTGCCACGGGGAATGTTCATGTGAACGTTGGAACCGCTATTACGCTGCCGTCTGTTATTGGCTGGGAAATCTCTCAGGGTCTCATGCGGGTCGCGGCCGTGCTTGCGCCGCTGGGGCTTACGTTAGAAACGGTCATGGGTCGCCTACGCGATCACGTGGGACCACGGGTAGATGCGAAAGGGAACCCGGTGCCCGGGCTTACCGCATGGGAATACCCGTTTCCTCTACACCCACTGCCTAAACCATGGGGAATGCGTGAATGGCTGGCTATAGAGGGTACCCTCGGAGGAGGGGCATTATACTGCGAGGGGCAGAAAGCATACGGAGAGACGCTTGCTGAGCAGGCACAGTGGCTACAGCTGCTCTATGGGGCCACGGCTCCATGGATATATGCAGAACTTAAGGAAGCCTAGGTGTTACCGATCCGCTTTTCCCGTGCAATGGCCCTGTCGCATACCCCATTGCTTAGGGCCTGTCAAGGAATAACCTATGCAGTCGGGCTGCCGATTCATCCCTGTTTGCTGCGTTGCTCGTCGCTTACATACAGAAGGGTATGCGCGCTCCTCGCGCCT
>SBBL01000079.1 GCA_005239745.1 Candidatus Troglogloeales bacterium | reverse complement strand
GCCGCCACCTGATCTAGTTGAAGAAGCTATTCTGAAGGTTGAGGTGCTGGCAAAAGACCTTCATTTTGCATTTGACCAATCTGATATCGAGCCGGAGACTGGGGTTTTACTTAGCAGAATTGCCGCGTTCCTGAAGACCTATCCTGATATTATCATTGAGCTACGGGGGCATACGGATACGCGTGGAAGCGATGAGTATAACATGGCCCTTTCGCACCGCCGTGCCGTGGCAGTACGTAACTACCTGATGGCATCAGGCGTTTCGCCCAGTCGAATGACGGTGCGGGCATTCGGAAAGCTGAACCCTTTAGTAGAGGAAGAAGGGGATGCGGACACCGCCCTTAATCGTCGTGTGGACATTGACGCCGAAAAGGCAAGCAAAGTAGGTGAGTTTATACGTCAGAAACAGGATCTCCATCTGGAAGGAGGTCCATAGGTGGCCGGCGCATTTGGGCGTTACAAGGGTGACGCCGTTTTTGATAAAATGCGCGAATCGTGTGGCGTGGTAGGGGTTTTCGGGCATCCGGAGGCAAGCAAGCTCGCCTATTTAGGTCTCTATTCGCTACAACACAGGGGTCAAGAGGCAAGCGGCATTGTCTCTTTTGATGGTACGGCGTTTCATCTTGAGAAGGCAATAGGCCTGGTCTCCGATGTCTTTTCAAAATCGCGTCTTTCACGTCTCCGCGGCAGTTCGGCCATTGGCCACAATCGCTACTCGACCGCCGGCGGCAGTGCTCTCGAAAACGTTCAGCCGATTATGGTCAACTACGCGCTTGGGTCGCTGGCGATGGCCCATAACGGAAACCTCACCAATGCAACTGTTTTGCGAGCAGAACTGGAGGCCTACGGGGCAATTTTCCAATCCACCTCCGACAGTGAGACGGTTATTCACCTGATTGCCCACTCACGGCAGCCATACCTGATAGATCGTATTGTGGACGCGCTAAAGAGGGTGCAAGGGGCTTATTGTCTGGTTTTTTTGTCGAATGACGGATTGGTGGGGGTTCGTGATCCGTATGGGGTGCGCCCGCTCTCTATCGGGAAGGTACAGGGCGGGTATGTGTTGGCGTCTGAGACTTGCGCTTTTGACTTGATTGAAGCGGAATATATCAGAGATGTTGAGCCCGGCGAGATGGTACAGATTACCAATAAGGGGCTTGCGTCGTTCAAACCGTTTGCCAAAACCGCGCTTGCCCAGTGTGTTTTTGAGTTTGTTTATTTCTCGCGGCCCGATAGCACTATCTTCTCGAGACCCGTTTATAGCGTGAGGAAACGCTTGGGAAGGGAACTGGCTCGGGAAACCGCCGTTGAGGCTGACATTGTGATTCCCGTTCCCGATTCCGGGGTGGCGGCGGCGCTTGGATATGCGGAGGCCTCCCCGTCACTGCGTTATGAAACGGGTCTAATCCGGAATCACTATGTGGGACGGACATTCATCGAGCCGGAACAGTCTATCCGTCATTTTGGGGTAAAGGTAAAACTCAACGCGGTTAAAGAAGTCCTCCGGGGAAAACGCGTGGTGGTGGTGGATGATTCCATTGTGCGTGGGACAACCGGCCGGAAAATTGTCAAGATGATTCGGGCAGCCGGTGCCAAGGAAGTACACATGCGAATCAGTTCTCCACCCATTATCTCCCCTTGTTTTTACGGTATTGACACGCCCAACCGACAGGAGCTGGTTGCCGCCACCCATAGTTTGGAAGAGACCAGGAAATATATTACCGCAGACAGCCTGGCCTATCTTTCGATAGAGGGCATGTTTCGTGCCGTTTATGGCACCGCGTCGGACAAAGGAACCCATTTCTGTTCCGCCTGTTTCTCCGGGCGTTATCCCATTCCGTTGCATGATGAAAAACACGTGCAGATGGGGCTATTCGATCAAACACACCTGCCCGTTTTGAACTAATTAAATGCCTAGCGATAAGCATGGCCGGTATCAAAAACTGTTAGCCCTTCTTGTCGTCGTATGCGTCACAGGTGCGGGGATTGCCATATACATAGGGGGAACGTTATTTGCCGGGCGCTCCATTATCTTTAAGCTCTTTTCTGCCTATGTTGTTCTGATAGCCGGGGTTGTCCTGTTCTTCGGCTATCAACTTATCAAGCGTTGGCATTCTGAAAGAAGCTCGCGTCCAGAAAATTAGTCTCGCAAAGAGACAAAAGCCTATTTTTTATGAAACGAACAACCTATTGTGGCATACCGGCGGCGGTCTCTACGCCCGTTGTACTCGTCGGGTGGGTCCATCGCAGACGAGACCATGGCGGACTGATCTTTATTGACCTACGCGACCGGGAGGGGATTGTCCAAATTGTCTTTGACCCGAAAACCTCCGCAACACTACATGAGCAGGCACATGCGTTGCGACCTGAGTATGTGATCGAGATTCAAGGAACCGTTGCCCTGCGACCGGTTGATACAGAAAATCCGGCGCTTGCTACAGGTACCATCGAGATTCGCGCCACAAACTTGACGATTTTAAATCCCGCCCTTACCCCGCCATTTCTGCCAACCGATGAGATGGAACCTGACGAGTCGCTTCGGCTTAAGTACCGGTACCTTGATCTGCGTCGGCCCTTGATGCAAAAACGGTTTGTGAAGCGGCATCAGATGATGATGGAGATACGCCGTTTCTTAGACACACGCGGGTTCATTGAAGTCGAAACCCCTTACCTCACCAGAAGCACCCCGGAAGGCGCGCGTGACTTTCTTGTGCCTAGCCGCTTGAATTGCGGCGCGTTCTATGCCCTTCCGCAGTCTCCGCAACTGTTTAAACAGACCCTCATGATTTCCGGGTTTGACCGCTACTATCAGATCGTCCGCTGCTTTCGTGACGAGGACCTGCGTGCCGATCGCCAGCCGGAGTTTACGCAGGTGGATATTGAAATGTCGTTTGTCGAACCCTCAGAGATCATGCACCTGATGGAAGAGATGATCTCCCTGTGTCTACAGCAGGTGTCTTCCTCCCAAAATCGGCAGCCGTTCCCGGTACTTACCTATCAAGAGGCCATGCGTCGCTTCGGCAGCGACAAGCCGGACCTCCGCTTTGGCATGGAGTTGCACGATATTTCCGATATTGCCGCAGTCTGCACGTTCAACGTTTTTCGGCAGGCCTGTCAAACGAAAGGGGGCCGTGTGAAAGGCATTGCAATTCCAGGGTTTGGCCTCTCGTCCAGAAAAGAGATAGATACCTTAGTACAGGAAGCCATTGATCTGGGAGCGAAGGGACTTGCCTGGATGAAGGTAACGGGTGACGGCGTTGACTCTCCTATTGCCAAGTTTTTTGAACCCGGACAGATACGGACGGTCAAACAGCGCTTGGCGGCATTGCCCAATGACTTACTCATCTTTGTGGCCGACAGTGAAACGGTCACACACCAAGTTTTGGGGGCGCTTCGACTAAAGTTGGCAAGACGGCTAAACTTATTAGACCCCGCCATTTACAAACCTCTCTGGGTGACCGACTTTCCATTGCTGGAATATGACGCTGCCGCGTCGCGATATGTGGCCGTTCATCATCCCTTTACCGCACCTATGGATGAAGATCTTCCCCTCCTGTCCAGTGACCCGCTTGCCGTCCGCTCCAAGGCATACGATATGGTGCTGAATGGGACGGAGATAGGTGGCGGTAGTATCCGCATCCATCAACATAATTTACAGGCAAAAATACTAGGGTTACTGGGGATGTCGGAGGAAGAGGCGCGGGCACAGTTCGGATTCTTGCTGACGGCACTTCAATACGGTGCGCCGCCGCACGGCGGCATTGCCCAATGACTTACTCATCTTT
>SBBL01000028.1 GCA_005239745.1 Candidatus Troglogloeales bacterium | reverse complement strand
GTCTTTGGCCGCTCACCCATCGTCAGGTAGTTTATTCCGCCGTTGAGGGTGAGGGTGTTACCCATCTTATAGTCCAGGCCGTTTTTAGTTGTCACCTGGTATAAACCCGAGCCAAAGAGATTGAGACGGTGAGGCAACATCTCATAGCTATAGTAAGTCGAGAGTAGACCGTCCCAGGAACCTGTTCCGGGCTGAAGTGTCGGCTCGTTGATCTTGCCCTCATGATCCAGCAATTTGTATTCTCCGCTGGGAATCTTTATGCCAAGCCCTCCAACCAGCAAGTGCTTGGTACGAATCAAGAACGCATATTTGCCCGTTAGGCGAACGTCGCCAAAACCAGACGTTCCATCTTGACGGGAAAAATTCTGTGGCTCATTGTGATGTTCATCAGCATGGACGTCTGCATGTTCATGTGACCGGTGATTAAAAAATGGGACGGCCACGGTCAACGCAAAACGGGGCGTGATCCCGAAGGTAGCATCGAGTTGGCCCAATTCGTTATTGGTGCGATACTCACGATGCCCATTCGACCTGATCGTCCCGTCTTCAAAATCAACGGTTGGCACCAACGGCTGGGTTCCGATTTTGTCGCTTCCTCTTTGGAAGCGATCCATTGGAATCCACCGATAGGAAAGGTCCAGAATGATTTGGCTTGGGGCGGCGATCCCCTCCTGCGTGCCCGTAACTAGAAAACAGTTAGCCGACCCACAACTGGCCTGGGCCTCGTGTTGAATGGAAAGGAGGGCCAATGCCACGATCAACCCCCTCATGATTGTTGTACGAATAAAGTGCGTAGACACAGTCCCCTCCCTAATTATTAATAAGCGCGATATTGTAATTTATATTCGTCTACTTCTGGACTCCAGCCCCCGTTTAGAATCATAACGGGGCAAGCTCCGCCGGAATGACGACATACGGACACGAGCTTAAGCTGGTGGGGCGCGGGGTTGAAGCGGTGAAAAAACAGGGGCGGGGAAAAACAAAATCGGCTTGACCTCAACTGTAGCAAAGAACAAAGGGCGACTTTGGGTCACAGCCGGGTCACTCTGAATAAAATTGAGGGCCGTACACATGATATTGCAAGCTACGGAGGCGTGCTGGGTGGCATGATGGGTGTGTTTCCCGTGCGAAGAGATGTGCCCACCGACTTGAACCATCATCGGACCGGCACCCATCGCCATCATCAGTACGATGATTAGGGCAGTGACTTGTTTTAGGGATAGACGATTCATGTTATGCTACGGGGTTGGGGTCCAAAACGTTTCAAATTTTCCACCTTTCGTAATCCAGACGATATAAGGGGATTCCTTCACATCTCCCTTCTGATCAAACTCGATATGGCCGGACGCCCCGTCGTACTTGAGATTCCGTAAGGCTCCCACAACGGCATCTCCCTTTGTCTGCCTTGCCCCGGCAATGGCCGTCAGCAACACGTTGGTAGCATCATAGGCATAAATGGCATACGGAGCCAGTTCATTCCCATGCTTTGCCTTATACTGGGTTAAAAACCTTTTCGCCTGAGGCAACACTTCTGGATCGGGGGTAAAAGTTAAATAGGTACCTTCCGCGGCCGCGCCCGCAATCTCAATAAATTTAGGGTCAATGACCCCGTCCCCGCTCATCATGGGCGCGGTTAGTCCTACCTCTTTGGCCTGTCTCGCAAGTAGCCCACCTTCTGGAAATATGCCGCCAAAGTATAATAACTCCGGCGCCTTGGCCTTGACGGCAATCAGGATGCCACGGAAATCCCGTTCTCCCTGTGTCAGACCGCCTTCGTAGACCACGCTGATACCGGATGACGCGTATCGTGACAGGTTTTTCTTAAACTCGTCGGCCAACCCCTGACCGTACGTCGTCTTATCATGTAAAATGGCAACCTTTTTGACACGTAACTTTTTAGCCGCGAAGTCGGCGGCTACCCGGCCCTGCTGATCGTCCCGACCACAAACCCGAAAGACATTCTTAAAGCCCTGATCCGTAAGCTTCGGATTGGTTGAGGCGGGGGTAATCATGGGAATGCCTGCCCGGTGGTAAACCGACGATGCAGGGATGGAAGCGCTAGAATTAAAATGCCCGACCATCCCGATAATCCCTTGATTAACCATTTTATTGGCCACAGAAACGGCCTGCTTAGGATCGTGCTGGTCATCCCCTACGAGCAGACGAATCTTTTTCTTCAACACCCCTCCCTTTGCATTCCACTCTTCAATCGCCAAACGCGCGCCACGTTCAATATCTCCTCCCAACTTGCTCTGATCCCCCGTCATGGGCCCGGCAAGACCAATAAGAATCTCTCCAGCCGCGTACGCGTCCGACACCATCCCCAGCAAAAAGGCAAACAACACGAAAAGCCTGGCCATGTGTAGCATTTTCCCTCCGTTAGTCATCTGACTCATCCTCTCATCATGAAAACGTGCCCCTACGCTTCTATGCCCATTTCTTGAGGATATCGCCTCACGGTGAAACGCGCACGCCTCTCATCACCTTCTTTTGTACGTTCCCGACCGACCGCCGCTTTTTTCAATCAGCGCCACATCGGTCAGCATCATGTCTCGGTCAATCGCTTTACACATATCGTAGATGGTTAAGAAGGTCGTGCAGACGGCCGTCATCGCTTCCATTTCCACCCCGGTCTGCCCGGAGGTCTTTACCGTCGCCTCAATGGCAATGAGCGGCGCAGATGCCACAGGTGTGATGCGCACCCGTATGTGGCTAAGTAACAACGGATGACACAACGGGACAATATGGGGCGTCTGCTTGGCCCCCATAATCCCTGCCACTTGGGCCGTGGAAAACACGTCCCCCTTTTCGATCTGCCCGGACAGGATGGCCGCCAACGTCTCCGGCCGTACCCTCACCGTCCCGACGGCGACCGCAGTACGCCGGGTCACTTTTTTCTCTGAAATATCAACCGCTGTAATAGGACGGTTCAACCTGCCATCTCCATCTGCGGCGACGGCTCCATATCAAGCGGGGCTAAAACCGCTCCACGTTCATAACGCATTGCACCGGCCATTGCAATCATCATCCCGTTGTCCATGCAGTAGCGAGGAGAGGGAATGGCCGTCGCTACCCCAAGCGTATTTCCCTCTTCAGTGATGCGTCTCCGCAAAAGGCTATTTGCAGAAACCCCGCCGCACAAAAGGATCGTTTTGGCGCCTTCCTGTGCCGCCGCCGACCGCGTCTTCTCAATTAGGCTCTCGACGATCGCTTGTTGGTAGCTTGCCGCAAGGTCGGCCTGTATTGGGAGGGTAGGTTGCTCCTTAAAATTTGCGATCATTCGCATGAAAGCTGTTTTTAGGCCGCTGAAGCTAAAATCGTACCCACCTACCTGCGGACGGGGGAAGGGGAATCGCTTCGCATCTCCCTTTTTGGCCAGGAGATCAATAATGGGACCGCCTGGGTAGCCAAAGCCTAGCATTCTGGCCCCTTTATCGAGCGCCTCACCGGCTGCGTCATCGCGCGTTTTGCCGAGAAGCCGCAAACTACCGGGCGCCGTCATATAATAGAGATTCGTATGCCCGCCAGACACCACCAATGCCACGCAGGGGAAGGCCACCTCTTGTTCGATGAAGATAGAGGCGATATGTCCCTCTAGGTGGTGGACGGGAATCAGTGGAATGCTAAGCCGATAGGCAAGCGCCTTAGCAAAGGACAGGCCGACAAGCAACGCACCGACAAGGCCTGGGCCTACGGTAACGGCAATGGCCCCCAATTGACGAAACGTGCACCCTGCATCCGAAAGTACCCCTTGGACAAGAGGTACGATCTGTTCAATGTGACGCCGACAGGCAACCTCCGGGACGACCCCTCCGTGCCGCTCGTGAAATAGAGCCTGGGAAGCAACCCGGTCGGCAAGTCCAACCGCTCGTCCACCTTCGTGCCGCAGAACCGCAACGGCCGTTTCGTCGCAAGAGGTTTCAATGCCAAGGAAGATCACGAAGCGATCATACCACTTCACGACCCTAAATCCAAAAACCTAAGCAGCGTTTTCAGATCAAAAACATGAGACAGAAGTTCCGCGGGTGCGTTGGGTGAGTCTTCACGAATATGGGCGCCCACACTCGTCCGTCGCATGGTCGCTGCGTACACCACCGCTGCCGATACCCAAAGCATGTTCTGGGTTTCCAACGTCAGCCGAGACGCCCCGGGGCCCTCCAGTATCCATCGCCAAGACCTCAATTTTTGCAGAGCATTTTCTAACCCACGTGCGTTGCGCACGACGCCTACATCCAACCACATGGTTTCGCGAAGCGCTTCTTGGATTTTCAGGCAGGACTCCGGTGTCGGTTCTCTCTGTATTAGAGACGGCTTAGGCGCAATGCCTGCAGGGACGGGTAAGGACCGGCCCGCAGCGGACCCCGCGCGATGCCCAAAAACCAATCCTTCCAAAAGAGAGTTGCTGGCTAAACGGTTTGCCCCATGCGCGCCGGTGCAGGCTACTTCACCCGCTACATAAAGGCCAGAGACGCTAGACTCCCCATGCAGACTACTCACTACCCCGCCCATGAGGTAATGGGCGCTGGGGGCAACAGGAATCCTATCTCGTGTCATATCAATGCCAAGGTCCAGGCACGTTGTGTAAACGGTTGGAAAGCGTTTTTTAATAAAAGAACCGGGCAGATGCGTTGCGTCGAGAAAAATCCGTTGTCCATGGGACATTTCCCTATGGATTGCGCGTGTCACAACGTCGCGTGGCGCTAGCTCTGCACCTGGGTCTGCAATAAAACGCTTCCCTTCCGCGTTGCACAATGTCGCCCCCTCCCCTCGCATCGCTTCGGTAATCAAAAAGGAAGGGGCACCGGACAGCGCAAGCGCGGTCGGATGAAACTGGAAAAACTCCATATCCGAAACATCAGCCCCTACGTGCAAGGCAAGGGCAATGCCGTCACCGGTGGCAACCGGTGGATTAGTGGTACGCTGATATATCCAACCGGCGCCGCCGGTTGCCAGAATCACCCCTTTTGCCTGAAAAAAAACAAGTTGCGTCTTCTCCTCATCAAGCGCGAAAAGACCCTGACAACGCCCTTCGTCAAACACATGGAGCCTGACGGCAAAATACCCGTTGCGTACGGTAATTTCCTTGTGTTCGGACACTTTACTCCACAGGGTTCGGACGATTTCATTACCCGTAGCATCCCCCTGTGCCCGTAAGACGCGGCGCTGACCATGTGCCCCTTCTTTTGCCAAGGCGAATTGATCGCCTTCCTTATCAAACTTTGCTCCCCACGTAATGAGCTCCCGAACCCGTTGCGGCCCCTCTTGGACCAATACGCGCACGGCGTCGGGGCGGCACAGCCCCGCCCCCGCCGCAATGGTATCGCCACAATGGGCCTGAATGTCTTGCTCAGTCTCACTCATGGCAACCGCCACACCGCCTTGCGCGTAGACAGAGTTCGACGTTTCTCCACAGCCCTTATTCAAGACAGTGACCGTTCCGTACCTGCTTGCCGCAATGGCAGCAGACAGGCCCGCAACACCGCCTCCAATTACAAGAACGTCGGTTTTTAAAACGACCAAGGGTACCTCTAGGCACCGTTACGAGCAACCTGAATACAAGGCGCAAGGAAGCGCAGGAACAGGGGTATATCGTTGAATATATGATGGCACCTCCGGAGGTGCCATCAATCCTTGACTCCCAATGGGAGTTCCAGTATATTACCTGTTGCCGGTTGGGTCAACATTTGCTAAGAGGAGGGTATGGCTGTGGTTTGTCTTGCACCGAATGAGCAAATTCAACGCTTCAGGTCATTAAATGATTGGATAAAAACTAAGTTTCCGAAAGAGACGCCCATTTCTGAAGAGGCGTTTGCAAATATCTCTGCCGAGGTGGCCGGCAAAACGGCTGATGTTCGCATCTTCTATGGCTTTGGCGATGATGGTCATGGCAACGCGGATATATCCTTAACAAGCCACATCTTTTTGACCTACCTGCTTGAGAAGTTCCCACACGAAAAATGGAGCTTTGTTGATTTTTATCCGTCCCCACCCGATCCCGGACATTTTGATTTCTTCAGACCCGTCATTAAGTTGCGGGAAGGGGCAGCAAGTCGGCCAAAAGGATTCTACACAAAAACGCTTTTGCCTAATGATTTTGACGGTGGCATCGGAACCACGCATCAGAAACACTCCCCCGCAGAAGTCCGAAAATTATCACCGTGGGGGTGGGGGCCGGAGGGATTCCAGTTTCTTGCCATTGAAGAGTCGTACATTCAGAAACTGCACGACGGGAAGGTCCCAACGTTTGTGCTAGGGGATTACGCAGTTGCCCCTTACGGCAAAGACTTTTCTAGCACTGTCTTGCTAGGGTCGGCGCGTAACCGGCTGGAAATCGGCGTCACAAACGTCCGCGACAACATTCCCAAATACGCGCCATCGCACTTCGTCTAATTTCCGTGAATAATCTGAAACATAAAAGCCACCACATTACCGACGGCCCGGCCCGTGCCGGGGCGCGGGCGATGCTAAAAGGGGCAGGGTTTACGGACGCAGACCTTGCTAAGCCGCTTGTCGGCGTTGCCAATACGTGGATTGAGGTGATGCCCTGCAACGTTCATTTAAGGCATCTTGCAGTGTCTGTAAAGGAGGGGATTCGGGCGGCCGGGGGAACCCCGATTGAGTACAACACCATTGCCGTCTCCGATGGTATTAGCATGGGGACTGAAGGCATGAAGGCTTCACTGATTAGTCGTGAAGTCATTGCCGATTCCATCGAGCTGGCCGCACGCGGGCACTTGTTTGATGCCGTGGTCGCCCTATCCGGTTGCGATAAAACCATCCCGGGCACCATTATGGCGTTGACACGGCTGAACCTTCCCTCCTTGATGCTGTATGGCGGATCCATTGCCCCGGGCCGGCATGACGGGCATGACGTGACCATTCAGGATGTTTTTGAGGCGGTGGGATCGTATCACAAGGGAAAGATATCGTTAGAAGGACTCACCCTGCTTGAAGACCATGCCTGCCCCGGTGCGGGTGCGTGTGGAGGGCAGTTTACGGCCAACACAATGGCAACTGCAATCGAGATATTGGGGATGTCGGTCATGGGGAGCGCCGGTGTTCCCGCTCTAGATGCAGAGAAAGATAAAGTCGCCTACGAGGCAGGCCAAAAAGTGATGGAGTTATTACGTCGCGGTATCTGCCCTGATCAAATTATTACGCGGCGCGGGATTGAAAACGCAATTGCGGCCGTTGCGATGACGGGCGGCTCGACAAATGCCGTACTCCACCTTCTCGCCATTGCGCGAGAAGCCGGGGTTTCCATCACCATTGATGACTTTGACAGGATAAGCGCGAAAACCCCGCTACTTGCCGACTTGAAGCCCGGCGGACAATATGTTTCGGTAGACATGCACCGGGCGGGCGGGATTCGGCTGGTTGCCAAGCGCCTACAGGATGCGGGGCTTTTGCACGCCGATGCAATGACCGTAAGCGGTAAAACTATCGGAGAGGAGGCACGCATGGCAGCGGAGGCTCCCAATCAGCAGGTGATTCATTCGCTCCAAAATCCGATTAAGCCGACGGGTGGATTGGTGATTTTGAAAGGAAATTTGGCGCCGGAGGGGTGTGTTGTAAAGGTGGCCGGGCATGAGCGTTTGCTACACGTGGGGCCCGCCCGGGTGTTTGATTGTGAAGAAGATGCCTTTGCTGCCGTGCAAGAGGGCAAGGTTTATCCAGGGGATGTGGTGGTTATCCGCTACGAAGGGCCAAAGGGTGGGCCTGGTATGCGGGAGATGTTGGGGGTAACCGCCGCGCTGGTGGGGGCAGGACTGGGAGAGTCGGTCGCTCTGATCACCGACGGCCGGTTCTCCGGCGCAACGCGCGGCTTGATGGCGGGGCATGTGGCGCCGGAGGCGGCAGTGGGTGGTCCGATTGCTATCCTGAAAGATGGCGATCAAATAACGTTGGATATCAAAGCACGCCGACTGAATGTCGCGCTTTCCGACCCCGAGCGCGCGGAGCGCCTAAAGCAATGGCAGGCCCCGGAGCCGCGTTATAAGGCCGGGGTAATGGCAAAGTATGCCAGACACGTTTCTTCTGCGTCAGAAGGGGCAATAACTAGCTAACAAAGGAGGAAGATAATGCATCTAAATAAGCGTAGCGGATGGGCATTTTGTGTCCTTTTGTTGGCCGGGTGTGCGTCAGGGGTGCAGCAATCGCTTATCTCAGCCAGGCATATTCCCTCCGGACTGAATCGTACGTTTACTTACACAAACCAATCCTTTGCACAGTATGAACAGTCCACGCGCCAGATGATTGCTAATGCACGCATAGACCTGGGGTTCCCAAGCGACGAGCAGGTGATTGTCGGCAATGCCCCTTTTGATTTACGGCCCGCTGAGCACTGTGGAAAGGGCATACAGCGTGCCTACCATCGTGGGGTTTTGCTAATACACGGTCTGGGGGGGTCTCCGTATCACATGCGCCATTTGGGGGAGTTCTTTCAAAAAAATTGCTTTCGGGTGATGGCCATCCTTTTACCGGGAAATGGCACCCGTCCGGGAGATCTTACCGATGTCAAATGGCAGGAATGGGTGCGGGCGGTTGCCTATGGGGTTGACGTCCTGGCCTATGAGGCGGACGATATCTACCTGGCGGGTTTTTCCATAGGGGGAACCCTGGGAATACGGCAGGGTGTGGACGATGCACGGGTAAAGGGACTTTTTCTTTTTGCCCCGGCGGTGTCACTCACTCCGTTTGCGGGCTTGTTGGAGGTAACACAAGCCTCGTGGCTACCTAATACAGCGCCGTGGTTGGAGATAATGAACGACAGTGACGTGTACAAGTACGAGTCCTTCCCGACAAACGCTGTCTATCAACTACATCTTTTGATAAAAGAGATGGATACTGCCATCGCCAAAAAGGGGATGCCGCTTCCGATGTTCATGGTGGCCACCCAGGAGGATGCTACACTCGATACTTCCAGTATGATCGCTTTTTTTGATAAAGCCACGCATCCGGCCAACCGTCTCCTCTTGTATGCAGCCGAGCCGATCCCCCCAAAACCGCGGGTTGAACACTTTGCCTCTGCGCTGCCGCAGCAGCGTATCCTTAATATTTCGCACGTTGGTCTGACTATCTCGCCTTCTGATCCGCACTATGGTGCAGAGGGAAGTTATGTAAACTGTGCGCATTATTTCAAGGGTGGGGGAGAGTCCTACCGCCTTTGCAAGGAGCGGAAAGAGGATTATCTAGGGGAAAAAAGCAAAAAAGGTGTAAACGAGGACAAGGGGGTCATCCGCCGTCTAACCTATAATCCGCATTACGATGGCATGCTTAAGCGGATGGAAGCGTATATCTCGTCGCTGCCATAATGCCCGCCATTGCGTTCGTTAATGGGCGGTGGTCACTGCTTTCTTCCGCCCGCGTTTCCGTAGAGGATCGCGGGTTTCAGTTTGGCGACGGTGTTTACGAGCTTATCCGCACGTATGGTTCAGGGCTCTTTCGTTCTCTCGATCATCTTGCACGGCTTCAAGAAAGCGCACAGGCGATCGGTCTGACCGTCCCTTATTCCTCCTCCCAGATTGCCCGTATTCTGCAACGAGGTTGCGACAAGGCCGGTTTTCATAACACTAAGGTCTATATTCAAGTGACCCGTGGCGCCGCACCGCGTGTTCATCCGTTTCCAAAAGGCACTCGGCCAACCTTTGTGGCAACCTTCAGGCGGCTTACCCCCATCTCTCAGACGGTTCGGCGCTTGGGGGTCGCGCTGATCTGTGTTCCAGATATTCGATGGGATCGCTGCGATATTAAATCCCTGAATTTGCTGCCAAACGTTTTGGCCAAGCAACAGGCCGTCGAGGCGGGTGCCTTTGAAGCAATTTTCGTACGGGAGGGGAAGGTTACGGAGGGCAGTGGAAGTAATCTTTTTGCCGTTTTTGGAAAGAAGGTCGTGACGCCGCCTGTGAATCCGACACTTCTGTCGGGGGTAACCCGAAACGTGGTTTTGGAACTGATTGCGCAAACGGGGAACACGCCCACAGAGGCCCCCCTTACGGTGAGTCAGCTTCATAAGGCGGACGAGATATTTTTAACCGGCACGACCATTGAGATACTTCCGGTCGTCTCGCTCGATGGAAAGCCCATTGGCCGTGGCCGGCCGGGAGACACCACGCAACACCTCTACCACCTTTTTCAGGCATATGCCCGAACCGTTTGATAAAGAATATGCCGTACAGGCCATGTTCTCGTCTATTGCAAGATTCTATGACCTGAACAATACCCTTCTCTCGCTTGGATTACACCACCGCTGGAAAAAAACGGTGGTGCGGATGATGGCCATCTCAAACGGTCATCGGGTGTTGGATGTGGGGGCTGGGACGGCCGATTTATCCCTACTTGCGTGCGATCAGGTTGGGGCGGACGGCGCCGTGGTGGCGGTGGACTTAAACGCCGCCATGCTGCTGGTTGGGAAAGAAAAAGCAGAAAGGCTTGGACGGCGGATTTGTTTTGCCGTAGGGAATGCCCAGCAGATGCCCGTTCAGAGTGGGTATTTTGATGTTGCGCTCACGGGATTCTGTATCCGAAACGTTTCGGACATTGACTTATCCTTGCGCGAGATTTACCGGAGCTTAAAGCCCGGAGGACGGTTTGCCTGCTTAGAGTTTTCTCATCCTACTCACCGGCTGTTTAGAAAGCTATACGATTTCTACTCGTTCACCCTCCTTCCCAAGATTGGCACGTGGGTGTCGAAGGACCCTACGGGTGTTTATCAATACCTTCCCGATTCGATTAGGAGGTTTCCGGATCAGAAGGAGTTTGCGCGGCGAATTGAAGCGGCGGGTTTTAGGCACCTTACCTATCGAAATCTATCCGGCGGCATCGTCGCCATCCATACAGGGGCAAAGTAGAAACCGGTGCACGAAGCCCATGAAAATTACACTGACCCCCGAGTTTAAGCAGGCGCTCCACCTCATCGAGCAGACTGGGGAAAACGTCTTTATCACGGGCAGGGCAGGCACCGGAAAGTCCACGCTGCTGCGACGCTTCCGGGAGACAACGAAGAAAAATATCGTCGTGCTGGCCCCCACCGGCGTGGCTGCCGTGAACATCGCGGGGCAGACGATCCACTCTTTTTTCAAATTCAAGCCCGACGTCACCGTAGAACGGATTAAAAAGCTCACCCCTGCCAAACAACGCCTTTACAAGAAAATAGACACGCTGGTGATTGACGAGATTTCGATGGTGCGCGCGGACCTCCTGGATGCCGTTGCCCGCTTTCTCGAACTCAACGGACGCGCGCCCGGATCGCCGTTTGGCGGCGTCCAAATGGTCTTCTTTGGCGATTTGTATCAGCTCCCCCCGGTCGTCTCCCGCGAGGAGCGGGCGATTTTTGAGGGCTTCTACGAGACCCCCTATTTCTTCAGCGCGCGCGCCTACACCGGCCCCGTCTGGACTTGGGTGGAGCTGACACAAACCTTTCGCCAGACCGACGACGCCTTTCTCGCACTACTCAACCGCGTCCGAAACGAGACGGTTCTTCCGGAAGACCTCGCCCTGCTCAACGCGCGGGTGCGGGAGACGATAGATATGGACGCCGCGCGCGATCACGTCTTTCTCACCACGACCAACGCGAAGGCCCGCGAGATCAACCAGCAGCAGATGGCCAGACTTCCGGCCAAAGTGGAGACCTTCACGGCGTTCGTGGAGGGCGATTTTAGCGAGGAGGCCTATCCGACCGACGCGGTGCTGGAACTCAAGGTGGGCGCGCGGGTGATGCTGCTCAACAACGACAATCTGGGCCGCTGGGTCAACGGGACGATGGCGCAAATCAGGAAGATTGACGTCAGGAACGACCTCCTCACCGTGACGCTATCCGACGGGAGCGACAAAGAGGTGGCGCCCTATGCATGGGAGATGTTCCGGTTCGAGTTGGATGCCGACGCGAAGCGCCTGAATGCCACGTCGGTGGGGCGGTTCGTCCAGATGCCGGTGAAGCCGGCCTGGGCAATTACGATCCATAAAAGCCAGGGGCTCACGTTTGACCTGGCCGTCATTGATCTCTCGCGCGGCACGTTCTCACACGGTCAATTGTACGTGGCCCTCAGCCGGTTGCGGACGCTTTCGGGGCTGCTGCTGACCCGTCCGGTGAAAAAGGGACATATCTTGCTGGATCGGCGCATCCAGACGTTCCTCACCGGCGGTCAATACCGGCTGTCGGAGGAGAAAAAGCCGCTGGATCAGAAAATCGCGCAGATCCAGGCGGCCATCCGGGGTGGGCGCGATTTGGAGATGGTTTACCTGAAGGCCACGGACGAGAAGAGCCGACGCCGGGTGACGCCGATTTCCGTCGGCACAATGGAATATCAAAACAAATCTTTTCTGGGAATGACCGCCTATTGCCACGCGCGCAACGACGAACGCGTCTTCCGCGTGGATCGCATCCTCTCAATGCGGGAGGTTGCGTCTTGACCGTAGCGGCACAAGGTGGTGTTGAACAACCCGTTTGGCCCGGAGCGGCAGCAGACGATCAAGGCCGATGAGCTGTGTGTGCCGTCCACGAAGGGGGTGATTCAGTAAGATGCTTACCCCCGCGTTCCTCCTGACCATGCCCGGAGAAACGACTAGCCCAACCCATCCCCACCTCCTAAAAAAGCGGACATTTTACTTGCTACCGACACCCCTCCCACGGCGATGAGGCAATGCGTGGGCTTGACTGCCCCCCCCCCCC
>SBBL01000101.1 GCA_005239745.1 Candidatus Troglogloeales bacterium | reverse complement strand
GTACATGACGTTGGGCAAATGGTGCGCGTGGCGCGCGTCGCCGATGCCATCCGACGCGGCGGCGGCTTCTATTCTTTGGCGGCTACCGGTGGCGTAAGCACAGGTGACTTCAGATAGTATATTGACACCAGATTTTTTATATATCATAATTCCTATCGGTTTAATATAATATGGTATGTCTTTCGGCAAAGGAGCGGTATGCAATTGCTGCGGTGGTGACCCTTGCCATGCACACGGGGGAGGGCCCCATGCGTGCAAAGGTTATCGCCAAACAGGGGGAGATACCACTGCGGTTTTTAGAACACGTTATGAACCTTTTAAAAGGTGACGGTTTGGTCGAAGGGGTAAGGGGGGCACAGGGTGGGTATCGCCTGCTGGTCCCCCCACATCAGATAACCGTCGGACGGGTAATCCGTGCTATGGGAACCTCAAGGGCCGGTGTGCCAGGCAGCGGAGAGCCCATTGTACAGGTGATTAATGATCTCTCAGAATCACTCAATGCCGCAGTGCAAGGTATCCTAGCGTCCACCTGTATCGAGACCCTATGCGCAAGAAGGCAAGAGCTGGTCTCAAAACAGGCCATTATGTTTCATATTTAGCAGGGCGAATGTCCGCATGAACGACACGAGCGTCCTCGTTTGTATTACCTTTTTTGCGGCCGTTGTGAACGGGGGACTGGGCCATGGCTTCTCCTCTATGACGGTGCCCGTCGCCCTCATTTTTTACACCAATCGCATACTCAATCCCGTTCTGGTCCTTGTAGAAGTCGTCATTAACGCTTATGTGCTTGTCATGAATCGGGCAAGTCTACCAGCGGTGTGGAGACGCACGACCCCCATTCTGGTGGGCCTGTTGCCCGGTGTTTTATTAGGCAGCTACCTTCTGTCCTTCGTACACACGGGCTTTGTAAAGTTTTTCACCTATGTTTTTCTGCTGCCGCTGATTCTGATGCAGGCGGCTGGCATTCGTCGTCCCATTCAGGCCGAATGGGCGGTCGGTACCCCCGTAGGCGGTCTACTCGGCATCTTTTATGCCCTGACCACAATCTCTGGACCGCCCCTTTCTCTTCTTCTGAACAACCAAGGATTGCCAAGAAACGAATTCAAGGCGGCGATTAGTGTCATCCGGGTCATCCTTGCCGGATTTACTTCGCTCGGATACTACTCCCTGGGCCTCATCACACCCAACAGCCAGGCGTTGCTTTGGATGATACTTCCCGGCATCATTATTGGACTGCCCGTTGGGGCCTATATCAGCAACCGTGTTAGACTGGAGACGTTTCGCCGCGTCTGCATGAGTTTTGATGTTTTGTTTGTTGGGTTCGGCCTCTCACGTGTCCTTATTGAATTAGGATTACTCCAGAGTCCATGGGCCTATAGCGCCCTATTCATTCCCGCTACCATAGACGTCTGTCTTTTAACAATCTACTTCAAGAATCAGTCTGCCCAGGCTGATAGGGCGGTCTCTGAGGGAAACATTGGCTGAACAAAAGGTCATTCATACGGATATCCTTATCATAGGTGGCGGCACGGCGGGGTGTATGGCGGCTGTAGAGGCCAAAGAACGTTCTCCAAAATCTTCCGTGACCATCCTAGAGAAGGCCCACGTGGACCGGAGTGGGTGCCTGGCAGGGGGAATGAATGCGATCAATGCCTACATTAATAAGGGCGAAACTGTTGACCGTTTTGTGGATTATGTAAGGTCCGATGCCTGCGGCTTAATCCGTGAAGACCTTGTACGGACGATGGCGGAGCTTTTCGAGTACGGCGTAAAACGGGTTGAAAAGTGGGGGCTGCCCATCTTATGCGATGAGAAGGGAGATTACATCCCGCGCGGGCGATGGAATATTAAGATCAACGGCGAGTCCTTAAAGCCCATCTTGGCAAGGGCGGCAAGATCGGCGGGGGCCCAGATTTACAACTGGATCGTCGTGACGAACTTACTCATGGACCAAGATCGCGTTGTTGGGGCAGTGGGGTTTTCGCTGCGGAGCGGCGCCCTTTACGTGGTACAGGCAAAGGCCACCATCGTTGCAACCGGAGGCGCTGCGGGGCTGTATCGCCCGAACAATGTCGGTGACGCGTCTCACAAAACGTGGTACTCCCCGTACAATACGGGGGCCGGGTTTGCGATGGGTATCCGGGCCGGGGCGGAGATGACCTCATTTGAGATGCGGTACGTGGCCTTGCGAACGAAAGACACCATTGCGCCCACCGGAACGATTGCCCTAGGGGTGTCAGCGCCGCAGATTAACGCCAAGGGTGAGCGATTTATGGCCACACGTTATGCCGATATCGGTGGTGACGGCGCCCCAACGCCCTACCGCACCTACGGGCCACTGATGGAGATGAAGGAGGGCCGAGGCCCTGTTTATCTGGACACGCGCGGGCTTTCGGCGGAACAGACACGCGCGCTAAGGGCTGCCTATCTGGATATGTATCCTTCCATGGTACTTTACTGGGCGGCTAATGGCATTGACCCGGCCAAAGTACCAATCGAAGTCCAAACGACGGAGCCCTACATCGTGGGGGGTCATTGTCAGTCGGGATACTGGGTGGACGTCAATCGAAAAACAACGCTTGAAGGGCTTTACGCGGCAGGTGACGTATCCGGCGGCGCCCCGTATAAGTTTGTATCAGGCTGTTGGGCAGAAGGCGTTATGGCGGCCCGCGCAGCGCTTGATGGCATGGCGCAGTCGCCCCTGCCTCACGTGCCCGAATCACAAATACGCCTTGAAGAAGAACGGGCGTTTGCACCGCTGAAGCGGCACCTACGGCACGGTGTGACGCCACCTGACCTGGAAGCCAGACTTCAGAAAATTATGGAGCAATACGCCGGCGGAGCGTCCACCTATTATGAAATGAATGAGGAGATGCTCGGCATTGCGCGAACGCACCTCGCACAGTTGCCGACAGAATGTGAGTATTTGGTCGCGAGCGACTTACACCAGTTGATGAAGGCGCATGAAGTGATTGACCGCGTTGATGTCGCACAGGTGCTCGTAGAACATCTCTCCTTTAGAAAGGAGACCCGCTGGCCGTCCTATCAAACGCGGGTGGATTACCCCAAGCGGGACGACGCCAATTGGCTAAAGTTTGTCAATTCCAGGCGGGATAAGTCGGGAACCATTGAGATGTTTACCCGGCCGTATTAAGGAAGGAGCCACCAGAACAAACCACCCCCAGCCCCGCAGTCGGCGCCCCGACTTCCTTAGCTAAGGAGGGGAATTTACTAGGAGAAACCCGTGCCTGTATGGATTGATCCAGACCTTTGTAACGGCTGCCACGGTTCAAGGCAGCCCCCCTGTTTGCGGATGTGCCCCGGAGACCTCATCGTCAAGGACCAGACCGCTAACAAGGCCTATCTCAAGTACCCCGAAGACTGCTGGGATTGTTTACCGTGCGTAAAGGTGTGTCCGGAGGAGGCCATTGAGTTTCACCTGTCGTATCAGTTTGGCGCCAAAGGCGCCAAACTGATACCCCACGTCCATCGAACAAACGACACTATTACGTGGGAATTGATAGATATTCACGGGGCAAAAGAGACGTTTACCGTTCCGACAAAACTCATTCCAGTCGCTATAGATGAGAAGATAGAAGAAGCGGAACAGGCCATTGATTTTTCTATTTAAGGATAAAACCCAATGATTGCACCCCACGGCGGGCACCTTGTCAATCGCATGATTGACGCCAGCACTTCGGCCTCACGCATACGTGAGGCCGAGCAGATGCCCTCACTCATCTTAAATCCACGGGAAATCTCCGACGTTACCCTGATTGCCGTCGGCGCCTTTTCTCCCCTAACCGGATTTATGCATCGTGACGACTATCACTCCGTCCTAGAAAAGATGCGTCTCCAAAACGGCCTGCCGTGGTCACTACCGATCACGCTATCGGTAACGGAATCAGAAGCAGCAGCGTTAAACCTTGGGATGCCGGTTGCACTGACCGATCACGCCGGTGTGCCGTTCTGTGTCTTGCATCTCGAGGACATTCATCCATTAGATAAGGACAAGGAAGCCCGCTTGGTCTATGGAACGGACGATAAGTCGCATCCGGGCGTCGCCTACACCCATACGTTAGGGGATTTCTTATTAGGCGGTACGATTGATCTGCTGCGACAGCCGGAAGCGCCGCCTTTCCCAGACTATCACTTTGATCCGGCACAGACGCGCCAAATGTTTAAGGCGCGAGGCTGGGAACGTATCGTCGCATTCCAGACGCGAAATCCCATTCACCGGGCACATGAGTATATCCAGAAATGTGCGTTAGAGATTACCGATGGCCTGTTCCTTCATCCCATCGTGGGAGAAACCAAGGGAGACGACGTCCCCGCCGATGTGCGGATGCGCTGTTATCAGGTATTGCTTGAAAACTACTATCCGAAGGAGCGTACCTTGTTGTCGGTCTTCCCGGCGGCGATGCGATATGCGGGGCCTAAAGAGGCTATTTTTCACGCGATCTGTCGTAAAAATTATGGCGCCACCCATTTTATTGTCGGGCGCGACCACGCGGGTGTCGGCAACTTCTACGGTTCGTTCGATGCCCACCATATCTTCAAAAGATTTCATGAGGGCGAGCTTGGCATCCAACCGCTTTTCTTCGATCATGCCTTTTACTGCAAGTTGTGTCTTAGCATGGCCTCCACAAAAAGCTGTCCGCACGGTGCCCATGCGCATGTCATCCTCTCCGGCACCAAAGTGCGAGAGATGCTGAGGGGTGGCGTTAGGCCGCCACCTGAGTTTAGCCGTCCGGAGGTCGCCGAGATTTTGATCGAAGCCATGTCAAAGGGGTAGGGGCGTTGCACGAAGGCAGGCACCCGGTCTCTGTTACCATGATTGCATTCAACGAGGAAGCGGTTATTGCGGATGCCCTCGCGAGCGTCTCGTGGGCCGATGAAATTATCGTGGTGGATTCCGGGAGCACCGATCAAACGGTCAATATTGCCAAGCGATATACCGAGCGCGTCCTGTTTCGCCCGTGGATGGGCTTTTCAGCTCAGAAGAATTGGGCAGTAGATCAGGCCACCCACGATTGGGTCTTAAGCCTCGATGCGGATGAGCGGATTACCCCTGGCTTGCGAGACGAAATTGTTGCCCTCCTGCAAGGACCTCCTTCCTGTGCAGGGTTTTATATCGCCAGAAAAAACTTTTTCCTAGGCCAATGGATTCGGCATGGCGGATGGTTTCCCGATAAAACGCTCCGTCTGTTTGATAAGCGACAGGGACGATTTGGTGATCGCATCGTGCATGAAAAGGTAGAAGTCAAAGGAGAGGTTGGGCACCTTCGGCACCCAATGATCCACTATACCTACACGTCTCTATCCAGCTACCACCGTCGTGCAGGTCGGTATGCCGGCCTTGCGGCGGAGGAGATGCATGCAGGTGGACGGGCGTTCTCAATCATGGACATTCTCGTTAGGCCCCTCTGGACGTTTGTGCGGATGTATCTTTTTCAACAAGGGTTCCGGGATGGCATTCGCGGGTTTCTGCTGGCCGTGTTTTATGGTTATTATACGTTTTTGAAGTACGCACGGCTTTGGGAACTCAGACGGACGTGATGATAAAGGGCACCTCTAAAAACCGTCGCGAGCGGCCCGAATGCAAGGGCTACTGCGCACAGGAACCGGAGTATATCTTTGAATATATGAGGATTCCGAGCACAGCAGCTCGCAGCAGTCGGGTTGCGCAGCAGGTTTT
>SBBL01000139.1 GCA_005239745.1 Candidatus Troglogloeales bacterium | reverse complement strand
GTCCCTGCTGAATGTGAAATACGCCTGATGTGCCAGCATCCGTAACCCCGGCTCAAAACCAGCATGTGGCGGAATCGGATTGTCCTTGAAAAGGGTCAGAATTAGGGCAACGAGGTTGGCGGGGTTCTTGCCCCAAAGCAGCGCGGCATCCCCGATCGGCTTGATAAACGAAAAACCGTGGGGTTCAGCGCGCAGGGTCAGTTCATCTTTGAAATACTGATCGAACTCGCGGGCTTTCTGACCGCCCGCCTCGCGCACCTGGGGGGTATATCCCACGACGTCCAAAAGGACCAGGATGGCATCTTCGGGCACCCCTCCATCCTGAATGACCTGATGGGTATTGCGAACCTGTTTTGAATGATCCGGGCGAAGATCAATCATCGGTTTCGTTCCTCCAACGCTTTGAGTAGGTCAATGGCATCGGGGTAGAACTCCAGGGCGGTTTTATAGACAACATCCGCTAGCAAACACTCTCAAAATCCTCATGTACACTGCGTACATTGCGGTTCCTGTGCGCAGTAGCGCCTGGCCCTTCAAGCCGCCTCGTGACGGTTTTTAGAGGTGCCCTAAATGAACGGACGAGGTGTAGCCCCCTCATACGTTGAACCGGAAATAAATACAGTCCCCGTCCTGCACCCTATACTCCTTGCCCTCTAGGCGGAGCAGTCCCTTTTCCTTTAGCGCTTTTGCACTGCCGAATTGGATAAGATCATCATATCGGAAAACCTCTGCCCGAATGAAACCCCGCTCAATGTCCGAATGTATTTTCCCGGCGGCCGCCACCGCCGTCGTCCCCTGGGTGAGCGTCCATGCCTTTACCTCGTCCTCCCCAACGGTAAAAAACGTGATCTGTCCAAGTAGACGATACGCCACACGCGCCAACCGACATAGTCCGGATTCCGAAAGACCTAACTCTTGTAAAAATAGCGTGGCGTCTTCCGGGGCAAAGGCGGCAATCTCCGATTCAATCTTCCCGCTAATCATAACAAACTCTGACCCCGTCTGTTTGGCATGCCGGCACACGTAATCGGTGTAGGCGTTACCCGTGATGACGGCATTGTCCGATACATTGGCCACGTAAAGAATGGGTTTAGCCGTTAGGAGAAAAAGGTCTTGGATAGGGTTGTCTTTCCACACATGCATTACGGATCGCGCGGGGGAGCCCGCCGACAAGGCATGACCGATTTCCGTTAATTGCTTTTTTTGCAAAAGGGCTTCCTGATCGCCTGACTTTGCCTTTTTTTCAATCCGGGCAAGACGCTTTTCCACCCAGTCCAAGTCTTTGAGGATGAGTTCCGTTTCAATAATTTCAATATCGTGTTTTGGGTCAACGCGGCCATGGACGTGAACCACATCCGGATCGTCGAAGCAACGCACCACATGAATTAGGGCGGTCACCTCGCCAATAGAGGAAAGAAACTGGTTGCCAAGCCCCTCTCCACGGCTAGCGCCTTCGACGAGACCTGCGATATCAACAATTTCCAATGAGGCCGGTGTCTGTTTTTTAGGGCGATAGATCTCTGACAGCCGATCCAACCGCTCATCGCCTACCGCAACAATGCCGACATTGGGATCAACCGTACAGAACGGGTAGTTCGCAACCGCCGCACCGGCCGATGTTAGCGCGTTGAAGAGGGATGACTTCCCCACGTTTGGAAGCCCGATAATGCCGCAGTTTACAGACATGAACCCCCCTCATCCATACATGCCTCTAAGATGGCCTGCTGCATAGGAAGGCGGTTTGCGGCCTGATCAAAAACAATGGAGTGCGGACCGTCCATTACCTCATCGGTAATCTCGTGCCCCCGATGTGCCGGCAGACAGTGCATGACAAGCACATCCGTCTTCGCCCCTTCAAGCAGGTGTGTGGCAACTTGGTAGCCGCTAAACCGTTTCGCGCGCTGATCTTCTTCATGCTCTTGCCCCATTGAAACCCATGTATCTGTATAAATTACATCGGCACCCTTTACCGCTTTTATTGGGTCGGGACAGAAAGAGAGGCGCCCATTGCCAAGCAAAGCCGCCCCCGAGACAACCTCGGGGTTTGGACCAAAGCCTTCCGGGTGGGAAATCACCACTTCCATGCCGGTAATGGCGCCACCCTCGATCAGGGAATGGGCGATATTATTGCTATCCCCAATATACACCAGTTTGAGACCCTTTAACTGTCTCCGCCTCTCAACAAGCGTAAACAGATCGGAAAGAATCTGTGCCGGATGATGTAGATCGGTCAGTCCGTTAATCACGGGAATCGTCGCATGATAGGCCCATTCCTTGAGCGTATCGTGCCCATACGTGCGGATAATCAATGCATCGAGATAACGCGATAGCACCCTTGCCGAATCAGCCAGTGTCTCTCCGCGTTTCAATTGCATGTCACCGGTTGAGAGAAAGATGGGATGCCCCCCTAATCGCACGATGGCGACTTCGGACGAGAGGCGCGTACGGGTTGATGCCTTCTCAAAAATCAAACCGATAGAGCGCGCTTTAAGAAAGGAGGAAACGGGTTGCTGCTTATAAAAAGCGGCCCGTGCAATCAACCATTCAATTTGCGGAAGAGATAGTTGTCCTACCGTTAGGAGGTCAAACATCGGCGATGGGGCACCTGCTGAGCTTCATATGGGGGTGAGAGACATCACGTGGGCATTACCCTCAATCCTTTTGCAGCACGACGGTGGGCAAATGTAACATCATCCTAAGGGGCGTGCAAACACGTACCGGGGGGTCAATTGAGCGCTGTGATCAAAAACATAAGGGCACCTCTAAAACCGTCACGAGGCGGCTTGAAATGCAAGGGCTACTACGCACAGGAACCGCAATGTACGCGGTGTACATGGCAGCACCCCAAGCGCTTGCGCTTGGGGACCCCACAGGATTCCGAGCACAACATCAAAAGCGGTACGAATTTGAGACCGAGATGACAGCGGAGAAAGAAGAGCTGAATGAGGAAATCCAGAGCCGGCGCACAGAATGGGAACAAGAGCGGAAACGGCACGACGCGGAGATAAAAGAACGCGACGCCGCCAAGGGCAAACGGCGTGAACGGGAGGAGGAAGAATACCTCTACACATTTCAGCGCGAACAGCAGGTGGCCAAGGATCAGACTGTCGCAGCAAACAGAGAAAGCCTACGGTCAGGTGCAGACGATGGCGGTGAAAGCCATTGAGGGCGCGTCGCACGTTCAGTCGTTGTCCGGTTTGCAGCAGTGGGTGGCGGAGCAAACACGCAAGCCGTTAGCGGAAAAAGGATGAGAGAATCTAACTTAAGATAGAGGTATGGCTGGCATCCTGATGGTCGCCGTGCAGAAGTTGGAGAAGCAGAACACACGACAGGCAGCACAGAGGTCAAAAAACATACGCTTGACACATGAGTTGGAAAGGACTATAGATAATCAGGCGGAAGCGATGCCTAAAGGGCCGTGCTCCTTCTTTAGAGGTGCCCTTTAATTAAAAGAAGAAGGGGTGATTTTTTATCCGTGGAGTTTAGGTAAAAACCACCGGGAGGTGTCTCATGGATATCAAGGTAGAGGAAAGGATGTCCAAAAAAATCTTCTCCGTTGAAGCGGACGGGAGCGTTTTAGACCTGGCCCGTCAGATGACAGAAAGGAGGGCCGGTAGCATGCTGGTTACCCGAGACGGGAAATATATCGGGATTGTCACGGAAGTGGATGTTGTTCGAAAGGTCGTCAGCAAGGAGCTCCACCCCAAAGAGACGCCAGTCTCATCCATTATGACAACACCGCTTGTTACCGTTGAGGCAGAGGCTTCCATTATGGAAGCAAATGACTTAATGGAAGAGAGGGGTCTCCGCCACCTTGCCGTAACGAAAGATGGAGTTGTTGCGGGGGTTCTTTCTATTCGGGATCTGCTCCATCCCGTTTATGTTGAGGCCTAAACGAGGAGGGACTAAAATGGAACCGTATGGTGCGATTGACAGCGTTGTGGGTGGGATAGCCGCACTTTACATGTGGATCCCCATCCTTGCCGTGCTGGCGCTTCTTTTGGGTCTAGGGCTATACAACGGGGTTGATTTAAAAAAGAAGGTTCTCTTCTACCCCCTGCTTAAGACTAAAATAGGGCACGTAAAACAGTTTCTGGTTCGTCGCGCAGAGTAATCTGTGACGGCGAGGTTAGGATCTGTCGAAAGATGCTTCCCGAGGGCCGGTCCGATCAGCGTCTCTACGGCCTTCGGCCGCAATCTGGTTTGGCCAAGGAGCTGATGCCTAGCCGCAGAATCTCCTCCCAACGCAGATCAAAGAGGCGCCCTCAACGCTTCCTCGAACCATATCTAAACCACCGAGCGCTGACGGTATTGTTTCACCGGTTGCCTGCTTGGTACCGCGGGAGCGTGTCCGCATCACTAACTTTATTGGAGCGTAGTGATGAGTACCATCAAAAAATTAGGTTAGGCGAGAGAGGATAGCGTCTCTCTCCATTATTGTGGTAGGCCATGCAAACAGAACGACTGACGCTAAAAGCACAGGAGGCCTTTCACGAAGCGCAACGGCTTGCCGGGTCGTTGAGGCACCAACAGGTGGATGAGGTTCATATGGCGTTGGCGTTGCTGACACAGACCGATGGAATTGTCCCGACACTCCTGAAGAAAATCGGTGTCTCCATTGATGCCCTTCATACACGATTAAAAGAAACGGCCCAAAAAATCCCTGAAGTATCCGGGCCGGGCGCCGTAGGGACGCTCTATGCCTCTGCCGGGATTATTGATTTGTTGAGTCATGCGGAGAAAGAAGCCGAATCGCTTAAAGATGAATATGTCAGCACCGAACATCTTTTTCTCGCCCTCCTCTCCGAAAAGGGATCCCTGCGCCTTCTTCTTCAGAAGGAGGGGATTGAACGGGAAAAGGTATTATTGGCATTGGTCAATATCCGCGGCTCGCATCGGGTTACCGATACCACTCCCGAAGAAAAATATCGCGCCCTGGACCGCTTTTCTCGAAATTTAACCGACCTTGCCCGTCGCGGCCGACTCGATCCGGTGATTGGTCGGGATGATGAAATTCGACGTGTTATCCAAGTCCTCTCCCGGCGCACCAAGAACAATCCGGTACTGATCGGTGAGCCGGGTGTAGGAAAAACCGCCATTGCGGAAGGGTTAGCGCAGCGGATTGTCTCGGGCGATGTCCCGGAGGGACTCAAAGATAAAAGGGTTCACGCGTTAGATATGGGGAGCCTTATTGCCGGGGCAAAATTCCGGGGTGAGTTTGAAGAGCGCCTTAAGTCGGTCATCAAAGAGGTTATTGATGCACAGGGCGGGGTGATTTTATTTATTGATGAGCTGCATACACTTGTGGGGGCCGGTGCCGCAGAAGGAGCCATCGACGCATCCAACATGTTAAAGCCGCCGCTTGCGCGGGGAGAGCTTCGGGCTGTGGGCGCAACCACAACGGATGAGTATCGAAAACATATCGAAAAGGATGCCGCGCTGGAGCGACGGTTTCAACCGGTCCTGATTCAGGAACCGACAGTGGAACAAACGGTATCTATTTTGCGCGGCTTAAAAGAGCGATATGAAGTACACCATGGCGTACGGATTCAAGATGCTGCGCTCGTCGCGGCCGGTACCCTTTCACACCGGTATATCTCCGACCGGTTTCTACCGGACAAGGCCATTGACCTGATTGATGAAGCCGCGTCCCGTCTTCGGATGGAGATCGATTCCATGCCCACTGAGTTGGATGAGATTATCAGAAAGATGCGTCAAATGGAGATTGAACGAGAAGCGATCAAAACGGAAATAAAGGGATCGCGACTTGCTGCCGCAACACAGGAACAGGACGCGGTTAGGGAACGTCTCACAAAAGTCGAAGTGGAAATTGCTGTCTTAAAAGAAAAAGAAGAACGCCTGTCGGAGCACTGGAAGAAAGAAAAGGCCGCTATTTCTAAAATTAGAGAGATCACGGCAAAAATGGAAGAGGTGCGCGGGCAGGCAGAGCAGGCGGAGCGCGTGGGAGATTTGGGTAAGGCCGCAGAGTTACGCTACGGTACGATGATCCAAGCAGGGAAAACACTTTCAGAAGAAAATCGAAATTTACAGAAATTACAAGAGACGCATAAGATGCTGAAAGAGGAGGTGGACCCGGAAGATATCGCTGAAATCGTATCGAAATGGACCGGCATCCCCGTGGTCCGGCTGATGGAGGCGGAGGCGGAAAAACTGATACAGATGGAAGCGCGTCTTCGCGGGCGGGTTGTGGGTCAGGAAGAAGGGATTGCGGCGGTTTCCAATGCAATACGCCGTGCGCGCGCCGGGATCGCCGATCCGAATCGGCCGTTAGGTTCCTTTATCTTTATGGGCCCGACCGGCGTAGGAAAGACCGAGACGGCCCGGGCGCTGGCTGAATTTCTTTTTGATGACGAACAGGCGATGTTGCGGTTTGACATGTCCGAATATATGGAAAAACATGCGGTGGCGAGGCTGATTGGCGCGCCACCAGGGTATGTTGGACACGAAGAGGGGGGACAATTGACCGAGGCGGTGCGCCGACGGCCCTATGCGGTCATTTTATTTGATGAGATTGAAAAGGCCCACACGGATGTCGTTTCTGTGTTGCTCCAGGTGTTGGACGATGGGAGACTAACAGATGGAAAAGGGCGCGTTGTCGATTTTAAAAACACCGTTGCAATCATGACATCCAATATTGGAACCCAATCCATCCAAGAATTGGGAAATACGGGTGAGTGGGAAGAGGGAGAGGTGCGTGCCCGTGCTCTCGGTGCGCTGCGAGAGCATTTCCCGCCGGAGTTTTTAAACCGGGTAGATGATATTGTTATTTTCCATTCGCTGGGAATTGAGCATCTTCGCCAGATCATTGACATACAGATGCAAAGTGTGGCGAAGCGACTTTCCGCCAAACAGATCACATTGACGTTAACGAATGAGGCCAAAAGGTATTTGGCTCGGGAAGGGTATGATCCGGTCTTTGGTGCAAGGCCACTGAAGCGGGTTATTCAACGGGGCATTTTAAATCCTCTTTCGATGAAGCTTTTAGACGGCACGTTTAAAGAGGGGGACCGGATGGTAGCGGACATAGAAGAGGAGCGGCTTATATTTCGATGCGAACACCGGCCAACCTCACCGGCTGGCCCCCCGCCCGTGTAGAAGCATTGCGGCGCTTGGCACCCAAAAAACAAGTATATGGGGTGCAAAACGAGATGGTCGTCTACGGCTATAACCGTGACGGTAAGAAGGGGAAAAATTTGATGGAAAAACCACACCCCCAAAGTTTTTATACACGCGGCTTGACATCACCCTCCGTGGGCCGATAGTTGCACTCACGGCCGGCAAGTCGTTATCATATCTCCGTTAGGCTCGGCTTAAGTATATTGGCACAAACGTTTGCTCCTCTATATCACCAACCCAAGGTAAAAATATGAAAGAACACGTACAGGCGCCGCTTACGCGCGCCCACCGTTTTACCCAGCGGCCGCAAACGAATAACCTGCAAGGCACATTTCGGACCCTAATGCCGGAGATTCAGCAGGCCGTGGCAGCCGGAGGGTACGCAACCCCCACGCCTATTCAGGAGCAGTGTATCCCGCACCTGCTTGAAGGGCGGGACCTGCTGGGTTGCGCACAGACCGGTACCGGCAAGACGGCCGCCTTTGCCCTGCCGATTTTGCAGCGGCTTTCCGGTAACCCCCACCGACTCAAGCGGGGAACCCCCAGGGCACTCATTCTTGCCCCCACCCGAGAACTCGCGATGCAGATTGGTGAGAGCATCCAGGCGTATGGACGCTTTCTTACACTCCGCCATGCCGTGAATCTAGGCGGGGTTGACCAGTCCCCACAAGTCAGGGCGCTAAACCGCGGGGTAGATATCCTGGTGGCAACCCCCGGACGACTGCTAGATCTCATGCGACAGGGATTTGTCCACCTAAACGAAGTGGAAATCTTTGTCCTGGACGAAGTAGACCGAATGCTTGACATGGGATTCGTCCCTGACATTAAAGAGGTGTTATCTCATATCCCCGTTAAGCGCCAAACCATGTTTTTCTCAGCCACAATGACCTCTAAAATGCTGGATTTGGCGGGCACGATGGTGAGCAACCCCGTGCAGGTAAGCATCACCCCGGACAAACCGGCGGTTGAACAAATCACCCAAAAAGTGCTCTTTGTGGAGAAAAAGAAAAAGGATGCCCTGCTGGTGTCACTGTTGAGCGACGTCCACATCCGCAAGGCCCTCGTTTTCACCCAGATGAAGCACTCTGCCAACCACGTGGTGGAGAAGTTGTCCGCTGCCGGCATTCACGCCACTGCCATCCACAGCGATAAAAGCCAGGCCGCACGCATCAAAGCGTTAGACAGTTTTAAGCGAGGGCGTTTCCGCGTGTTGGTCGCAACCGACGTGGCAGCACGGGGCTTGGATGTAGACGACATTACCCATGTCATTAACTACGATCTTCCCCTGGAACCCGAAACCTACGTGCATCGCATCGGGCGTACCGCGCGGGCGGGTGCGAGCGGGCATTCCATCTCATTTTGCTGTGCCGAGGATAGGGCCTATCTACGGGATATTGAACGCTTTTTGAAAAAGCCTATCCCTGCCGAGAAAGAACACGCCTATCATTGTGAAGAAGCCTCCAAGTCTATCCAGCTTGCCAAGCCGGTCCGCCGTGGCAGGCAGAACGGACGTCCCCAGGGTCGTTCCGTTCATGATCGTAGCAAACGCCCAACCCGCGTCAAGCGATAAGCCGCGCCCTGATGTTGCACCGGATGAAGCTGCGTGTCCTCTATCGTGACCAATTGGTCAAAGAGAAGGCGCTTGCCCGAAAGCGACTGCGGGTGGTGCTCCTGGCGGGTCTTATCACCTACCCGCCTTTCTTGGGGATTACTTACCTTATCTTTTCTGAGGCGCGTGTCCTCCCGCTCGTCCTCATCGGTCTTCTGACCTGTGTCGTCTGCATGCCCATCGCACTTACCGGGTATGCAAAAGGCTTTGGCCAAGACCTTTCGATCCTTTGGCGACAACGCCGAGAAGAACTATTATGGCTTGCATTCAAAGTGGGTTTTTGTTACGCCTTTGTCCTGTATTGGATGATTTTAGGAATCGTTGAGTTTCTGCTGGGCTACCATGCGTTTCGGGCCATGCTGATTAGTTTTGTCGCAAGTGCCGTTGCTCGTGACGGCTTTGAAATCGGGCACCTACGGGCACAACAAGCAGACACAAGGGCCATCCATACCTTTCCGGACGGGCGACCGATAAGCGAACTTCTCGTGGCACGTCCACGCGAGACGTTCGGGTTGGTGGCTGCTGCAACAGTCCTTGCCGGTGGGCTTGGCCTCTGGCTTGGGCCACTTGTGATTAATCCCCGCTATCAGACATTGTGGGTCGCCGTCGTGGCCGGTGTGTCTGCCACTGCGCTTTACGCTTATGCCTATCCGCCCCATCGCGTGTCTTCTGTATTGCGACGGTTTTTTATCTGGCCGGGGATCGTTCTGTCCGCCACCTATTTTGTGGTTTTGGCCTACTTGTTACGCGTCGTTGGAGAAACAAAGCTACCACCATCGTTAGATTTTGGTCTTCTTATGGCGGTCTGCACCGCATGGATGGGGCTTTCGTCGTTATTTTTGGGATTTTTACAAAAGGGGACAATCGGAGGGCACCGATGATCAAACAGGTAGCACTGAAGTACCTTAAAGGCACCTCTAAAAACCGTCACGAGCGGCCCAAGGGCCAGGGCTACTGCGCACAGGAACCGCAATGTACGCGGTGTACATGAGGATTCCGAGCACAGCAGCTCGCACCGGGGTCCCCAAAACAATGTTTTAATGTTT
>SBBL01000052.1 GCA_005239745.1 Candidatus Troglogloeales bacterium | reverse complement strand
GCCTTGGGGTTGGTAGCGCCATTAAACGGATCGGACGTCGTACTGGCTGTTTTCATCACAACGATTGAGGTGGATGCAGGTTTCAGCGAAACCGCCCCCATGACCCAACCTCTCGCAGCCGGCAATGTCCATGACATGGTCACGGAGGCAGCGCCAGGCTCGCTGCTGCCTGCGCCGCCGACATGCCCAGAGGTTGATCCCGTCGTATCATTCCAGCGTTGTGTCTGTCCTGCACCTACCACAGGTAGGCCGGCAGGGCCGGGGACAACTAATGTATCCACAACGAGCTCCCCTACAGCGCTTGTTACGGTGATGGATGGCGGCACCGTATCCGGCCCACTCCCGGAAACAAACGCTCCCGTCGGGGTCGTCTGGTCAACACCAAAATAAGAGGTTGCCCCTACGACCAGACGGCTTGCAGGGGAAAGCGTTGCCACAATGTTGGCGGTGCCTACGGGAGGAGCGAGGAGTCGCCACATGGATACGCGACTGAATGAACCGATCGGGGTGAGGGAGGATCCAGCGTAGGTGACGCTGGAAACCGATGTTGTGAGAGAGTGGAGAGACACACCGACAACCAGAATACGATCAACCCCTGCCCCTACCGTGTGGGACCATGTGACGGTGGTTACGGCGATATTTCCGGCGGTGCTGCTACTGGCGCTATCAAACGTGATTGCAGCCTCTGCCGGTACCGATAGTAGGGCTAGGAGAACCATCGCGCCGATCGCACTGGCCACGGACGACATACGCCGCCTCACAGCAAGGACAGTAGAGGGCAAAGAACTCGCAGTCCAACCCAAATAATTGTAAAACCCAGTAGATCAAAAATCAAGCCGGCCCGAATCATCTGCGTAATAGGCACCAGCCCCGAACCATACACAATGGCATTGGGAGGGGTTGAGACGGGGAGCATAAAGCCATAACTAGCCCCTAAACAGGCCCCCAGGGCCGGGGGGAGAGCGCTCACACCGGCAGACTGGGCGATTGCGATCACTACGGGAATAACCATGGTCGCGGAGGCTGTATTAGAGGCCAGTTCGCTGACGATGATACCTGCAAGGATGGACAGGGCGGTGATCCCCCACAGGGTATCCACGGCAAAAGAATGTACGAAACCCTTGCCAATCGCCTCCGACAGACCGGTCTTAAACATGAGGTCCCCCAAGGCCAGCCCACCCCCAAATAACAAGATGGTGCCCCAGTCAATGGCAGCCGCATCCTTCCACTGGAGGGTCGGTTGCCACGTGCGCAGATTCAGCGGAATAAAGAGCAGGCCCGCGGCAATCAAGGCGACTACCCCTTCAGGGAAATGGGCATCATACGATTTGTAGGCGACGCTGTCCGTCCCGTAGATTAACGCCAGCAGACCCGGAAACGTCCACATGAACACCGCGATCAGAAAGGCAACGGTGGTATTGACCTGCCCTATCGTCCATTTCCCCAACGCCTCACGTCTCAACCGGATGACCTCCCCGATCCCGACGATTTTTTTGACGTTTGGCCCGTGCAATCTCACCAGCAGGAGATACAAGACCAGATACATCACCAAGAGCAGGGGGGCCCCCAAGGCCATCCATCGAAGGAATGAGATTTTCACCCCAATTTGCTGCTCGATCAGCCCTACGCCAATCAGGTTTGGCGGCGTTCCGATAACCGTTCCAATCCCCCCCACGGACGCGGAATAGGCCACCATCAGCATCAGTCCGGTGCGGTACCCCCTCATCCGTCCGGAAGGAAGCCCCTTCAGTGCCCCTAATATTCCCAGGGCGATGGGAAACATCATGGCCGTAGCCGCCGTGTTGGAAATCCACATCGAGATGAAGGCCGTGATCGCCCCGAAGACAAAGAGGATTCGGTAGGGACTGTCTCCGACGGCCCGCAAAGAGAGAATCCACAGTGCAAAGCGACGATCCAGGCCGTGGACGTGCATCGCTTGGGCGATAAAGAAACTGCCGATAAAAAGAAAGATAACCGGAGCGGCAAAAGGGGTAAACGCCTCTTTAGGGGTGGCCAGGCCAACAACCACGCAAAGCGCCGGCCCCAGCAGGGCGGTGATCGGGATCGGGACCGGCTCGGTCATCCAGTACACCACCACCCAACACAGGATCGCAGCCACCCGATGGGCGTTTACGGAAAGGGCCGGCAACGGAAGGAGGTAAATGACCAGGGCGATGATCGGTCCCAGGAACAACCCGACGGTCTTTCGCCACGCCTCAAACCGCTGTTCGGCTTCAGATAGAACCTCCTGTGGCTCCTGATCTTCCGATGTGTGCAAAGTCATGGGACCCCACACAGAACAAGAGACAACTTTGGCGGTGTTTTTTGGACAAAGTTCGAACTTACTTTAATGGGAGTTCTACCCCATAGCCACCCCCACACGCAAGAGTACGAATCGAGGCACCCAAGCCGTATTGGGAAGATAGGTTACCTCCTCCATGTCTCTCGATGATACCCTTTAGGTGTAAGTATAAGAATTAGTTCTCTCGCCTTTTGTCTCGCTTCCCGGCCTTTTCCGGTTCCAGCCAAAGAGGTGCCCCCTAGAGTGCTGAACTTACTGTCAACAGTCTCCATTTCTATATGGAAAAGATCGCGTGCCGTTTCTTTAATGATTTCTCCGGAAAGTCCATTTGAGCAAACATGGTCAGGAAATGTCAGAATGGCGTTCGCCTTGTGCTCGGCAACAGCGCTAAGAAGATTCTGCATGGCAGCTAATGACTGTGTTTGTAAGCTGAACTTTGACTGTGGACGTAACTCACGTGCTGGATATCTGCCTATGCCTGACACCTCACAGGATGCGCCAATAGCAATCGTCTCAAGTACGTGATAGAAACGGCTATATTGAACTCCGGAATACGGTGGATCAATAAACGCTAAATCTCCCACCCGCAACTGTGTTGCCATAGTATTTGCGTCGGCGACCTGCGCATATCCCTTCATCCTGGCGTGTTGAGGCGCGATCACTTCTAATGCCTGTTGCGTGTGTACAAGTATGTCTTTACGCCACGCTTCATTAAGGTATCTTTTTGCTGTTTCTGTGGGCTGAAATGGCTGCGCCGTGTGTCCCGGTGATGCGGCGCAACGACTGGCGGCAGAGATTAATGCCGCAAGCGCCAACGTGCGAACCGGTTGATGTTCTGGAATCGCGGAACGAAGCGCATCAATCCACATGGCCTGCAAGGGACTGAAGTAATAACCACCGTAAGCATATGTAATCGGCCATGCTCTTCGGGCTTCGCTCCATTTCCGACACGCCGCAACTTTTGCGGGTGTAGGGATACCCACCTCTGGAATTGAAATGTGTGGGAAAAAATTTCGTGCCATCCGAAACCATGCTCTCCAAACTTTATCCGCATCCAGTGGTTTATTGCGGGCAATGATTGATCCCGTGAGGATGGCTGAGAATGATTGTAGGTCTGAAGCCAGAACAGGCAGGGTTGTTTGTTGTGCGACAAAACAAGCGACCGCACCTGACCCAGCGAAGAGGTCAACAAAACGCTTTGTGCGCGCACACTCTATACGAAGCAATGTGCCCAGTCCGTTTTGCAACATCCAACGTTTTGATCCCATGTACTTCATTACAACTGTTCCATGTATGCACTCGTAAATTTTGGTTCAATGATCTGAAAGTCAAGGAAGCTTGGAGACCCTTCAGGTTTTCTATGGGTATTCCAAAACGCATTTGTGACGCCCAAAACCTCATCAACGAATTTCCGAAACTTGACCATGCGATGATAAGCGATAACCTGAACGTTCTCGGTGTCGGGATACGACTCCGTGTTTGGAATGGGGACATCCAAGAGTTCCATACTCGCAATGTTTTCCACTCGCTTTTTCAGATACGCCTCATCCAATGCCCTGAACGTTGGGAACTGGTCTATGTGATCGACGTAGTTTGCTTTACTTCGATGGGCACTATCGGATTGTGGTTTTTGATCGTCATTCGTGGTAAAGAATGGGTCATTTACAAATCGGTTATGATTCTTTACAGTCTTCCAGTAGAACTTGTGCTCGCGATCACCTCCATTTTTCTTAATTGCATGACAAATGTACGGGCTACTCGCCTCCACTTTAATGATTCGTTTCTCGTTCCACAACTGGAAATATCCGAGAAGGTGCGCGAAGGCTCGGATTGAATAATGGCTTGAATAATAACCGGAGACGGAAGCCCATAAGGGACTGGCCTTTGTAAGAGAGGCAGAAACAAGAAAACTATGCACAGACCGATGCCACATCTCAACTGAAGCCGATGCGAAAAGCGAAAGCGTTGCCGAGTCAATCGAAACGGTGCTCGTTGCACCTTGAGGCTTTCCTATAATGCTCCTCAATTTCTCAGCTAAAGCCCCCGGCTTTGGACTTGTCTTGGTAGCGCTTTTCCGCCGAAGCCCGCTAAACATTACCTCAATCTGTTGATCGGTAGTATCCGTGGGCATTTGCGATCACTTTCCGAGTTTGGAAAACACCTGCCCACGGTTTTTCTCAGCAAGCCTCGACACCTCATCCGGTTTTGTATTGTTGGCAATCCTGTTCTCATCAGCCATGGCCACCCATAGTGAATCCCGAAAGCGCCCGATGCCGCCGCTTCCCAGGTAACCGCGTTCTTTGAACTTGTCTTTGCCGATAAAAATGCCGCCTTCAAGAAGGTTTGCTCGCTCAGCAACACCTTTCAGCCAATCGGTTAGGATTTCCAGCGCCTTGTCGGAAACAAGAAGAACTTTATTTTCCTTGAGCTTCAAAAGCATTGCCGGAATAAGAGTCAGTACCGAAACGAGGATGCGGCCTTGATAGGCGACATTTTGCGTGGTGAGTTCCATTGGCTTCGATCTCGCCTTGCTCTCAAACCGGCCCGATGCCGAAAACCATGCCGTGAGACATTGGGCGAGGAATTCCGTCTGCATCTCCAAGCCGTTAATGTCGTTCTTCTCCATAGTGTCTAACACGTCTTCAATCGCACTGTTGAGCGTAGCAAGCGCGATAACATTTTTGATCCCATAGCGAATACCGGGAATCTGGATCATCCCCACCAGAGGGCCGGTTTCGAGCATCAGTCTACGGCCAATATCCTGCGCCCGCTCTTTTTGGTCAATGGGTTCTCGCAAACCACGAGCGGTGGGAAACAGGTCTGCAACAAGGGAGCGGTCAACCTTCTTCTGGTAGAAATTAACGTCAATAAATATTTGGGCCTGTTTGCGTGGCGGGTCATGCGCAGTGTCTAAGTCCAGAAATACTTGTGCCGGGATCTCCCACCTGGCACTGGTGTCCTTCTCGCGTCGGATGCAAATGGCAAGGTATGCTCCATTGATACGGTGTTGACCATCTATTACAGAAAAGTTCAGATTACGATCGGTCTCGTCAAAAATCAGATTTGCTGCTCCAGGCTCATCTTTAATATCAATGTCTTTGATTTTCGCTCCGTTTACATGGAGCAAAACATTGGAAAAGATGGGAAGTTCGCTCCGTTGAAAGCCTATGACTTTTTTAACCTTTGGCGGCCATTCCCTGCCTGGTTCATGCTTCCTCGGTTGATAGATTTCCTTGAAGTATTTGTTGACACGATCTGGTGCGTCCAAGATTTCCTCTTGAAGCAAGTATGCGGCAATCGCCGCGACACGCTTCCAGTCCAAGGCACGCTGAATTGCCCTAACTTTCTCTCGATCGCGGTGGGGTGAATGCGGTGTGCCGGGCCACCATTCCATGAGCTTCGAAACATCCAGCGCGCACATACAATGCTGTTTGCTCTTTAGGCTGCTTGGTGCAAAAGGATTTTTCGGTACGATTACTGATAGACTTTGTATGGATGGCTTTTTCATGCGCATTATTAATATCTAACTAAATAATAGATACGCTTTTCCCAAAGGTAATCGAGATAAAGTCGAAAGCCGTCGGGCGTAACCCCGATAATCACCAGCAGGCATTGCCCTTCCGGGCCTTCGCCGCGCAGCCCGGTGTGGATGCCGTCAACCCACCAATATAGCTCGGTCGTCGGCACAATATCACAGATACCCTAATGATACCACCCGCCTTTTATCCCGCGTCCGGGGATGATCTTTCCTAGTGGCACAGGGTGACCTGCCCCCGTGACCTGTGGCATGTGGACGGTTTTTCCGTGCCATGTTTGGTAGGCAAGAAAGGCGAACGTCATGGCCTCAACGGCGCGGGCAGGATAGCCTATCGCGTCAAACGGAGAGACTGGGATAGGGGAAAAACCCTCAGTCAGTTGCGCCATTATCGTTTTATTGTAGACGCCGCCGCCGCCAATAAAAATTTCATCAAGGGGACCCCGTATCCATTTTCTAAGGCCCTGAATAATAGAAGCGGTGGTAAAACGTGTGAGTGTGGCGATAATGTCGTCCGTGCAAAGCGCGTGTTTTTGTGCGTAAGCAAGAATTTCCTCCCGCAGTGTCACACCAAAGACCTCCCGGCCGGTACTCTTAGGTGGCGTGCGGCGCAAATAGGGATGGCGCATCAGACGCGAGAGCAGCGGTTTGTGTACCCTTCCCCGTGCTGCCTGACGCCCATCGGTATCCATCCGTTTGCGTCCATGGGTTAAGACAGAGGTCACACCGTCAATCAACGTATTCCCAGGCCCGGTATCAAAAGCCAATGTCTCAGAGAGGGGCGCACCCGCCCGCAAATAGGTAACGTTACTGACTCCGCCGATGTTGATGATGGCACGTGACCTTGATGAATGCCGCAGGAAATGAAAATGAAAATAAGGGGTCAGGGGCGCCCCTTCACCTCCGGCTGCCATATCGCGCGGTCTGAAATCGGCAATCGTCGTGATCCCCGTCCGCTCGGCGATCACGGAAGGCTCCCCTATTTGAAGCGTCGAGCGCGTCTTTGCGTTTGGCAGATGGTGAAGTGTTTGCCCGTGCGAACCGATTAGGGCAATTTTAGACAACGGCAGACGCGCCCGTTTAGCGACTTGCACGACGGCCGCCGCGAAGTGCGCTCCGAGATCGAAGTTGAGCTGACAAAGCAGGGCAATGGAGACGGGTCGTCCGGAAGCCACCTCAAGCAGTAACCGCTGGAGTGATTTGGCGTACGGGTACACATCAAAGGCAATAAGAGAAATCTGCGAAGAAGACCGAATTTCTACCAGCGCCGCATCCACGGCATCGGCAGAGGTACCGGACATTAGGCCAACGACCTTCACTGCTACTTGCTTAACACGGCCTTACCCTTCTCAGACAAGTCACTTGCATCCTCTTCTTTCTCTATCGCTTTCTTTCCTGCTTCCTTCGTCTCTTTTGAATCCTCATCCTCTAATATATCTTTCGCAATTTCACGGATTTCTTCGTCAACGTCTTGACGGGCGTGTCGCTCAATGACATGGCGTGGGAGCGGCACACCCGACTCCATTGCGGCCAAACGCGTTTCGGAGTCGGGGTGTCCCAGCGTCAGGAGGGCAAAGCGTTCAGAGGGGACGGCCGACCCAAAGTCGCTAAGCGTCTCGATCGCCAAGAGGCGGACGTCTCGATGGGTGTCCGTCAGAAAGCCCAAGAGGATCGGAATGGCCGCCTCGCCTTTTTGCTCGGATAAGCTATCAATGGCCTGTAATTTTGTCTCTACATTTGGCTCGGTATCGTCGGTAAAGGACGCAACGGTTACGGATGACTCCGTCCCCTCCCCGGCCCCTCCTATGGGGAAGAACCATATTTCCGTGATGGGCGGGTTGGCCTGCAACGCGACCGGTTTTGCAAAGATAAAAGCGACACTGTACCCGGCCAGTATCCGCTCTACCCCCTCTTTCAGGGCAACCTGGTTGAGATTTAGCGTGACCGCTCTATCTTGATCAGACGCGCGCAATTGACCGTAGGTCTTTATCTTTCCTTTATCTGAAACTTTGCGGATTAAATCTTTCATGGGCGCATTTTTGGCCTTTACCGTGAGCTGCCCCGCTTCAACGGAAACCTCTAGGATAGGCACGGGAGGCAGTGGCTTAGAAGCCGATGCCGGACGACTACCGTTTAACGCTGCGAAAAAGACAACAACCCCCAAAAAGAACAGACGAACCCTACGCATGTTTACCTCCCGCTGAAAACACAGTGACCCACACACGGCCGATGGTATCATAAAATTAACGTTGCGGCACTATTCCACGTGAAGCGTATCTTGATTGAAGCGTGTTTTAGAGTTCTGCAAGATTTCTGTCGTCCGGCGGCCGGTATGGCAGTCCATGCTTACCTTGATAGATTTCGGTTGGACGAAAAAGGTGGTTATCTTTTACCTGTTCCATCCAGTGCGCAAGCCAACCCACCACGCGGGCCATCGCAAAGACGGGGGGGAAGCAATCGCGTTCGATACCCATCCTTTCATAAAGAATTCCGGAGTAGAAATCAACATTCGCGTATACGTTCTTGCTACTTAAGAGGCTTTCATTGACTCTTTCAACTTCGGTGGCCACCTCATACATGGGGGACGACCCATAATGAGAAAATAAACGACCGGCCAGTTGCTGCAATATCACGGCCCGAGGGTCCTTCACCTTATACTCACGATGCCCGAATCCCATGATTTTTTCTTTCGCCGCGATGCGCGCCTCTAGCCATGGCCGAACATTAGAGACGGATCCAATATGCGTTAGCATGATTAATACCTTCTCCGTGGCGCCTCCATGGAGGGGTCCCTTCAACGTTCCGATGGCGGAGGAGACGACGGTGTAGGGATCGGTAAGCGTTGAGGCCGTTACCAATCCACTGAAGGTTGATGCGTTCATACCATGTTCCGCGTGGAGGACGAGACAGGCATCAAAAATCTCCGATAAGACCTTGTCAGGGACACGCCCGGTTAGCATATAGAGAAAGTTTTCAGAATGAGTCAGATCATCTCTGGGCGGCAGGTAATCATCTCCGTGTCTGAGGCGGGCATACGCCGCCACCAAGGTGGGCAGCTTGGCAATGAGCCGAACCGCTGAAAGGTATTGTGTCTTTGGATTTTGAACGTCTACCCCCGGATAAAACATGCCGAGCGCCGCCACGGCCGCTTGTAAGGCGTCCATCGGGTGTCCCCCTTCCGGCAGACACTTCATTAAATCAACAATGCGATACTTAATGCGGCGGTGCTCACCCAAATCTTGCCGGAAGGTCGCTAGTTGAGAAGGTGTAGGAAGCGCACCGAAGAGGAGTAAGTAGGCCGTCTCAACAAAGTTACTTTTTGTAGCAAGGGAATTGACTGAAATGCCGCGATATTCTAGTACGCCCCGTGTTCCGTCAATAAAACTGACGGAAGATCGCGTTACCGGAACACCGGAAAGCCCCGGGGAGAATGTGGGATGAGCGTCAGTCATCGCATTACAAAGTGATTTGACAAGCCGTATGGCCGCTTGTTACGTTCCGCCGGGCTTCCAGTCGCCGAGATAGCTCAGTCGGTAGAGCAGAGGCCTGAAAAGCCTCGTGTCCGCAGTTCGATTCTGCGTCTCGGCACCCCGCCCGCCTATCATTTTGGCGGTTTTTGGGCAAGCGCAGCCATAAACATGAGAAAGAGGCAAGCCGCTACGAGGACGAGATTTCCCATTGTCTCTGGCCGTCGAAAACTAAGCTAACATAAGTTCGTGTAAAAGGAGAAGTGTCTTATGGTTAAGCGTGTGGTCATTGCTTTGGTACTTTGTCTTTTAAGCCGGCCCGCATGGGCGCAGGATGGGATTGCGCTTTTGGAGGCGTTTCAAAAAACAGTCGTTACCCTCGCCGATCGGGTAAAGCCTATGGTGGTGCATATTTCTCCCGCAAAAATGGGGGCGTTGTCCGGTAAAAATGGAGAGGCACCCATCCCGCCGCAAGGGGAAAAGCCGGAAATTGCGCCAGGCACGGGCTCCGGCGTGATTATTGACAAAAGCGGTGTCATTGTGACCAATAGCCACGTCATCGGTACGGCCAAAATGGTCACGGTACAGCTTTTGGATAAGACGAAATATGAAGGAAAAGTTATCGGTAGAGACCCCGATACGGACCTTGCCGTTATCAAAATTGACGCGGGAAAGGCCCTTCCCTTTGTTACCGTAGGCGATTCCTCCAAAGTGCGCGTGGGGCAGTGGGTGATGGCGGTCGGAAACCCGCTAGGGCTTGACGGTACGGTAACGGTGGGTATTGTCAGCGCGCTTGGGAGAGAAGGCCTCAATCTTTCCCGCTATGAAGATTTCATCCAAACCGATGCGGCTATTAATCCGGGTAATTCGGGCGGCCCACTCTTTAACATCCACGGTGAGTTGGTGGGGATCAATACGGCGATTATTAATCTTGCGCAGGGTATCGGTTTTGCCATCCCGTCCAATATGATGACACAAATTGTTAGTCAGTTGTCGGAAACAGGGAAGGTGGTTCGCGGATGGCTGGGGGTGGGTATACAGGCGCTAACGGCGGAACTTGCCGGGCACTTTCAGGTTAAAGAAAGATCCGGGGTTTTGGTCAACGAGGTCTTCAGTGGGGATCCGGCGTCAAAAGCGGGAATTCGTCCGGGAGATATTATCTTAAAAATTAATGGCCAAGCGGTTGATGGGCCGGGGGCGTTGGCGCGTCTGGTTGCGTCTCTAAGCCCGGACAAAAAGGCGTCCGTGGATATCTTGCAAGGCGGTGTCAAAAAAACGTTACAGATTGCGCTTGCTAAGCGTAAGGATGACGACGATGCTGAAGAGGGGTTTGAAGTGCTGCTGGGAATGGGCGTACAGGACGTCACTCCGGAACTTGCCCAAAAATTCAAAATAAAAGGTGAAAAGGGGGTGGTCGTCTCCAAAGTAGAACAGGGAGGTGTTGCCCAAGTGGGTGGGCTAAAAGAAGGCGATCTGATCTTGGAGATCAACCGAAAAACCATAGAGAACATTAGCGATTTTTCTGAGGCAGTGGATGCGTTGGAGGAGAAAAAGTCAAGCGACATTCTCGTGCGCGCGGTGCGGGAGGAGCACGCCTTCTTTACGGCGCTTCACGTAGAGCGCCCCAAGGAAACCCCCTAATGTCTGATCTTGCCGGTCTTCGGATTTTTACGGGGAATGCTTATCCGGCCTTTGCCAGAGAGGTGGCCGACTACCTTGGCGTGGCTCTAGGTGACGCAACCGTCTCGACTTTCAGCGACGGGGAAATCCGCGTCAAAATTAATGATAACGTCCGCTCTCACGACGTTTTTGTTATCCAATCGCTCGCCCATCCCATCAATACCCACCTCATGGAACTTCTCATTATAATGGATGCCTTGCGACGTGCCTCTGCCAGCAATATGACGGCGGTTATTCCCTACTATGGGTACGCACGCCAGGATCGCAAGGATCAACCCCGTGTCCCCATTACGGCAAAACTGATTGCCGATCTGATTGTTACGGCAGGCGCAAAGCGGGTGGTGACCATTGACCTTCATGCAGGACAAATTCAGGGGTTTTTCAATATTCCGGTGGACCACCTCTATGCGGCACCCGTCTTGCTGAATTACTTTAGAGGGAGGATCTCGAACCGGACCATCGTTGTTGCCCCTGACGCCGGCGGTGTGGAACGGGCGCGCGCCTTTGCAAAACGGTTAAACCTTGAGCTTGCCATCATTGATAAGCGGCGAGAAGGCCCCAATCAAACAAAGGTGGTAAACGTTATCGGAGAGGTGGCCGGCCATGACGCCTTGCTCATAGACGACATTGTTGACACGGCGGGTACCATCACGCAAGCCGCTGATGCCGTGTCGGCGCGAGGGGCCACGCGTGTTCTTCTGGCCTGCACCCACCCCATTTTTTCCGGGTCTGCCATCTCTCGGCTGAATGCGTCCCCTATTGACGAAATTGTCGTTACCAATACCATCCCGCCGCGCGGGACCACGGATGTTTGCAAAAATCTCACCACACTATCGGTTGCACCCTTGATTGGCGAGGCCATCAAAAGGATCCATACCGGAGTATCCGTCACGTCACTATTTCTCTGAGGAGATACCGTTGCCGTACGGGCCGGATTCTTTTCCTACTTAAACTTGATGGATGGGCTATTCCCAGGCGCCATGCCCGGGAGCGCCGCAAACGTGATATAATACCGGCACAATGGAACGTACGCTTTTGTTAAACGCAACATACGAGCCGCTTCTCGTTATTTCATGGAGACGGGCGATCTCTCTTGTCTATCAGGGGAAAGTTGAGGTCTTGGAGGAGTATGACCGAAGGGTTCGGAGTGTTTCCATTTCTTTTCGGCTGCCTTCGGTATTGAGGCTGTTAATAAAAATCAAGCCGCATCGGCAGGGGATTAAGTTCTCAAGACAGAATATCTTTACGAGAGATAAGTGTAAATGTCAGTACTGCGGCCAAAAGTTCACGCCCGAGGAACTGACGTTTGACCATGTGCTCCCCCTTGCCCGAGGGGGAAGTACCTCATGGACCAATATCGTGACCGCCTGCATTAAGTGCAATAGCCGAAAGAGCGGCCACACGCTACAAGAGGCTAGGATGCAGTTGTTGAAAGAACCGATTAAGCCAAACTGGAGCCCTCTGCTTACCTTAACCATCGGCCTTAGAACAACACCGCAAAGTTGGCGCGATTATCTCTATTGGAACGTGTCTCTGACGGAGGGCACCCACCCGTTTGAGGACTAGAGGTCATCCACAACCTTAACGGGTTCAGATTGACAAATCGTCGAGCGCCTTGCTAGAGTGCGGGGCCTTGTGTAGGATTGGGGGGGGTTGTGTACGCAGTGATTGAAACCGGTGGTAAGCAGTACCGGGTGGCGACGGGGGATGTGATCGAGGTTGAAAAGTGTCCTGGAGATGCTGGGGAGGTCATTGCGTTCCCATCTATACGGCTCTTTCGGAACGATCAGGGGACGGTGCTGACCAAGGAAGGCCTAGGGCAGGCTCGCGTCGTGGGCGAAATACTAAAGCAGGGACGTGAGCGGAAAACCCTCATTTTTAAGAAGAAACGCCGTAAGAATTATCGCAGGACCCGTGGACACCGGCAGCAGCTAACCCAGTTGAGGATTGTCAGTATCGAAGGGGCGGGGGGCTAGGTCGTGGCAACTAAAAAAGGGGGTGGTTCTTCTAAAAACGGGAGAGATAGCCACTCGCAGCGGTTGGGAGTGAAGCGGTTCGGTGGTGAACGGGTCTCTGCGGGGAGTATTCTGGTTCGTCAACGGGGGACACGGATTCACCCAGGTCTGAATGTCGGCATTGGGAAGGATGATACCCTATACGCAAGGCAGGCGGGCGTTGTTGTCTTTGGATGCATCTCCCGAGGTAAAAAGCAGGTGAGTATTCACCCTGCATAAGCGCTCGGACAGGACGTTATTCGTCGTGGTCGTCACTATCCCATCTCTTACATATGGTTTACATGGGCGGGTTAATACACAGGAGGGTGTGTGTCTCGTGTAGTTAAGAAGCGAAGAAAAAAGATGCGCAAGCACAAGTATAGAAAGCTGCTTAAGAAGACGCGGAATAAACGCTGAAGGTAGTAGAACATTTGAAACGGGTATTGGGAGCATCGGTTGGGGCAGACAAGGCGGGAAAAGGCACTGTCGCACCAGACGTTTGAAGACGTCGCCCTTTTTCCACCTCTGCCACAGTCCTTTCGTCGGTTTGCCTTCCCGGGTTTGTGTGGTATCGCCCTTCTTGTCCTTATCCTTACCTATTCCAATCACTTTCAGAACCAGTTTCATTTTGACGATTCACACGCGCTAGAGAACAACGTCTACGTTCGAGACATCCGTAGTATTCCGCTCTTTTTCAAAGACGCTACTACACACACCTCGTTGCCCACGAATCAGACCTATCGTCCGGTTTTGATGTCGCTGTTTGCCGTCGCCTATTGGCTCGGCAACGGACTCGACCCCTTCTATTTCCATCTCTTAATTTTTATCGGGTATCTCGTGCAGTGTGTCTTGATATTTTTCGTCTATCTCTACCTCATGAATATGGCAAAACGCCACCCCTGGAATCGGTTTGTCGCGCTTTTGGCAACCGGTGGGTTCGGCCTGCATACTGCCAATGCGGAAACAATCAATTATATCACGGCCAATTCTGATTCCCTCTCTACTCTTTGTGTCATTGCCGCATTTGCCATTTATTTTTATTTCCCAGGGGTTAGGAAATGGTACCTTTATTTGGGGCCGATCGCGGTGGGTGCCCTCATTAAGCCTACCGCCGTTATGTTCGCGCCGCTTTTCTTCATCTACCTCCTTCTCTTCCAAAACGAAGGGACACTTTCGGTGTGCTCTTCCGACGCGCGCAAAAAGTGGTACCGGTCCGCAGCACAGTCGGCCCCTGCGTTTGTGGTTTGTCTATTGCTCTATCTCTTTGTTGACCGCATGACATCCGATTCGTGGATTCCAGGCGGCACCTCTCGGCTTCAATATTTGCAAACACAGTCTTTTGTCATTGTGCATTATGTTTATATGTTTTTTCTTCCCGTGGGCCTAAGTGCAGATACCGACTGGAAAATTATTCCCTCTGTTTTTGACGACCGAGTGGTCGTCGGTATGGTCTTTATACTGATGATGCTGAAAATTGCCTATAAGACCTCAAAAACACAGAACACACGACCCATCGCATTCGGTATTCTTTGGTTCTTTTTAGCGTTAGGGCCTACCTCAAGTCTGATTCCACTCGCAGAGGTCCTAAACGATCATCGCGTCTTCTTTCCCTATGTGGGATTAATGCTTGCCGTCAGCACGGCCCTTTCGCAACAGGTCATCAAGTGGGAGGCGGGGACCCATCGGGCGTGGGTCTATTCTCGACTGATCCCACTCGTGGTCGTTCTCGTCATTGGCGCGCATGCGGTTGGCACCTACCATCGCAACAAAGTGTGGCGTACGGGCGAATCCCTTTGGTACGACGTAACCGTAAAAAGTCCGAATAACGGTCGTGGATTGATGAATTATGGGCTGACCCAGATGTCACAAGGAAAATACGAGAGGGCGCTTGAATATTTCGAGCAGGCGCTTAGGATCACGCCCTATTACTCTTATCTATATGTAAACTTGGGGGTCCTAAAAGCCGCGATGGAGAGGCATTCGGAAGCTGAACGGCATTTCAGGGATGCCATCCAGTACGGTCCTAACTTTCCAGAGACCCATTATTACTATGCGGGGTGGCTTTACAGACAGGGACGTACCGCAGAGGCGGCAGAGCTTGCAAAGGTAGCGATCAGGCTGAGTCACGCCCATGTGGGCGCTAGAAAGTTACTGATGGATATCTATTTTTCACAACAGAATTGGGCGGCGTTGCAGGAATTGGCGAAAGAGACGCAAGGGCTGATCCGTGACGACCCTACCGCATTGCACTATCTCTCCCTAGGGCACCCCTAAAAAGAAACGGTTAAGGGCACCTCTATCAAAACCTACTGCGCGTTGACTTAAAGTTGTGAAGGTGACTATACTGACCGCCGTTTCACGAGGCTAGGCGGCCTTATGTTTCAAGGTTCGATTGTTGCCCTTGTCACACCGTTTGCGGATGGGAAAATTGACGAGCAGGCACTGGGTGGGCTTGTCGAATTTCATTTAACGTCCGGCACGCACGGCCTCTCTCCTTGCGGGACCACCGGCGAGTCGGCGACCCTTACCCCTGAAGAACATCAGCGGGTAATCTCTATCGTCATAGAGGCCTCCGGCGGTCGTGTGCCTGTTATTGCAGGCACCGGCTCCAATAACACCGACGAGGCTATCTCTCTAACACGCTATGCCAAGTCTGCCGGGGCGTCCGGGGCACTACTGATTACCCCTTACTACAATCGTCCCACGCAAAGAGGCCTTTATGAGCATTATCGCACCATTGCACAGTCCGTTGACCTGCCACTGATTGTCTATAATGTTCCAAGCCGGACGGGGGTCAACCTGCTCCCTGAAACAATTGCCCAATTGGCGGCATTTGATAACATTGTCGCCGTTAAAGAGGCAACCGGCTCCTTACAGCAGGCCAGCGATATTCTTGCGCTGTGCGGGGATCGGATCACGCTGCTATCGGGAGACGATTTTACGGCATTTGCAGCCATGGCCGTAGGGGGCAGGGGGACGATCTCGGTTACCGCCAACATCGTTCCAAAAGAGATGGCACAGATGGCGAATGCAGTGCTTTGCGGGGATTATGCCGGTGCCAAAAAATGGCACGACAAGGTTTATCCTCTGCACGCCGCGCTCTTTCTTGAAACCAATCCCGTTCCGGTAAAGGAAGCCCTATCAAAAATGGGGCGGTGCCGTTCCGAGGTCCGCCTGCCCCTCTGCGCTATGTCAGACGCACATAGTGAAAAGTTGGCCTCGGTCATGGGCGCTTACGGTCTGATTACATGAAGCGCGCCTCCCCCCCCAAGACGGCGGCCGTACTCCCTGTAAGATTGATGGTGACAGGAGCCGCCGGCCGAATGGGACGGGCCATTCTCCACGCCATCTATGAAGCGCACCCGGGCCGGTTTACACTGGTGGCCGCCATGGAAGCCCCTTCCCATCCGGCCGTGGGTCGGGACGTCGGTCAACTGATTGGGATGGAGACGTGGGACCAAAAAACACGTGACGCTTACGTCAAATCGCCCGTGTCTGTGTCAAAAGATATTAACGCCAAGGTGCCTCTTTGTGATGTAGTGATTGATTTTTCTGCACCTGCCTGTACGCTATCCATTACCCGAGCGGCAAAGACTTTAGCCAAACCGATGGTCATTGGCACAACCGGTCTTACGGAAGCCGATCGGAATAAATTGAGAAAGGCGGCCCAAACAATTCCTATTCTCTTTTCCCCCAATATGAGCGTGGGCGTGAACGTTTTGTTCAAACTGCTTGCCGTTGCAACCGCCGCTTTAGGAGATGCGTATGATGTTGAAATTATCGATTTGCATCACAGACAAAAGAAAGACGCCCCCAGCGGTACCGCAATTGGAATGGGCAATGTCATTGCCGCGGTGCGGGGCACGATGTTGTCACATAAGGGTCGCTTCGTACGACAGAGGTTGATGGGAGAACGCCCCTCCGGTGAGATTGGCATTCAAAGCCTGCGGGGTGGGGACGTGGTAGGAGACCATACCTGCATCTTTGCAGGCCCTGGTGAGCGGATTGAACTGATTCATCGTGCCCACAGTCGCCAAAACTTTGCACGCGGAGCGTTGATAGCGGCAAATTGGATTGCCACTCAACCGCCGGGGCTCTACAGTATGATGGACGTATTAGGTCTTGGGCCTCTCTGAAAACCTACTGCTTTTAGAGACGCTATTTTTCGTAACGGACAACGATGAAAATTGAGACGATGCTTGCAAATCGTATTAAATCGCTTCCAGTCTATTTGTTTGCAGGGATTGATCGGATGAAACAGGAGGCTATACGGGCGGGAAAGGATATTATTGATCTAGGCGTGGGCGATCCTGACTTACCGACTCCGGCGCCCATTGTTGAACAACTTCAACGAGCGGCAGAAGTTCCTACAAACCACCGTTACCCGTCTTATCAAGGGATGCTTTCATTCCGACAGGCGGTTGCCCATTGGTATCGGCGTAGGTTCAATGTTGCGCTAGCGCCTGATAATGAAGTGTTGACCCTTATCGGCTCTAAAGAAGGCATCGGACATCTCCCACAGGCCTTTATCAATCCAGGCGACCTGGCCCTGATGACAAGCCCCGGGTATCCGGTCTATCACGCGGGCACACTCTTTGCCAGTGGCCGATCCTATTTTGTCCCTCTCACGGCCGAGAATAATTTCTTGCCCGACCTTGCGTCTATTCCAAGTGATATTGCGCGAGAAGCGAAAATTTTCTTTATCAACTCCCCCAACAACCCTACAGCCGCGGTGGCCGATCGGACATTTTTCCAAAAGGTGGTTGAGTTTGCCAAAACCTACAACGTGATTATCTGTCACGATGCCGCCTATTCTGAAATCTTTTACGATGTCAGGCGTCCGGTGAGTTTCATGGAGGTGGAAGGCGCGAAGGAGGTGGGCATTGAGTTTCACTCCCTTTCAAAAACGTACAACATGACGGGGTGGCGGATTGGTTTTGCCGTCGGCAATTCAGACGTTCTCTCTGCCCTGGGACGGGTTAAAAGCAATCTGGATTCCGGGGTTTTTCAGGCCGTTCAAGAAGCGGGCATTGCGGCGCTCTCTCTGCCGGATGAAGCTCTGATCGCCATGCGTCATATTTATCAAGAACGACGCGACGTGCTTGTCGGTGGCCTTCAACGATTGGGCTTTAAGGTGGTTCCCCCGGAGGCGAGTTTTTATGTTTGGATTCCAGTCCCTTCACGGATAACGTCTCTGCAATGGACGGAAACCCTGCTCTCAAGAGCCTCCCTTATGACTACCCCGGGGGGCGGGTTTGGGAAAGAGGGGGAAGGATACATCCGAATGACCCTTACTACGGATGTGGATCGCCTGAAAGAAGCCCTTCATCGTATGGAAGCGGCTGGCATCTGCGGAACGTAATAAAATGGACGTCTGGGTCAAAGCCTTGATCGGCATCGGGTCCAATCAAGGCGATCGCCTCTCCTTCTGTCAGGAAGCGATCCGCCGCATGGAGGCGCACCCTGCCGTTCGCCTTCAACGCCTCTCCTCCCTGTACGAAACGAAACCCATGGACTACACCGATCAGCCTTGGTTTTACAATGCCGTTGTTGCGATCGAAACGTCGGTTTCCCCCATTGCCCTGTTGTCCTTTTGTCAAACCATTGAGCACGCACTGGGTAAGGCCGTCCCCTTCCCGAAAGGGCCTCGAACCATTGATTTAGACATCCTTTTTTACGACGATGTTGTGCAATTACAGGGAGAGCCTCTCCTTCCACATCCTGCCATTGCCTCCCGCGCGTTCGTTCTTGTTCCGCTCTACGATGTGGCGCCATTCTTCGTTCATCCTGTCCTTAAGGAAACAATCCATGCGCTTCTGCAACCTCTCCTTCCCACAACAACCGTGAAAAAACAATATGGAGAGGAATGGCTTCACATCGTTCCCAGCGGTAACCCATGATTGTTCGATCACACATAAAGGCCGTTCAACGCATTTTACGCGGAGTGAAGGGAGGGTTGGTTTTGTGCCCACCATGGGGGCCTTCCACGAGGGACATGTGTCGTTGATGCGCGCGGCCAAACGTGAATGTGATTATGTTGTTGTTTCGCTTTTTGTAAATCCAAAACAATTTGGCCCAAAGGAAGACTATGCCGCCTATCCACGCCATCCGTCCATAGATAAAAATAAGGGAGAGCGGAATGCCGAAACGATTTTGGGGGCGGTGTGTCAGAAATTACAATCAGAATCTACGGTCACGGTTGATTATGTTGCAATCTGTCATCCGGAAACGTTAGGGCCGGTCTTGCAGATTGAGCATCGAGCCGTGTTGCTCATGGCGGTTAAAATCGGCTTCCTTCGATTGATTGACAATATGGTGTTACAGGCGTAGCACGTCCGTTCAACCCAGATTACGCGATAGAGAAAATGGGGGGAGATAGGGTATGGTTTTCTAATGCGTAGCGTTAGGGGGGAGGTGGGGATGGAATTTGAAATAAGTTATACGAATCAGGAAGTTACCCCTTCGCACCCCAAAAACTTGTTTTTGGGGGCCCCGCCTTGGGGTGGGATGGTGTTTTTGAAGCGGATGATGGAGAAGATTGGGTTTCGCTCGGTGGTTGAGCAAAATACGGATTTGCCGCAACCCGGATCGAATCGGGGCTACCCGGTGGCGACGATCTCCCATTCACGATCCCTATCGCGTAATCTGGGTTCAATACCGCGTTGAAATTTAATTGGTCATTCAGCCGGAAGAATGACTCGGCATTGTCCGCTTCCCTACTAAAGGCCAGAATCTTTTCCAGAGATTCCAGCAAGGTCAGCAGGTGTAGAAGGTCATTATGTTTATCCCGCAACATAATGTATCTCCTTCTTTGCGCGGTAGAGCACGATTGGATTGGCAAAACGTTTCAGCATAATATCAAGGCGATTATCTACCATAGTGGCCAGCTCTTCCTTAAAGCGCATTGCGTCTTCGAGAGAAATATCATCTTCGATTAGCAGATCGATATCGTTTGCCCGATCGTTTTTGGAAAAAGAGCCGAATAGGCCCAAATGACGAATTGAAAAACGCCGTAGAATTCCACTTTTCTGAATGAGAGATTCCAGGTCGCTTACTGAATTCAAATGTTGTTGCTCACTCACGTCGTCACCCCCACAATCGTCATCGTATCGTTGCCGAAGATGTCCACCACCTTGACGGCGATCTTGCGCCGCCCCGGCTGGCACTCGTGGACGATACTCTTTAGTTCCAGGGAGCGGTCTTTCTTCGTCCGGAACGCCTTCGACTTTCTTTCGTAGTTCGAAAACCAGCGGATGTCCGGGTCGAGAACGGCATGC
>SBBL01000033.1 GCA_005239745.1 Candidatus Troglogloeales bacterium | reverse complement strand
GGCGGTGGCGGCGGTGGCGGCGGCACCACTACTGGAGGCGGAGCAAAGCCACTTCCAGACGTAACCGGCGCGCCAGACACGTCGGAGAAATTATCAACAGCTTCGGCCGCAGGAACACCGACCAACAACACCCCACATGCTCCATACGCAACCAAGTTTCTTAGCAATCCATCCTTACTTTTCATTTCATCACCCCCCAATTATAACACTCACGATCCTTAACTTATCCTCACTTATCCTTGCTCAAAAGAGGCGTCCCAAACGCCTAAAAAAGACTAAAACCCGTGCCAGCACTGACGACAAATCGTGTTCCATCCCCCGCAGGACCGCCATTATTGAAGCTCACAGGCCCGCGGGTAGTACGGTCGAGTAAGTCCGCCGCCATGGACGTAATCACAAGTGGAAGTCTCCGAAATGGGACGATAGATATGCCCGCGTTCAGGTTTTGACCGGTCCATTCGGTAAAGACACGCAACGGTGCCGCAACGCTTAAAGCAATATTCCCAAAGACACCTGCACGGCTTCCAGGATTAGGAGAGAGCGCATCCGCCTCTGAGGTAAACCTATCGTTCCCTACACCTACAGACATATGGAGGGCATTAAAGTAGCGTCGGCTATCGTCGGAGAACTCCTTTGTCACAACGGCATAGATGCTACGACCCCCATCTGTACCACCCCAAACCATCATGCTTTCTATCCCAGCCGCTGCCGCAAACCCATGACTTAAGGTACGGTGAACCTTTACGTTAAAGGATCCCCGCTTGCCAAACGGGTCAAGTTCCAAAACGCTTACTCCAACATCAAGCCCAAGTGCAGTAGACGGGTTTCCTAGACCCACCACCAGACCGGCCGTCCCATCGTCTTTGTTTGTGTAACGCGTCCTTTCCTGGTAGCTTGCACCGAAACCTACTTGACCCAGAGTGGCACCATAAGCCGTTGGCGTATTAGCCGAGATTGACGGGGATGCCCCCCAGTAATTGTACTGCTCTTGCGCTTCCACAGACGGCGCCTCTAAAAGGGCTGTCACGACCGCAATGCCAAAAACCCACATACCCAAAACAAAACGTCTTTTCATATTACCCCCTCTCCTTCCATACATACAACGGCACATGTTAGAAACCCACAACCCACTCAACAAGCCACCAATCCACACGGGGCGGGGCGATCCTAGCGTAACGTTCAAATAGATGTCAAGTAGATGTCAAGCTCGCCGTCTTTACCACTTCCTTACTCCCCCATTCCGGCTTTTTTCCCGGACGACTCGATATATCTTTGGGCCATCGGAGAAAGATCGCCCGGTTGGATCGTGACCTCGATGATCACAAACGAGCTTGTTTGGTCGGCCTTTGCCAACGCTTCCCTCAATTCAACCGCTGTTTGCACGGCAAACCCTGCCCCGCCCCATAAACGGGCCATATCCACGTAGGGCCAGTTCGGGAGCGAGAGCAGTTCCTGCTGCTCGGCAATTGGCCGAAAAATCCCCCATCCCTTATTGTTGAGTAAAATGACAATCGGGGTGAGGCGATGGCGCGGCGCCTGGGCGATCTCCTGACCGGTCATTTGAAACGCGCCGTCTCCGCAAAGAACAAGGGGCCGAAGCCCCGTTCCGATTTGTGCCCCGATTGCCCCTGGAACGGCGAATCCCATTGATGAATAATACCCTTGGGCCATATAGATGCCACTTCCGCCCACCTTGATGTCAAGCCCAGCAAAAAGAGCATCTCCGGACTCGGTGATTACCATCAGATCATCCCGACCCTCCAAAAAGCGATTTACCTCTCGTACCACGCCGACCATATCAATCGGTTCATTCTCATATCCACGGGAAGGCTCCGGCAGGTTGTCATAATAGGTGACTTTTTCACGGTGACTGAGGAGCGGCAGTTGAAGTAACGTCTGGATAAAATCCGTGATATGGACATGGGTATAAGTATGAAAGCTGACATGAACGCGATGCTCGACGGCCCAGATCGACTTCTCCCGCGGGATTGTCGGGGGGTTATTCCCCAGATCAATATCCGTAAGAAGCGTGCCAAGGCTTAAGACCAGGTCGGCCTGATCCACCCTTTTTTTAATCGCCGGGTGAGATAACGGACCGACGTAAACCCCCATTGAAAGCGGGTGATCCATGGGGAAGGCCCCCTTGGCCAAGACGTTGGTCAACACCGGGACCCCTAACGCCTCTGCCAGCCGGATCGTTTCTTTCCCAAGCCCAAACCGGTTGACCTCTATCCCGATATGTAAAATCGGTCGCTTGGCCTTTTGCAATCGGGACGAAACATCCCGTGCGGCCTCCACCACTTTCCCTTTATCCGAGTGAGAAAACAGAAAATGCCCGTCCCATTTAACCAACCGGTTGGGGACCGTGATCAACCGATCAACTCTGTCTCGATGAATCTCAATGTAGCCGGGACGTCTCTCTCGCATAATGGTTTGAACCACTTCGTCAATCTCGTCAGCGGCGCAACGGTTATCCGAAAGCACCGCCGCCGCACAGGTCACTTCCTTATAAATATGATATTGCGATTCAATCTCCTTAGCTTGATGATGAATTAAAACACCAAGTTTTCTTTCTTCTTCGCCCGGGCCTCCGGAGATAACCAGGATCGGGAGCTTCTCAGAAAATGAACCGGCGATCGGGTTGACCATGTTGTGGCCGCCTGCGCCATAGGTAACGCAGACCACCCCCATCCGCCCTGTACTGCGGGCGTAGCCATCCGCGGCAAATCCCACTCCCGGCTCATGGGATAAAGTGATGACTTTCAGCCCCCGCGGTTTTCCAAAGTTTAAAAAGAGTTTGATGACCAGATCACCTGGAATACCGAACAGATGACTGACCCCGGCCTTCTTCAGGTAAGCGATCAAGAAATCGCCAAGCTTCATCTGGGATTTCATCTCTTCATTCCTCCGCAAGGGTGGCTTTTGCAGATATGGCACGTTGGATCAGTCTTTACCAAATAAATCTCGCGTATAGACTTTATGGGTCACGTCAGTCAGTGAGACGGACATACGGTTGCTGATGATGACATCGGCCTCGTTCTTGAAAGCTTCAAGGTCGGAAACAACACGAGAGTGGAAGAATTGGGTTTCGTTAAGAGACGGTTCATAGATAATGATTTCAACGCCCTTAGCCTTGAGCCGTTTCATAATGCCCTGGATGCTTGAGCCACGGAAATTGTCTGACCCATTTTTCATGGTCAGGCGATAGACCCCGACGACTTTGGGGTTGTACCTGAGGATGTCATCCGCAATGAAGTCTTTACGAGTGGTATTAGAGGCGACGATAGCGTAAATGAGGTTTTGTGGAACATCCATATAGTTGGCCAGGAGTTGCTTGGTGTCCTTGGGTAGGCAGTATCCCCCATACCCAAAAGATGGGTTGTTGTAGTGGCCGCCGATGCGCGGGTCGAGGCACACACCTTCAATGATCTGCCGGGTATCCAACCCATGGGTGGCTGCGTAGGTGTCGAGTTCATTAAAGTACGAGACCCGCATAGCGAGGTAAGTATTGGCAAACAACTTGATCGCTTCGGCTTCGGTGGGACCGGTAAAGAGAATGGGAACATCTTTCTTGAGTGCCCCCTCTTTCAAAAGATCGGCAAATACCCGAGCGCGTTCGGAGCGCTCACCCACGACAATACGGGAAGGATGCAGGTTGTCATAGAGGGCACAGCCCTCACGCAGAAACTCGGGAGAAAAGATAAGGTTGTCGCAACCTAAGCGTTGACGGGTTTTGAGGGTAAATCCCACGGGAACGGTGGATTTGATCACCATCACGGCCCGGGGGTGAAGGGTCATGACATCCCGGATGACGGCCTCGATTGACTGGGTGTCAAAGATGTTTCTTTCAGGATTGTAGTCGGTGGGGGTGGCGATGATAACGTAGTCCGCGCTTTTATAGGCATCGTTAGGGTCAAGCGTGGCGCGGAAATGAAGCGGCTTATTCTTGAGATAGTCCTGCAGCTCGGCGTCTATAATAGGTGATTCCTTGCGGTTGAGCATCGCCACTTTTCCAGGAACGATGTCCAGTGCGACCACCTCGTGGTGCTGTGAGAGCAACACCCCGTTCGACAAACCAACATACCCGGTCCCTGCGATGGCAATCTTCATAACGACAACCCTACGGCAAGACTTCAGTCCGTTGCCCCTGTACTGTCTCCCATGCTACACTCGGCAGCCCTGTACCTACTGTAGCATGGAGCCCTTGCAAACGCCGCCTCCCCATACAGCACTCGCGCCCATCTCTGCCGTCCGCCTCTCCGATGATCTGAAGCGGATACTGGATCACGCGGATGGAGCCGACGTCACGATTGGAGATATCATCCATATCCTGCATGGCCGCGGGATGAGCGTGCTTGTTATCCTCTTTGCCCTTCCGTTCTGTACGCCGATTCCGCTTCCCGGTCTCTCTGCCCCTTTCGGCCTCATCCTCATGTTGTTTGGCCTGCGTATCGCCGTTCGGAAACAGCCGTGGCTTCCGAAACGACTAAAAGAACGAACCATCTCCCATGGCACGCTTTCAAAAATTATCCGCTTTGCGTCCTATATTGCAATAAAGGTGGAAAAGATGCTGCACCCGCGCCTTTTGTTCTTTTCGCAATGGAGAGTTTTCCGCGCCGTAAACGGCCTGATTATCGTGTTATGCGCCTTCATCCTCGCACTACCTGTCCCTATCCCGTTTGCCAACATGTTGCCGGCGACGGCAATCGCACTTGTCGCCGCCGGCAACATGGAGGAGGACGGCGTCGCCATTGCCCTTGGGTATCTTATGGGCGTGCTAGCATGGGCCTACTTTATCTTGCTATGGGCCGTTGGTAAGGAAGGAATCATACGGGGAATGGCATGGTTTGGATTTTAGGGGTACCCTTCAGGGGAACCCGCATCGGCCTCCGTGGGGGAAATCTCTGTAAGAATTGGCACGTGGTGGGGAAGCTGCCAAAGCGTGAGGATATTCAGGCCCTTATCCAGAATCCCAATCAAAACGGCTTCATCGGTCACTGGGTTCACGGCTAAGGCAATCCGCTTCTTTACCTTTCCTCCATCGCTATCACTATCATCGTCATCGTTGCCACCCTCTTCAAGAGGGAGAGAAGCCACTTTAATCAACTCCTTGATCATGTTCAGGGCACCTCTAAAAACCTACTGCACGTCCAAACTGCTGCCCACCCCAAAACATTCAAACATTGTTTTGGGGGCCCCAGTACGTTGCGCGGGGGCCCCAAGAGCAGGCTCTTGGGGTGCTGTGCTGTGCTTAAGAATCCTCATACCCCCTCCCTTCCCCTTGCGGAATTCTCCATCTTGTTCCGTTTCGTTATTCCCATTATAACCCCTGAGAATTGACAGGCAGGCGGAGATTTCTGTGGAGAAGAGACTCTCGCAACATGGGGCAGCGATCTATATAACGATGATGGGGCTTGCCCTCCTAAGCGGTCTTTCACTCATGGCGTTCAAAGTCTCTACAACAGAACAGATGATCTCCTCCTACGACGGCCGCAGTAACGCCATTTCGTATCTTGCCGAGTCAGGGGTTACAATGGCGTTGGCCTGGGCTACTGATCCGGCACATTCACCGGACCCGAACTTTTTTACATCGCTTCAAACCACCTCCTGTGTAGGTAGCGAGGCGCAACCCGATTGGCAGTGGCAAAACGGCCCATCCAACGGCAACTTGCAGTCATTTGATCCATTCAAGGAATTGGGTGGTTCAGGTCTTTTCTCTATTTGGTTTTATCAATCGCCCCATCCGGATGGCGTGTGTGTCGTCAGCGCCCAAGTCAGTGGTTCCGGCGGAAGTAGTACCGTGTCGGTAACACTCACACGCTTACAGGCTTCGATTACAGCGGCCATATCGGGAAGGGGACGGCTGGAGTCGGAACAACCGATATGGGCACACTGGGGAGACATACGCTATACAGAATCCGCACGGATGGGCAACCCGACGTGGATACCGCTCAAGGGCAACGCGATGCCGACGGGGAAGCCCTATAGCCAGTCCGGTACCAATGAAGATCACTGGATGACGGTGGCCATAGAACACGATGCAATCGGCGCAACCGGTTATCCGGATAATGTCCATGTACGTGAGGCAGGAGCCTCTCCCGACGCCATCCCAAAGGCATTTTTAATTGATTACGCAAAACGGCACGGAACCTACTACCGACTTTCCCCTGAGGGTCTGTTAGTACGGGATGGCATCAGCAGAACCTTCAGTGAGCTTTTTGCAAAACCACTGCCTGATCACAAGACACCATTGATCTGGATTGATATTCCCGAGAAAACAAAGAAGCCACTGGTAATCGGTGATGGGTACTATAGCGGCTATTTCTATGTGGCCGGTGATGTACGCATTACAGGCGGTGGGAAAGGAGAGACGATTCTTGTGGAATCGCCCCCATGGCCGGTGGATAACCCACAACCCGTGTGGCTTGACGATGTCCATCTGAAAGGACTGCTATATGTTCAGGGAGAGATAGATATCCATAACCGCTTTACCGTTTACGGGGCGGTCGTCGCAAGCGACGGATTTACGGGAAAGGCCGCTAACCGGTTAGAAGTTTGGTATGACCACCGCCTTCAGTCCGGGCAATATGCGGGCCTTCCGCCATTTACCCTTCTGCCTGGCACATGGCGAAGGGGGCCCCTTGGGTACCTCTAAAACCGTCGCGAGCGGCCCGAATGCAGGGGCTACTGCACGTAGGTACCGGAATATATACAGAGATGCCCTTATCTAGAAGTGGGAGTCCGTTCTGCAATCATGTCAGTCAACGACAGAACCTCTTCGTGGGTCATTTTATCGTCTGCCATGATGGCCTGAATCCTAAGGCTTACCTGAAGAACTGCTTTATCCTCTACCGCACCGGTCCTTGCATCGTCATAAAAAGTATAGACCCGCTTTCTAATTCTCTCTGCCTCTTCAAGGGTATATTCGCGCGGTAGTAGTGCGACGAACGCTTTATTGATAACAAACTTTTGGAAGGTAAAAATGGCAATCTCTTTGCCCTTAAAAAAAAAGGCAAACATCAAAAGGATCAGTCCCGTACTAACGACGAGAAGCGTTAGAAAAAAGCGTTGACCCTCCTTCCTCATTCAACGATCGTGTCCAGGGTTGATTCTTGCAAACGTACTGCGGTGAAGTCTCGTATCACCCGACGTGCCGTCTCTTCCCCTTGACGGATACAGTCTGGTATGCCAAGACCACGGTACGACGACCCGGCAAAATAAATCCCCGGATAAAGCCCGGCGCGTCTTTCAATGGCGGCAACCCGATCACGATGGCCGACATAATATTGCGGATTGGCGTCTATAAAACGGAACACTTCTGAGATCACCGGCATTCCATGGATGCCCAATATCCGTCCACAAGCCTCTCGTGCGATTTTGACAAGCGTCTGGTCGTCGCAATGGGCGAGGGGGCCCACCCCTTCTACCGTAGGTGTCGTTACGCACACAGACGTCGCCGCGTTCGTAGTTGGCGTCCGGGCCTGTGCGGGCCCACCTAGAAAAAATCGAATAAGGACGGAATCGTCAGGCGCCCTTTCCGGAAACTTGGTTGAGCTCCACGTCATGGCTAAAAACTGCTCTTGTTCTCGTCTTGGCACAACGACCCCAAAACCGTTCAACGGATGCGAAACCTCCGCGCGCTTGAATCCCAGAGAAACGGTAGCCGTAGAAGTATACTCTATTTCTTGGAGCAGCATTGCAAGGGCCCTATCCCCTAATCCATTGTCCCATGAACCCATCCACCGTGCCGCGGCCTTTGCCGAAACGGTCAGGATCACCGCATCGGCATGCTGTATCCTACCATTTGTCACAACATCATAGCCGCTAGGTCTCGGGATCACGGCGTCTACAGCGTGTCCCGTGCGGATGGTGGTACCCTCTAATTTTCTTGCAAGGGTATCAACGAGGGTTATCATGCCGCCACGAAGCGTAACAAAGGTGGTCAACGCATGACGATGGTTCGTATCGTTCGTATTTGTCCGACGGGCTGCGAGCAAGAGGCTTCGGTGCATGTCTTCCATTTCGGCAAATTGTGGGAAGGTCGCACGTAGGCTAAGTCGTTCGGCATCGCCCGCGTAAATCCCGGCTAAGACGGGTTGCGCAAATATAGCAAGTGCTTCTTCCCCCAATCGTCTCCGAACAAACGCGCCAATGGTTTCATCCTCCGTCCTCTCTTGGCTCCATGGGCGACGGGGGATGAACATCTCCATCCCCATCCGCACCTTTCCCTTAAGTGATATTAGCGGGCTTTTGATAAACGGCAACCACCGTCTTGGCACAATCAGATTAAAATCCTCCGGATAAGGCAAGAGCCGTCCCCCGGAGAGGACATAAACGGCCTTTTCTGCAGGATTGGTCTGAACGAACTTATCCCCCATAGCGATCCGTCTACAGAGATCAACCCCCCACGGCTTTTGTGTAATGAACGCGTCAGGCCCCCCTTCAATGGTAAAACCGTCCCTCTGCTTTGTGGCAATCTTACCCCCTAACGTAGGGGAAGCCTCCATCAGCGTGAGGTGAAGAGGCTCCCCGTTCGGATTACCTTTGGCGAGTGTTTGGAGGAAATAGGCAGTGGAAAGACCGGTAATGCCGCCGCCAATAATGATGATCCGTTTCATGGTCTACTTCCCTTGTCAAATAGCGGGTGCCGTCACTGTAAGCAGTTCAGTGATCACTTGGCAAGCTACTATAGTTAGGAGGCCCCGTCGTCCTCGTTGCAATTCATGAGGAACTAACCGTAGAATGGGCAGTCAGCCGATGCGCCTACAAAGGTGCTTGAACGGCGTGACCGACAACCGTCCCAAGAACTTTAAGTAAACGTATGCCTAACACCTATTTCTTGCAGGCCCAGGACGGGCGTAGACGGCCCGACAACCGGTTTCATTTACGAAAGACCCATTCCCTACAAAAAGTCAGAGAGAAACTGATTGAAGGGGGGTTGCTGCTCTGTGCAGCCCTTTCGGTCTTTATTACGCTTGGCACGGTTCTGACGCTTGCTATTGAGGGAATGCCGTTTTTTAGGGAAGTCCCATTGTTGCAGTTTCTAACGGAGACGACATGGACGCCCCTCTTTTATGAAAAACACTATGGGATTCTTCCCCTTTTGTCCGGAACGCTCCTGACAACCGCGATCGCGATGGCCGTAGCGCTGCCGATGGGGCTGATCACGGCCATTTATCTCAGTGAGTATGTGCCCACGACGATGGCAACGGTTGCCAAATCCGCCTTAGAGATGTTGGCGGCGGTACCCACGGTCGTCTACGGCTATTTCGCCCTGCTTTTTGTCACCCCCTTCCTCAAGCGGTGGATCCCCACGCTGGCAAGTTTCAACGCCTTAAGCCCTGGGATCGTCATGGGGATCATGATTATCCCGATGGTCGCATCACTCAGTGAAGACGCTATGCGCTCCGTTCCTAGAGGATTACGTGAGGGGGGCTATGCCCTCGGTTCTACGCGGTTTCAGGTGGCCGTCAAAATCGTCCTGCCGGCGGCCCTTTCCGGAGTGGCTGCTTCTTTCATTCTGAGTATGTCGAGGGCCATCGGAGAAACGATGATTGTAACGATTGCCGCCGGCCTGCGTCCCACCCTAACGATGAATCCGCTGGTCCCGATCCAAACCATCACGACGTATATCGCGCAGGTCAGCATGGGGGATATACCGGTAGGGACACTGGAATATAACACCATTTTTGCGGTGGCGATTGCCCTGTTCATCGTCACGTTTGTATTAAATATTATGAGTTTCTTATTAAAGCAGCGCTTTCGGGAGACCTACGCTTGAGACCGGGAAGCGGCTCGCGACGTGCACGAACGATCAACGGCTTTTTAGATCGGCTCTTTTCAGTCGTTGGATTGGTTTGTACGGTGACGGGTTTTTTCGTTCTGCTTTTTTTGCTGTTTGACGTTGGACGCACGGGACTTGCGCGACTGGATTGGGCATTTTTGACCGGTGTCTCATCCAGACATCCGCAAAAGTCAGGCATTTTGGTGGCGTGGGTAGGCACACTTTGGATTATTGTGCTCACCGGCATGATTGCCGTTCCCATCGGCATTGCCGCAGCCTCTTTTCTAGAAGAATATGCCGGCAAGAACAGATGGACCCATTTTATTGAGTTGAACATTGCCAATCTTGCCGGAGTGCCTTCCATTATCTACGGGCTTTTTGGGGTTGCCGTCTTTGTCCGCGGGATGGACTTAACCCGTAGTATCCTAGCCGGTGCAATGACAATGGCCACTCTGATCCTCCCGATGATTATCCTCTCCACACGGGAAGCCATCCACGCAGTTCCGGGCTCGCTTCGGGAAGCGTCCTTCGCGCTGGGGGCGAGTCAGTGGCAAACCCTTTGGCATCAAACCTTGCCGGCCGCCACGCCCGGTATTTTAACAGGGGTTATTTTAGCCCTGTCCCGCGCCATTGGGGAGGCAGCGCCGATGATGGCGATGGGTGCGCTTGCCTATATTACATTTCTTCCGGTTCCCCCCTTTTCCCCGGCGCCGCCGTATCTTAACACGGCCGGTCTGTTCAGCCCGTTTACGGTTTTGCCGATTCAGATTTTTGGCTGGGTTTCGCGCCCGCAACAGGCCTTTTCTATCAATGCGGCCGCCGCCATTGTCGTTCTGCTGGGTATGACATTTTTGATGAACGGCATCGCGGCCGTCCTAAGGTATCGCTATCAAAAAAAACGCATGGGATAACAAGGCCGGAACAGGCTTGTAGTCGGCAATCGGTTGATTGAAGCGGCTGCATCTGATGTATAATGACGGTGGGCAAGGTGTGCAACGGGCACACTCCCGGTGTTCAAGGAGTTAGGATATTGACGCGTGCCGCAAAGCAGATAAGAAAGGCCGTTATTCCGGTTGCCGGGTTAGGGACACGGTTCTTACCTGCCACAAAAAGCTTGCCCAAAGAAATGCTTCCCATTGTGGATAAACCGCTTGTTCAGTACGCGGTTGAAGAAGCGGTGTCTGCCGGGATTAACCAAATTGTCTTTGTTACTGGGCGCAATAAACGCACGATTGAAGATCACTTTGATGTCTCCTTTGAACTGGAGGTGATGCTGCAGAGGGCGAATAAGGCGCACCTGTTGCCTAAGTTGCGTGAGATATCGGAGATGGCGACTTTTTGCTATGTCCGCCAACAGGAGGCGCGCGGGCTTGGGCACGCAGTGCTTTGCGCAAAGCCTTTGATTGACGGTGAGGACTTTGTGGTATTGCTGGCCGATGAGATTTTACACGCGCCCGTTTCCGCACTACAACAGATGCTCAATCTTTACCAAATACGTCCCGGCCCAATGGTCGGCCTTCAAGCGGTCGAGCAGGCCGCGGTTTCCCAGTATGGCATTGTGGATGCGAAGCAGATAACCCAGACTTTGTATCGGATCAAAGGTATGGTAGAAAAGCCGTCCCTGGAGGACGCACCCTCGAACCTTTCAGTGGTAGGGAGATATATCTTGCCCCATACTATCTTTGCTCAGTTAGAGAAAACAACGTCAGGGGTAGGGAATGAAATTCAGCTAACTGATGCCCTCAAAGCCCTTGCGGGGCGGATGCCGGTATATGGGGTTTGTCTTGAAGGAGAGCGATTTGATGCCGGGGACAAGGCCGGTTTCTTAAAGGCTACCGTTGCGCTGGGGCTTTCCGATCCACAGGTAGGCCAGACGCTTCGTACTTACCTCAAACAACTCGATTAGGACATTAATGTCGGACGCTACGCTCGCTGTTCCCCTTGACCGCCCTGAAGTACCGGACACGCTACCGCTGCTCCCCGTGCGTGACATTGTTGTTTTCCCAAACATGGTAGTTCCCCTTTTCGTCGGACGTGAAAGCTCTATCCATGCGGTTCGGTTCGCAATGGAACACAGTCGGTTGGTGATGTTGGCATCGCAGAAGGTTTCTTCAACGGAGTCTCCGCAACCGTCTGAAATCTATACCACGGGAACGATCGCCACCGTCATGCGCATGATAACGCTCTCGGATGGTCGGATTAAACTGCTGCTTCAGGGCATGGTAAAGGCTAAAATCGTCTCCTATCTTCAATCGGTTCCTTTCTATACCGTCAGGCTACAGAAGTGGGATGAGCCGAAAGTGACCCTTCCCGACATAGAGCTCCATGCTTTAATCCGTTTGGTCAGAGGACAGATAGAGCGGATTATCTCTTTTGGGCGATTTCCCGTCACCAAGGCCATTCCCGTTATCGAGCACATGGAAGACCCCAGCCGACTTTCCGACCTGATTGCGCAACATCTTGGATTAACCATGGAAGCGGCGCAGGACCTGCTTGAGACTGTAGACCCCGTGGCACGTCTTAAGAAGGTCAGCAGTTTCATGGCGAAAGAGATTGACATTCTCACCATGCAGCAAGAAATTCAGGTTGAAGCCAAAGGGGAGATTGATAAGAGCCAGAGGGAATACTTTCTTAGAGAGCAGATGAAAGCCATTCAAAAAGAACTCAATGACGGTGATGAGCGATCTTTAGAATCTAAAGAGTTTCGGGAAAAGATTGCCGCGGCGTCCATGCCTAAGAAGGTGGAAGAAGAGGCAGAGAAGCAGGTCAAGCGGATGGAGAAGATGCACCCTGACTCCGCGGAGACGGCCAATATACGCACCTACCTGGAATGGCTCATCGAGATGCCGTGGAGCAAGGAGACACAGGATAAATTAGATCTGGCACTGGCGGAGAAGGTCCTTAATGAAGACCACTATGGCCTAGACAAGGTTAAAGAGCGGATTGTTGAATATCTGGCCGTGTGTAGCATTAAGAAAACGATGAAAGGCCCGATCCTTTGCTTTGTCGGTCCACCGGGGGTTGGAAAGACGTCTCTTGGGCGTTCGATTGCACGGGCCATGGGAAGGGAGTTTGTCTTGGTATCGTTGGGGGGGGTGCACGACGAGGCGGAAATCCGCGGCCACAGACGCACTTATATCGGGGCCTTGCCCGGAAGGATTATCCAGGGCATCAAGCAGGCGGGGACCAAAAACCCCATCTTCATGTTGGATGAAATTGACAAGGTAGGCACCGACTTTCGTGGTGATCCTTCCTCTGCGCTACTGGAAGTGCTCGATCCGAAGCAGAACCACGCCTTCTCTGATCATTATCTGGGATTGCCGTTTGACTTGTCCAAAGTGATGTTTATTACCACGGCCAACCAGATTGATCCGATTCCTACACCGTTGAAAGATCGTATGGAGATCATCCATCTCTCCGGCTATACGCTGGAAGAGAAGGTGGCCATTGCCCGTCAGTTTCTCATCCCTCAACAAATGGCCGAACACGGGGTTTTGCCCGCTCAGGTACGCTTTGACAATGCGGGCATCCGAAAGATTATCGCGCATTACACGCGGGAGGCAGGGGTTCGAAACCTAGAGAGGGAAATCGCGCATATCATGCGAAAGACGGCGCGCAAAATTGTGGAAGGGGCGTTGGGTCGGCAGGTCATCACCGGGGCCAACGTGGGTAACTTTCTGGGGACTTCAAAATTTCAGCCCGAGGCAGCGGTAGAAAAGGATACGGTTGGGATCGCAACCGGTCTCGCGTGGACGCCCACCGGGGGTGACATTATTCGCGTTGAAGCTACCATGATGCGTGGGAAAGGTGGGTTGTCGCTTACCGGGAATTTGGGCGACGTTATGAAGGAATCGGCACAAGCCGCTCTGTCGTATATTCGGTCCAATGAAAAGGCGCTCGGTATTTCACCCAATCCATTCTCCGAAAATGATATCCATATTCATGTGCCTTCCGGGGCAATTCCAAAGGACGGGCCGTCCGCGGGGATTACGATGGCAACCGCGCTTGCGTCTCTACTGACGGGAGTGCCCGTGCGCCGAGACGTTGCCATGACGGGAGAAGTGACCCTGCGTGGCCGCGTATTACAGATCGGGGGTTTGAAAGAGAAAGTATTAGCGGCCAAGCGTGCCGGCATGAAAATTATCGTCCTACCTAAACAAAATGAAAAAGACCTGGATGAAATTCCGCCACACGTTCAGAAGGGACTTAAGTTTGTTTTTGCAAACGATATGAGTGACGTTCTAACGGCGGCCTCTAGACAATCCGGGTTCAAAGCAACACCGCGCCGTCATTCCGGCAGACTTTAAGCCGGAACCCGGAGATGTTTCTATAACAAGATAGTTGTTATTTTCCAAGGCGCTTGCAATCTCGTGTCGGGGGGTGTACGATGCCCCGTCCCTTGCAGTACCGGTAGCGCCGAATCTGTCTACATGGAGGAGAAGATGACGCCCAAGGAAGTGTTGGAGTTTGCAAAACAAAACAAAGCGGAAATGGTTGACTTTAAGTTTATTGATCTGCCCGGCACGTGGCAGCACTTTGCCGTGCCTATCTCCGAGTTCACAGAGGAGACTTTTAAGGAAGGCTCCGGGTTTGACGGCTCATCCATTCGTGGTTGGCAGGCGATTAACGACAGTGACATGCTTGCCATCCCGGACCCGGATACGGCTATCATGGATCCCTTTACCAAGGTTCCAACGTTGTCCGTCGTCTGTAGTATTCAGGACCCGGTCTTGAATAGTCCCTATTCGAAGGATCCGCGTTATATAGCGATAAAGGCGGAGGCTTATCTGAAGTCGCTCGGCGTCGGTGACACGGCATATTTTGGTCCAGAGGCGGAGTTTTTTATCTTCGATAGCGTTCGCTTTGACCAAAACAGTTATTCCGGGTATTACTTCATTGATTCGGAAGAAGGCGTATGGAACGCCGGACGAGAAGGGCTGGGCAACAGACCCCGTCATAAGGAGGGTTATTTCCCAGTCCCTCCGGTAGATACCCAGGAAGACATCCGGGCTGAAATGGTGAGAACCATGGAGCGGGCAGGCATTGTGGTAGAGAAAGAGCACCACGAGGTGGCCACGGCCGGACAAGCCGAGATTGATATGCGATTTTCTTCTCTCCTGAAGATGGCAGATCAGCTAATGCTCTACAAATATATTGTCAAAAATGTCGCGAAGCGTCATGGCAAGACGGTTACCTTCATGCCTAAGCCGCTTTTTGGCGATAATGGTTCGGGCATGCACACACATCAAAGCATTTGGAAGAACGGGCAGCCACTATTTGCCGGTGACAAGTATGCCGGTGTCAGCCAGATGTGTCTGTACTACATTGGCGGAATATTGAAACACGCGCATGCCATTGCAGCATTTACCAACCCGATCACCAACTCGTACAAGCGCCTGACTCCGGGGTTTGAGGCACCGGTGAACTTGGCCTACTCTAGTCGCAACCGGAGCGCGTCTATTCGTATCCCTATGTATTCCCAAAGCCCAAAAGCAAAACGTATTGAGGTGCGGTTCCCAGATCCCGCTTGCAACCCTTATTTTGCGTTTTCCGCCATGCTGATGGCAGGGCTAGACGGCATTGAGAACAAGATTGATCCTGGACCGTCTGTTGACCAGAATCTCTATGCACTGACGGAGGCAGAGGCGGCAAAGATTCCCACGATGCCGGGCAGCTTAGACCAATCACTGGCCGCTTTGGAAGCGGATAATGCCTTTCTCCTGAAGGGCGGTGTCTTTACCGAAGAGCTATTGCAAACGTGGGTCACGTACAAGCGTGAAAAGGAGATTGACCCTTTGCGTCTCCGTCCTCACCCCTACGAGTTTTTCCTCTATTACGACATCTAACCGGTGTG